>JAAYPJ010000105.1 GCA_012519835.1 Clostridiales bacterium | reverse complement strand
GCTGATATGGCGGGAACACATCTATTACCCTGTCTATGGTTTTTGCTGCGCCCAATGTATGTAATGTAGATAATACCAGATGCCCTGTTTCGGCAGCAGTCAGGGCTATACCTATAGTTTCTAAATCCCTCATCTCTCCAACCAGAATAACATCGGGATCTTGTCTTAAAGCCGCTCTTAAGGCATTGGAAAAAGTCAGGGAATCATAGCCTATTTCCCTTTGGTTAACCACACTTTTGTTATGTTTGTGCAGATATTCTATGGGATCCTCCAATGTCAATATGTGACAATTCCTCTCTCTGTTTATTTGATCTATCATGGTCGCTAAGGTAGTAGATTTGCCACTTCCCGTAGGTCCGGTTACCAATATTAATCCTCTCGGTTTTCTTGCAAGTTCTTCAACAATAGACGGGAGCCCGAGCTCTTCCATAGTTGGAATTCTTAATGCTACCGCCCGCAGTGCCATTCCGTAACTTCCGCGTTGTTTAAATGCATTTATACGAAATCTACCCAGACCCGGACTTGAAAGAGAGGTATCTATTTCTCCATTTTTGTTCAGTATCTCTAACTGTTTTTCATTTAAAACTTGTTTGACGAGCTCAGCGGTATCATTCGGCTTTAGAACAGGTAATTCCATCGGATGCATCTCGCCGTTTATTCTAAGAATAGGCGGCACCCCAACCGTAATATGTAAATCGGATGCGTTTCGTTTTACTGTTTCTTCCGCAAGTTGTAAGAAGTTCATGTTTTCCTCCTAATCTAAACCGAGTAGGTTATTCGCAGCAGTTCCTCTATAGTTGTGACTCCTTCTTTTACCAACTGTGTACAGCTTTCCCTTAAGGAGACAAAGTTTTGTTTTTTGGCTTCTGCCCTGATATCGTCTATGCTTGCACCTTTATCTATCAATATTCTTATTTCTCTGGTTATGGGCAGTATTTCGTGAATAGCTACTCTACCCTTATATCCTGTATTATTGCAAAGGTTACACCCCTTGCCCCTATATACCATAACCTCGGCAGTATCTTTTGCCCCGAGTGCTTTTTTTTCTAATTCGTCTGCAATATAGCCGCTCTTGCAATTATCACATATTCTTTTTACCAATCTTTGGGCGGTTATTCCCACCACGGATGACGATACCAAATACGGTTCTACCCCCATATTTACAAGCCTCGTAATTGACGATGCCGTATCGTTAGTGTGCAGAGTGCTTAGAACCAAATGCCCGGTAATGGCGGCTCTGACGGCAATTTGTGCAGTTTCGTTATCTCTGATCTCCCCTATCATTATAATGTCCGGGTCTTGCCGTAAAATTGATCTGAGTCCACCGGCAAATGTGAGGCCCGCTTTTACATTTACCTGCACCTGATTTATATCTTTCATTTGATATTCGACCGGATCTTCTACTGTAATAATGTTTTTGCTTACCTGGTTCAGTTCGCTTAAAATTGCATACAGGGTTGTGGTTTTGCCGCTGCCTGTCGGCCCTGTAACCAGAATAATACCGTTTGGACTCTGTATGACCTTGTCAAATATCTCCAAATTCTGTTTTGTAAATCCAAGTTCCTGTTTTGTAAGCAAAAAACTGCTTCTGTCTAATATACGCATAACAATTTTTTCCCCATGTACCGTCGGCAAAACTGACATACGCAAGTCAATTTCTTTATCTTCTATGTCTATTTTTACCCGCCCGTCCTGGGGCAATCTTTTTTCCGCTATATCCATTTTGCTGATAATTTTAATTCTGGTAATTATGGCGGAATGAGTCGCTTTTGCAGGTGTCATGATTTCCTGAAGATCCCCGTCTATTCTAAACCTTACCTTTATAATCTTTTCAAAGGGCTCTATATGAATATCGCTGGCTTTCATTTTTACAGCCTGTCTGATTATCGAGTTAACCAATTTTACTACCGGGGCTCTGTTGATTTCATCTAAGGCCTCTTCGTCTATGCCATTCATATTTTCTACCTGAAAATTTTGTTTAAATTCCGCTAGGGCTCTTTCGACACTTTCTGTTTCGTAATATTGGTCTATGGCATCCAATATTTCCTGGCTGGTTGCTATTACCGGTACTATTTCAAAACCTGTCACTATCTTGATATCGTCAACAGCAAAAATATTTAAAGGATCTGCCATGGCGACAATCAATTTCTCTTTGTCTTTTCTGATTGGAATCAATGTATATCTTCTGGCTAATCTTTCGTTTATCAACCTTGGAATTTCGGGATCTATAAAATATTTCTTTAAATCTACATGCGGAACCCCAAATTGAAGCTCTAATACTTCTATAATCTGGTCTTCGCTTATCATGCCTTCCTCTATAAGGATCTCTCCTATTTTTTTATCGGTGGATTTTTGTATTTCTAAAACGTATTCCAGTTGATTCCGAGTGATCAGTTTATTTTCTACTAATAAATCTCCCAGCCGTTTTGGTTTTCTGCTCATGACTTTATACCCCTTTGGAGTTTATTTTCGACATAAGGATTAATCAAGCATATGGCATATGTTGATTTTATTTTCATTGTTTTCCTCGTTTAGTAGTATATTCTACATCGGTAAACAATTTCCTTCTAAATCTTCCTGAAATTAAAGTGAAACTTCATAAACCTTATTCCAATATGTTCCTCAGTTGGTTATCCTGTCCAGGTAATTGATTGTTTTTCGTTTATAAGGATATATTATGTCGATTTTTATATCTTAAATTTCTCATACCTTTAACCTTATATTGTAAATTATGTTCTGCACCATATAACCAATATTTGTAACATATGACGCATATAAAAAATAAAAGCTGTTGTTCACATATAATATGCAATGTGAACAACAGCTTTCGTTCTTATTATATATCCCCTTTGTTATCCCTCAG
>JAAYPJ010000104.1 GCA_012519835.1 Clostridiales bacterium | reverse complement strand
TTTTGGGTGTATTAAAGTTAAAACAGGGGGAAGTGTTGATAGATCAAAAGAATTTAGAAAATATAAAACCCGGCCAACTAGCCGAAAAGGTCGCATACGTTCCCCAGGTTCATCGAAGGACATTTCCGTATATGGTTAAAGATATTGTGTTGATGGGCAGAGCGCATAGAACCAATATTTTTACTTCACCCGACAAAGAAGACATGAGAATTGCGGATGAAGCCATGGAAAAGGTGGGCATTTCGCATCTTGCCGACGAGCCTTATACACAGATAAGCGGCGGGCAGTGTCAATTGGTGATGGTAGCAAGAGCCCTTGCACAACAGCCCGACATAATTATAATGGATGAACCGACCTCACATTTGGATTTTAAAAATGAGTTAATGGTGCTGGAAACTGTGGTAGATTTGATAAAACAAAATAACATTTCCGTGATCATGGCTACCCATTTTCCTAATCATGCCTATTATTTTGAAACTAACAATGTTTCAACGACCTTGGCTCTTATGAATAACGAAAAATTTGAGAAAATCGGCAGCCCGCAACAGATATTAAGCGAAGAGAATATAAGAAAAATATATGGTGTTGATTCTAAGGTTTTAAATTATAGTATAGATAAGACTACCTTAATCAGGCAGATTGTTCCCTTATCTATCGTTAAAAATGCCTGAAATATAATAGGGGGGTATATTAAGTGCGAAGGTTTACAGAGGATAGAAAATATCTGAGCATTATTGCTATTTTATTGGTATTATTATTACTCCAGGGCTGTTTTGCCAAAAAAACAGGCAAGTCGGCCGAAGACTTGAATGGGGATTCCTATAAACCCGTAATTGTAAAGGACTATTTTGGCAGAGAGGTGACTATTTCAAAACCTGTAAACAGGATCGCTTGCGGATACGCCTACACGGGCCACGTAGTTACCATGTTAGGCAGGGCGAATGATATAGTTGCGGTTGTGAACGGATTGCAGAGGGATAAAGTTTTGACCGGCAAGTATCCTCATATTAAGGATTTGCCCGTACCTTTCAGTTCGGGGGCAATAAATATGGAAGAACTGCTTTTGACAAAGCCCGACCTTGTATTCCTCAGGGAAACCACTGCATCTGATGAAAGCGTAACTTCCAAGCTGAACCAACTCAACATTCCATACATTGTAATTGAATTTACTTCAATAGATGAACAGATAGAGAGTATATCCGCCATAGGCAAAGCCATAGGTGAAGAGGAAAAGGCGGACAGATATATAGCTTATTACAAAAAGGTTATGGAAGATACAAAAAAGGTTTCATCTACAATACCCGAGGATGAGCGGGTCACGTTATATCATTCCGTCAATGAGGCTGTTCGCACAGATATTGAAGACAGTCTTGCCGCCGATTGGATTAAAATAACAGCCGGCATAAACGTATCCATAGAGGATAAATTAAAAACATCGGGTGAAAAATCATTTGCTACGTTGGAGCAAATTTATCTCTGGGATCCTGATATAATAATCGCCAACGAGTCGGGAGTCCCGGATTATATGTTGAGCAATGAACAATGGGCAGGGTTGAGGGCGGTCAAGGAGAAAAGGGTTTATCAAATACCCAATGGGGTTTCCCGGTGGGGACATCCGGGTTCATTGGAAACGCCTCTTGCTATATTATGGACCTCTAAACTTTTGTATCCTCAATACTTTGAGCATATCAATCTTGAAGAAGAGACGAAAAAGTATTATGAAGAGTTTTTCGATATCCTTTTAGATGATGTGGAGGTAGCGGAGATATTGAGGGGCGAAGGGATGAGAGAACCGAAAACTAATAAATAGGCTCCGTGTGACTGTAGCCCGGAGATTGCAGGCGAAAAAGTGAAGGAACCGAAAAATCAATAAATAATTTGGGGGATTGTGTTATGCAGACATTTGTATGTATCGATGATACCGACAGTTTAGAAGAAAAGAGTACGGGTAAATTGGCACAGGCCATAATTGAACGTATAGAAGAGAGAGGCATAGGGGAGTGTTCATTTATAACCAGACATCAGTTATATTTTCATCCCGCTATTCCCTACACTTCACACAACAGTGCCATGTGTTTTGCCGTGGAACATACCGACAGCATTTATGAGCCGTTGAGGGATTTGGCTGCAGACCTTTTGTTAAATGAAAGTGCGGAAGGTTCGGATCCCGGCCTTTGTATAGTTGAAATGGAGAAATTGAAAGACAAAGGGATGTTGATGGATTACGGAAGAATGGCGAAGAGGGAAATTCTGACCAAGGAACTGGCCTACGAAACTGCGGATAAATTGGGGGTCCATCTCTCCGAGCATGGAGGCACAGGAGGCGGGGTGATCGGTGCATTGGCAGGGGTTGGGCTTCGCCTTACGGGCAGCGACGGTCGTATCAGGGGCAAGATAAAATTCCCTTCATTGGGGAACATTTCAACTGTAAAGGATATCCTGGACAATTCAACTATTGATGAAGTGAGGAGCTTAGAAGGGGATCTGATTCCCGAAGACGTAAAAGTTATCCTGGGAGAAAAAATTAAGACCGTATTTTTGGATTATAAGGAAGTTTTACTTATATATAAAAAGTTTGATGAAAAAACCGAC
>JAAYPJ010000103.1 GCA_012519835.1 Clostridiales bacterium | reverse complement strand
AACGGAATAAAGGCAAGGGGCAATATGATTTTCCACTCGCTTAATCCTAACGGAAAGGTACCGAATATCGGATTTAAAAGTGGAATATATATTACTACCAACATCAATAAGAACGAAAGCGAAACTCCTTGTACTAATTTTTTATTTGAAAATATGCCGATTTCAAGTGCTGTGTATCTCGATGATCTGGTAGAAAAAACCATCAATAATTCCGACAAAATCAATGTTGCAAATGCTATAGTCCTTGCTTCAAGTATATTGTTTGTCCCATATCTGTTAATTCCCCACCAATATGCTGAAAACGAAGTAACTGCAACAGCAATACTTTGTAATGCTATTCCGATTATCATCTTCCTATTGAGTATCGGTTCGTCAGGATTTCGGGGTTTCTGATTCATAATATTAGGGTCACCTTTTTCAACCCCAAGGGCCAAAGCGGGAAAACTATCGGTCACCAAGTTTAACCAAAGAAGCTGTATCGGAATCAGCGGTACAGGCATATTCAGAAGTATACTTACAAACACTAGAAAAATCTCCCCTATATTACATGATAATAAGAAATAAACAAATTTCCTGACATTATCAAAAATGACCCTGCCTTCTTCCACTGCAGAAACTATACTGGCAAAATTATCATCTGTAAGGATCAGATCCGCAGTTTTTTTGGCGACGTCTGTTCCTGTAATGCCCATGGAAACGCCAATATCGGATTTCTTTAGTGCCGGCGCATCATTTACACCGTCTCCTGTCATTGCAGCAATACTTCCATTTGCCTTTAATGCCGAAACAATTCTCACTTTATGCTCAGGTGAAACCCTGGCAAATACTCTTATTCTTTTGACTGCTTCTTTTAACTCCTCATCGGATATATTATTTATTTCTGCACCCGTCATTGTTTGATCTTCAGTTTCCGCCATGCCCAAACTCTTTGCAATTGCAAGAGCGGTATCCCTGAAATCACCGGTTATCATGACAGTATTTATACCTGCCTGTTTGCACAGCTTTATGGCCTCTTTTACCTCCGGCCTCGGCGGGTCTATCATACCCGCAAGTCCGACAAAAATCATATTTGTTTCTATGCTGTCGGGGTTAATATCGTCAGGCAACTCTTCATATTCTCTATAAGCAAAGGCCAATACTCTCAGGGCATCCTTAGCAAACCCACTGTTGACTCCCAAAACTTCTTTCTTCATATCATAGGTAAATGGCAATATTTCATCCCCATCTTTGATAAAGCCGCAATTACTTATAATAATATCGGGGGCTCCTTTTGTAAAGGATACAATCCTTTGCGGGACAAAGTTTTTATGAAATGTTGTCATCATTTTTCTGCCGGAATCGAATGGAATTTCTTCTATTCTCGGGAATAATTTATTTATATCTTCGCAGGTTATATCAGCCTTGCCTGCCAGGGTGACTAATGCACCCTCTGTGGGATCACCAATAATTTTGTACATCCCGTCAATTTTTTCCAACCTCGCATCGTTGGCCAATATCCCTATAGAGAGCAAGGTGTTGAGATTATCAAATAAATCTTCGGAGACCCCATTTTCATCTATTTTGAATTCACCTTTCGGCTCATATCCGGTGCCTGTTATATCAATTTTCCTATTATTCACATATATTTTTGTAACTGTCATTTCGTTCTGTGTCAGGGTGCCGGTTTTATCTGAACATATTACAGTGGTGCATCCCAGGGTTTCAACCGCAAGCAATTTTTTTACTATTGCATGGCGTTTTACCATTCTGTTCATTCCTATTGCCAACACAATAGTTACAATGGCCGGAAGCCCTTCCGGTATAGCGGCCACGGCCAGGCTTATGGCAATCATAAGCATCTCGAATATTTCCCTGCCTTGCAAAATACCTATCCCAAATACAATTGCGCAAATCCCGATAGTTGCCGTCCCCAACATCTTCCCCAATTGATTCAGTCTTCTTTGCAACAGGGTAGCTTCATCGTCAAGGCTCTGTATCATTGTAGCGATTTTTCCTATTTCACTGTCATGTCCCGTGCCTACTACAACTCCCTTGCCGCGACCTGATGTAACGATGGTGCTCATATAAGCCATATTGTGCCTGTCGCCTAACGGGGCTTCACCTTCGTGCACCTCACTTGCTTTTTTTTCAACGGGAACTGATTCACCGGTGAGGGAGGCCTCTTCAATCCTAAGATTTGAACTTTCTATAAGCCTTAAATCGGCAGGAACTATATTGCCGGCGTCCAATAAAACAATATCCCCGGGAGTCAAGGTATGGGCAGGTATTATAACAGTCTTTCCGGCCCTGATAACCTTTGCATCGGGTGAGGTCATCTTTTTCAGTGCATCCAACGCCTTCTCGGCTTTTCCTTCCTGGTAAATTCCCAATAAGGCATTTATAACTACTACTACCAATATGACAATAGCATCCCTTGACTCGCCCATCGCCATTGAAACGATTGCAGCTCCAATCAATATAAGTACCAGAAAATCTGAAAATTGAGCAACTAATTTAGATAGAAATGTAGTCCCTTTTTCTTCTTTAAGTTCGTTTGATCCGTATTTATTCAGTCTTAATTCAGCTTCCCTATCATTTAATCCCTCGCCGGGATCAACATTTAGGGCTATAAGGGCTTCTTCTATACCTTTTTTGTACCAATCCATAAGTAACCCTCTTCCTTTTTTGTAATATAGTATCTTAATTATTGATGCCAAATAATGCAAAAAGACCTTTGATTACGTATAAAACAACATAATCAAAGGTCTTGCTACCATTTCAGGTTGGTTAACCGGGCTGTAAACCGTGTTGACGATTAACCAATTTAAAGCTACTCCCCTTCGGTAGATACATTATATACAAAACATTGAGAATTTTCAACATAAAAATGTACAAAGCGTCCCCATTTATTGTTTTGTTATCAAAAATTCCGATTATTTTTGAAGTCCCCACATCAATGGAAAGAAAAAAATGATGGAAACCAAACCCGGATATGATATACTTATAGAATAAAGTGTTGGGTGCGGAAAGATGGGATTGAAAAAATGAGGCAATGGGGGCCACATAATAATGAAAAATAGTGATAATCTATTTGAAATGATTGAAAAAATTCATAGCGAAATGCAGGAACTAGGAATAGGACTCAGGGACGAAATGCAGGAACTGAGAATAGGACTCAGGGACGAAATGCAGGAACTAAGAACAGGACTCAGGGGCGAAATGCAGGAACTGAGAACAGAACTTAGGGGCGAAATGCAGGAACTGAGAACAGAACTCAGGAGTGAAATGCAAGAATTGAGAACGGAACACAGGAGTGAAATGCAAGAATTAAGAACAGAGTTAAATAGTTTCAAGGAGGAAACCAACACTCGGTTTGATACCTTAGAAACCAAGGTAGATAGTATTAGTGATAAGCTTGATGATGTTGAGGCAAACAATGCCGACAGACATGTAACCATTGAAGGAGAAGTTAGGGGCATTAAAAAAAGTTTGTCCAGAATAGAAATAGTTACAGCTGATAATTGGGGAGATATTGCGAGGCTTAGGGCCAGGAAAAGGATAAAATAGAACAATGAAAAGGATATACCCAAAATAATATATATGGGGAGATGCCATTTCCGGGTTTGCCGAAAATGGCAGGTCGGTATTGTAAAAGGCCTGAAAATATACAGAATAAGGGTTTCAGACGTTAAGAATATAATTCTGAAAGCCCTTATTTTTGTTTATGGCAAGGTTCAGTCAGAAATCTTGTTTTGAAGATATAAGGGGGAAAAAAGCAGCCCTTTTTACTAGCCTTTCATTGTGCATATTTATAACGGGCATAGAATTAGTTTCGAGGTATCCTTGATAATTCATCAAACAGATATTCAAAACCTACACCTTCGGTGTTAACCTCTACAAGAATATCATCGTAAAGTACAGAAAACCTCATATTTACACTGTTTTTGCTTGGATCGCTTT
>JAAYPJ010000017.1 GCA_012519835.1 Clostridiales bacterium | reverse complement strand
TATCGGAAGCCAGCGATAGGGGTACCATAGAATTCTATGACAATGAATGGATCGAACCCGTTGCAAAAATATTAGAAGAAATGGGCGAGATGAGATAAATAGTGTGCGGTGGGGATGTAATGGGGACGATTCCTGTGCAAAATGCAGTGGGGACGGTTCCTGTTGCATTCTAGCAACATATTGTGGGGACGATTCCTGTGTAACAGGGGCCGTCCCCACTGCATTTCCCGTTGCATTTTTTGTCATCCTGAGACGGACAGTATAAGTTTGACCCGCGAAGGATCTGTATTTGAGAACAATGCTTTTGTTTATTATGGATAACACGTGCGAGTTCCGGGACATCCTAAAAATGTTCAATTTTAAAACAATGTATTTTGGGTATACATAAACAAAGACATTATAAAAATGGAGGGATGAATATGCTATACGAAATAACCGACGTTTTTCTAAATGATATTATGTATGAAAAAGAGGAAGGACCCCTTATTTCGTTATATCAACCGACCCATAGGAACAGGCCCGACAACAAACAGGATATTATAAGGTTTAAAAACCTCGTTCAAAGAATAGAGGATTCCCTGAAACAAAAATATCCTAAAAGAGAAATCCCCGAACTGCTTAAACCCTTTAAACAACTGGCCGAGGATAAACTGTTTTGGAATAATACAACCGATGGCCTAGCTATATTGGCGAACAGAAACAAATGTGTGGTTTATAAACTGGAACGCCCTGTGGAAGAATTGGCCGTAGTGGCAAACAGTTGGCATATAAAACCCTTGATCAGGGCCTTTCAATCTGCAAGAAAATTTCATATATTGGGCTTAAATAGAAAGGAATTTACTCTATATGAGGGCAACAGATATGGATTTAAAGAGATTGAAATAGATCCCGAAGTTCCACGAACCATAAGTGAGGTGTTAGGTGACGATTATCCGGGGCCTTACTTATCTTTGGGAACATATGCCGGGGCGGGCAAGGCCATGTTCCACGGGCACGGTGGCAAAAAAGAAGAAATAGACAAGTACACTGAAAAATATTTCAGATATGTGGACAAGTTTGTGTTGGATAACTATTCCAACCCGACAGGGGCGCCATTAATTTTAATATCGCTTGACGAACATCAGGGCTTATTCAGAAACATAACCAAAAATCCATATTTAATAGATGAAGGTATTAGGGTAAATTATGAAACCCTATCAATAAAGGATCTGAGGGAAGCGGCCTGGAAGGTAATAGAATCATATTATCTTGAAAAAACAAGAAAACTGGTAGACAGATTTAATGCACAGAGGTCTAAATTCATGGGTTCCGATATCTTGGGCGAGGTTGCCAGGGCGGTTTTCGAGGAGAGAGTGTCCACGCTTATTATAGAAGCGGACAGAATAGAACCCGGGAAAATAAATAAGGAAACGGGCAGGATAGAAGAGGGCGATTTGGAGGATCCCGAAGTCAACGATGTACTGAATGACTTAGCAAAGATGGTGTTTAGAAGTAAAGGTGAGGTGGTCATACTTCCAAGGGAAAGAATGCCCAGTGAGACGGGGGTAGCGGCGATATATAGATATTAGGACACAAGGGGACAGTCTCGAGTCTGCTGAAAAAGTGCCCGTTTATGTCATTGCTATGAAAATCGTAGGGGTGGACGACCCTGTCCACCCCGGGCAGACAGAGTCGTCTGCCCTACCCGGAAAGAACATTTTCGTTCACAATCGTATTTTAATCTATAATTCATAATTCCCTGAAAAAAGAACGAAACATGCAAGGGTAAAAGCTGTAATACCCAAAATCGCCGAACCTATGGCAGCGAGTTTGTTATTGTTCTTCCAGTTGTATCTCGAAAAGCTTAGCAGATAAAATAACATTATAAGCAGCGGAATAACCATTACATATTTCATTTACTCGTCCCTTTCCGTATCCCTTGCAAGCTGACCATCAATTTGTGTACCTGTTCTTCGGATAGCAACCTTTACTTCCACCGTTACTTTTGCGTCCTCGAAATGGCTATTCCAGTTATAATTTTCAAGATCGTCGATAGTCAGAAAGTTTTTGATCGCATGATCTCCAAACATAAATACATCAGTATTGAGATTTTGGCATTTTCGAACTACCTTTTCTATCCCGTTCTTTATTATCTGTTGAAATTCTTTTTCCAGCAGTACCTTCAGTTTGGGATGCTCATAATTAACCCCGCTCTGAATGGCGAGAATATCTGCATTCAGATGCATTTTCAGATGAATAACGGGCACGGTATCATCAAGGGTAACTTTTATTTTCGGTTTTGTCGGACCCCTGACATCCAGGGCTATAATCATCTCCTGCTCTTTGGGATCCTTCATTGTGAAGAAACCGCGCTCAAATTCGTCCCTGACCATGAGCATATAACGGGTTTCATCGCCGCTTAGTTCCCCTACCATTGTGCCTCCGTCAAATAATGCGGTACCGAACAATTCAATCTTATTTTTTCCTATACGCGGTAGTTTGCCTGCGATATAATCTCCGCCTGTTTTAAACCCGGTTTCCCAAGGTTCCCCTTCTTTTTGAAAGGATTTAAAATCGTTTATTGCGGTAAGCGTGGCAATGGGTTGACGATAAGAGGATTTAAGCCCGGAATAAAAATCCTCCAAGGTGACCCTGGGGAAAAAACCCGTATTATTACTTTCATTGATCAACATTTGAAAGCTTTTAGCTACCAAATTTCCTATGAAAGGCTCATTCTCTTTTAAGAATTCATCCGCCTTACCCTTTACTATAAGCATATGGGCGGATTGGCGTATTTCCCTAAATCGGTGGATAGATGTAATATATTCATCAATTAACCCCGATTTTGCCAATTCTTCGGAAAAAACTATAATCTGGGCATGCATAAATGTTAACCTTCTGGGTAGGGACGCATTCAACATATTTATTCCGGCAAAAAATGAGGGGGCATCAATAGTTACATGGGTGTACTCCTCTTGGCCCCCGCCTCCGGAGGACTGTGAGCCGCCGCCTGATCCTTTTATCGTTGGAAATTGAAGGGTCAGCCGCCACTTATCCGATACCCCCCTATCCACTCCAATTGCTACAACATGCAGCATATTATTGATTTCGATAGCATCATAACATGATGTCAAGTTCAGCATAAGAATGATTAAAATGAATGCTGCTACAACTTTACGCATTTTGTCTATCTCCTTTTTTACGGATAGCAGCGACGATAAGGGTCAGCAGGGGCAGAATAAAAAATACTATCGAGCCGAGATTTCTCATAAAATCAATGTTTCTAAAGATTATTGTAGTGATGTCTTTATGAATGAGGGAGACAGCATAAATAATAGTGACCCCTCCCAGTATAATCGGCTTTTTGTCCTGTATTTTAAACATTTTACAAAATATCAAGACAAATGAATAAAAGATGATTGTTATAGAAATCAACGCGCTGATGATCCAAATAAACAGGGTGATCGGCTCAATCCTTTGGAAAAACGGCCCATAATCGATGAGCTCTGCCATTTGATATACCAGGCCTAACAGTTCTTGTGCAATGTAGTATGGGAATGTCAGCGTAAAGGCCAAAAGGGAGGCGGAAATTATCAGGGCTGATAATCCGATGCTGATGATACCTTCTCTTCTAATATATTTAATACCCTGAAATGCCTTTGCGAAAATTGCCAGTATAATAATCTCGCCATAAATAGAACTCCTCATAATTCCTGTTGTGATTGTCTTGCTTAATCCATGTCCTAAGATAGGGTATATATTTTTGATATTATAATTCCGTGCGCTGAGGGCCAGCACAACGATAAGACCTGTGAGCATGGGATATGCCGCCAGTTTAGAAAATCGTGCCATGCTTTCCAGGCCCAATCGGGACAAAACAAACACGCTTACTATAAAAAATCCGATTATATACCAATTGGGGCTGAGGGGAAGTATGTAAACCTTGAACACCTCGCTAAATTCAGCTAACCTTGTGGAGGAAACGAACAACATGTACAGTGCCAAAATACCGGAAAAAATAAATCCGAAGAAACGTCCTAATGACAGGTTAAAAATTTCGGTAATATCCTTTTCCGGAAAGCGCTTGAGTAGTAGATATATAAATACAAATCCGATCATTGCAATGGCTGCGGAAAGAATTGTCACATACCAGTCTGCATTGCCTACAATTGCCACCATTGTTGTGGGACCGGAGAAAAACACTTTTGATATTATTGCAATTGTAATGAGCCAAACAGCCTCTTGAACACCAAGTTTCCCCTCTTCAATCATTGTGGTTTATCCTCTCTGCCATCTTGTTTCACCCAACCGCGTATAATTCCCCTTGATCTCCTTCTTTGTTTTGGATTGATGATATCCGGCCTTTCTTTTTGCAACCATATGGGCATTCTGGGGATAATATCGGGGGATGCTTTTGCCCGTGGCGCAACCGGACTGAGATATGGCACACCGAAAGATTTCATAGAACATGCCAGACCCCCGAATATGAAAATGCCTGTAGCAATGCCATAAAAACCTGCCATGGCCCCTAGTAGAACAAACACAAACCTTAGGATGCGGATACCGAATCCCAGAGGATAATTCGGGATAACAAGGTTTGCCAGACCGGTGATTGCAACAATGATGATGAGGATGGGACTTACAAGCTCGGCGGCAATAACGGCCTCACCCAGTATGACGGCTCCTATAATGCCCAATGTTTGCCCCATAACTCCGGGCATCCTGATTCCTGCTTCGCGAATAAGCTCCCAGGAAATTTCCATCAGCAAAATTTCTACAATTATAGGAAATGGGATGTTTTCTCTCGCCTTTGCCAGGGAAGCCAGCAGTTCGGTAGGTATCATTTCGTGATGATACAGAGTCAGGGCAAGATAGAAACCCGGCAGAAACGTTGCCAATGCAGCCGAAATAACCCTGATTATTCTCATGAAGGTGCCGTATTGCCATCTGAGTGAATAATCCTCGGAGGTATGCATCATATCGAAGAACGTTGCAGGAACGATGCTGGCATTGGGTGCCCCGTCAACAATGATGGCAACCCTACCCTCCATCAAAAAGGATGCCGTTCTATCGGGTCTCTCGGTGCTTAATATTTGAGGAAATATTGCTAAGGGATGGTCTTCTATGAGCTGGTCTAGGGTCCCATCGGAGGAAACAAAATCTATGTCTATACTGTTGATTCTCCTCTTTACTTCTCTGATAATTTTGGGATTTGTTATTCCTTTAATATATAAAATTGCACAGGTTACGTTATTGACATTACCGACAGGTATTGTTTCGGCGACTAGGTCCTTGTTGCGGATAATTCTGCGTATCAATGTAATATTAGTGTGCAGGTTTTCAATAAATGCTTCATGGGGCCCCAGGATGACGGTTTCATTCACCGGCTGTGACACCGCTCTTTTTTCAAACCCCCGGCTTTTGATTAGGATGCATTGATCACTTTTATCAATAAAAAGAGCAGTCATGCCATTCAGAACCTGTTCGATAATTTCTGTA
>JAAYPJ010000102.1 GCA_012519835.1 Clostridiales bacterium | reverse complement strand
CGGTGCTTTTGTGTTGTATCTTCCCAACAACACAAAAGCACCGTCCCCCTGTGTCAGTTACATCTCTTCTCTCAGCACCTCTATAGATTTTTTCAACTGCGTATCCTCTTGGGATTCAATTTCAAAGCCGTCATCCAACTCATCGTCTAATTCCTTTGGCAGTTCCACCACAATATCCGGTTCCACCCCAATACCATGGATATTGATCCCATTTGGAGTAAAATATTCGGAAATTGTAAATTTAAATCCGGTTCCGTCAGTAAGCGGTTTTACCTGCTGTACTAAGCCTTTGCCGAATGTGGTAGTCCCTATTATTTTGCCCTTTCCGCCATCCTTGATTGCCCCCGCCAAAATCTCGGAAGCGCTGGCACTGCCTTTGTTTACCAAAACCACAATCGGTAATTCCAATTGCCTTTTATCGGACCTTTCTACCTTCCTATTACCATTACGATCTTCGGTATATACAATTACCTGCTCTCCTAATATTTCGTCGGCAATTTCTATACATTCATCCAATAGACCACCGGGATTATTCCGTAAATCCAGGATAATTCCCTTAACATTTTTCTTTTTTAATGATTGCAGGTGCTCCTTAAAATCCTTGGCAGTCTGTTCGTCGAACATGCTTATTCTGATATAGCCGATATTTTTCTCCATAACCTCGGAACGAACTGTCTTTAATCGAATTTCTTCCCTTATGATGCTTACATCAAATACCTCGTCCCTGCCGTCCCTCAAAATTGAGAGTTTCAGTTTTGTTCCCGGTTCCCCTTTCATTAAGTCCACCGCATAATCCAGTTTGTCACCAAACACAGCTTCACCGTTAACAGATATTATCCTGTCCCCTGTAATAAGCCCGGCCTTTTCCCCCGGTGTGTCTTCTATAGGGGATACCACAGTTACATAGCCGTCTTCACCCGGGGTTACGATTACACCGATACCACCATAGACCCCCTGGGTTCTGGTTACCAGATCACTGTATTCCTTTGCATCCATATACAAAGTATAAGGATCCCCTATGCTGTTAAACATACCCTTTATGGCGCCCTCAATAAGCTGGTCCTCGTCAAGTTCCCTATAATAATTCTTCAACAGATAATTCTTAAGTGATAAAAATTTCTCGTATTGCTTGTAGCTACCCCGTGGGATTGCATATCCAAACCCCAACGGTGATGTTACAAGATTCCCCACCGTAAAATTTAAAACAGAAGTAAGTATAATAATTATTAATGCCCCGACTATGGCCTTTCGTTTACTGATCATATACGATCTTCCCCTTTGAATTATTCATTGCACTGTATTTTTATTCTATGGTATGTTATAAAACATTATACCTTACTACCATGTATTATACAAAAAAATATCAAAGAATTTAATAATTCTTTGATATTGTTGTTTTTGGGTAGGGGTTTTAATTTCCCTTTACGTATGGAATGGGATCCACATATTGTCCGTTTTTTCGTACCTCAAAATGGAGATGGGGGCCTGTAGACATTCCCGTACTTCCTACAAGTGCAATTTTTTGTCCTTTTGTCACACTGGCACCCTCGGAAACCAGTAATTTTGAATTATGGGCATATAGCGTCATTATTCCCCCGCCATGGTCAATAATCACAGTTTTTCCGTAACCGCCCAAACTGCCGGCAGTTACCACTTTGCCATTGCCGGCTGCCACCACATCTTTTCCTGCCGATACTTTTATGTCTATACCTGTATGAATTTTGGGAACATTTAGGATTGGGTGAATTCTGTTCCCAAAATATGAATTTATTGTTGTATGCCCCGGAACGGGCCATTGTAGGACCCCACCTACATAAGCACCACTCGATTGAAGACTTCTGAGTCTATTTGTGAGCTCATCCGCTTCCCTTTTTGCCTGATCCAACATTTTTTCCAGGGCAACCTTATCTTTAGCCAAGTCCTCCCTCAACCGCTCCTGTTCCCCGCGAGAAGCCAGAAGGCTTTTTTGTTCCTGTTCCGCATTGGATTTCAGACTGACCAATTGACGCCTCTGATTTTCCAAACTGATTTTTTCTTCTTTTATGATATCCCTCTGTTCTTTTAATTCTTTTAACAGTTCTACGTCATGTTTAACTATTCTCTTCACC
This sequence comes from Clostridiales bacterium, assembly GCA_012519835.1. Classification (GTDB taxonomy): domain Bacteria; phylum Bacillota; class Clostridia; order Peptostreptococcales; family Natronincolaceae; genus JAAZJW01. The sequence goes on along the minus strand of JAAYPJ010000102.1, from coordinate 2,075 downwards.
ATATCCAGATTTGTCATCAATTCCGTAACACTTTTAGAATTTAACAACACTTCCGCATAGCCTATGTTTCCGTTTCTGTACATGACATTGATTCTGTCTCCCATTATATCCTGTTTGTCTTCTACTTTCTCCTTTGCCGCTTCAAGGTTTTTCAAAGTCACATCGATTTCAGATTCTGTTTTTGAAATCTTGGTCTTTAACAGTTTTATCTTTTCCTCAGATTCACTGATTTTTGATTCCAGTGTCTGAATCTTGGTGATTATGTCCCCCTCTTTTTTCTTGACCTGATTCAACTGATTCGAAATGCTTTTTTGCTTATTTCTGTTTTCTTTTAATTGATTGTCATAATATGTCGCATTATTTGCAAATGAAAACAATGACGTGACAGTTATTAAAGCAAGAATAATCAAACTGATTCCATATTTCCTTCTCATACCGGCGTCCCCCATCATATTTTTTTCTACTATACCTTTAAGTATCTTCTCAATGAGAATATACTGCCCAAAGCCCCAACACCTATACCCAGTACTGCAAATATATATATTGTCTTATTCATCATATCGTTGACAGATATCATATACGCACTAAACATCAGGTAAAATCTGGCGGTAATAGCATTGAAGGCATATTGATAGCCATAATAAACAACCGCTGTAGATATAATTGCCCCGATAAGACCCAACAGCATCCCTTCCAGCAAAAATGGCCACCTGATAAACCAATTCGTCGCCCCCACATTTTTCATTATTCCAATTTCCTGTCTTCTGGCATTTAAAGTCAGTTTAATGGTATTTGAAATAATGAATATAGCAACAAGGATTAAAATTAAAATAATGATTAATCCTATGGTTCTGACAAATCTAGCTATCCTCAACAGCTGATCCACAATTTCCTTATAATATTTGATTTCATCTATCCCTTTTAAGGGAGTCAGCTTCTCGACAATACTGTCTGCCAACTCCAGATTATCCATTTGAATTATATATGAATTGGGCAAAGTGTTTTTTTCTAAACCTTCCAGTAGGTATCCTTCTTCGCCCCAACTTTTTTTATATTTTTCCAAGGCTTCCTCTTTGGATTCATAAATAACCTCCGATACACCGTTTATTGCCTCTATCTGTTTGCCCACATTATTTATTTCTTCAATAGACAAATCGTCCTCCAAATAAACTTGTATTTCATCAAACTGCATCTGTACCAAATCTGCTAAATTGCTGATATTTAGTACTAGGGTAATTATCAATCCCAGTATTATCAGAGTTGCAGTCACGGTTCCTATAGAAGCCATGCTCATGGTCCTATTACGCCAGAGCCCTACTAATCCTTGTCCCAATACATACCTGACCGTCCTAGCCTTCATATTGATATACTCCCCTTTGCTCATCACGAATAATTCTTCCTTTTTCTAAAGCGATTACTCGTTGTTGCATTGTATCCACAATGTTTCTTGCATGGGTGGCCATAATGACGGTTGTACCCCGTCTGTTTATTTGTTTCAATACCTTCATAATTTCCCAAGCTGTTTCAGGATCCAAATTTCCGGTCGGTTCGTCGGCAATCAATATAGATGGGTTGTTTACAATAGCTCTGGCGATGGAAACCCTCTGTTTTTCCCCACCGGATAACTGATATGGATATGAATCGGCTTTATCGCTTAACCCTACCATACCAAGCACCATCGGAACCTGTCTTCTGATCTCCTTGGGTGTTGCCCCGACAACCCGCATAGCAAATGCTACATTTTCATACACAGTTTTATTTGGAAGCAACCTGAAATCCTGAAATACAACCCCAATATTTCTCCTGTGATACGGAACTTTTCGCTTCGAAAGTTTTGTTATATTTTGTCCGTTGATAAAAATATTTCCCATTGTAGGTTCTTCTTCTTTTAAAATCAACTTCACGCAGGTAGATTTGCCTGCCCCGCTCGGCCCTACGAGGAATACAAATTCCTCTTTTTCTATTTTTAAATTTATGTTTGTCAACGCCTGTACGCCTTTTAAGTATGTTTTGGTTATATTATGCAGTTCAATCAAATCCATCAACTCCCGCCAATCTATATAACATTTCGACAT
>JAAYPJ010000003.1 GCA_012519835.1 Clostridiales bacterium | reverse complement strand
GAACACTTATCAGCGTATCGATTCCGAATATCGCATAATGACCGATAAAATATTTGAAGCCCCTGATTATCCTTATATCAGCCATATTGATTTCGGATCGCTAAAAATGAAGGAAGTTGATAAAGAAATTGGGTCTCCCGGGCCGGACTACGGGATTTCTATGGAGGATTTAGAACTGGATAAAAAATATGATGTCAAAGAGTTGGCGAAAACCGCAGGCCATATTACTGTTTATATACAAAAAGAGGAAGTTACGGTAGAAAAGGCAAGTGAGGTCCTTCTGAATCTAAAAGAGATTTTTGATATAGCAGATGTTCCTTTTTACGCAATAGATTTTGTTTTGCAAAAACCCCGGGGTGATGACGGTACACCAAATGAGGACAAGACTGAACTTAGGGTGAATGATTTTCTGTACAGTGATATTTACGAGAAAGACCTGGAAGATAGATTTATGGAATCAGCGAAGGTCCTAGAAGAATATTACAAAAAGAAAGATGCTGAGAGGCAAAGGATGAGATTGGATAAAGTAAGGAAATAGGGCATAATTGCCAATATATATTTAATTATTTATTTAAAAAATTCTATGAGGTGGTAAAAAATGAACGTTTTATCCGCAATTCAAGGGAGAAGAAGCATAAGAAAATATAGTAGCAAACCTATAGAAGATGAAAAATTGTTAAAAATTCTGGAAGCTGCCAGACTCGCTCCCTCAGCGAGAAATCAGCAAAATTGGTTTGCTGCGGCACGGAACCCGAATCTGTTATGAGGGGCGGTCAACCACGATACACCGTCGATCTATCCATTGCCACCGCATATATGATATTGGAAGCTCATGAACAGGGGTTGGGTACCTGCTGGTTGGGCAGTTTTGATGAAAACATGGTAAAAAAGGCACTGAATATTCCGGGAGATGTGAGGGTAGTTGCAATAACCCCTTTAGGATATTCTGCAGAATCCCCTCCTCAAAAATCAAGAAAAAGGCTTGAGGATATCATAAGTTACGATAGGTGGTAGGTTTGTACCAAGCTAAAGACGGGCCAAATGGGGATGCGGCATGGGATGCGGCATGGGGACGTTTTGTTTGCCACGTTTTCGCTTTGTTAGGATGTGGCAAACAAAGCGTCCCCATGCCATAGAACATTTAACAATTGTCCTAAACATATTATACGAGGGGACGTACCTAATTTGTCACATCCAGGACAAAAGGATGACTAGGACAAAAAAGTGACAAACCGTGTACGTCCCCTTTTGTCCCCGATAATCACATACACATATAGATTTGCTTGAAATTACACCAAACAGTATATATAATGAAAGAAAATAGTTGGAAAGTATTGTATGGGGCATATTAGTGTAAAGGAAGCCACATTCATTTATAAACCGGAAAATAGTGAAACGGTAAATAAAGAAATCAATGAAAAGGAGATTTGAGGAATGAAAGCATTATTGGTGATCGATATGTTGAGAGATTTTATTGATGAAAAAGGAGCACTCACCACGGGTCCTGCAGGTGTGGGCATAGTGGACTTTATTAAAGAAAAAGTTCAGGAATTCAGGGCCGGGGGTTATCCTATCATTTATATATGTGATAACCATAAGGCAGACGACAAAGAATTCGATATGTTTCCTCCCCATTGTATAGCCGGCACCAAGGGCAGTGAAATAATTAAACAGTTAGAACCCAAAAAAGAGGACATAATAATTAAAAAAAGAAGATACAGTGCCTTTTTCGGTACGGATTTGGATTTACACCTACGGGAGAAGCAAATAGACGAAATATACATGGCAGGGGTGTGTACAAATATATGCGTTTTGTATACGGCGGCGGATGCCAGAAATCTGGCCTACAGCGTAAATGTGTACAAAGATGGCGTTGCATCATTTGATGAAGAAGCACATAATTTTGCATTAAAGGAAATGGGAACAACCTTGGGGTGCACCATATTATAAAATGTGGCATGGGGACGTTTTGTTTGCCACATCCCAACAGATCTGGAATGTGGCATGGGGACGCTTTGTTTGCCACATCCCAACAAATCGAAGATGGAATATTTGGGGAGGCGAAGAGGCGGCATGAAAAGGCGGAAATGTGGCAAACAAAGCGTCCCCGTGCCGCATCCATGCCACTATATCAACTGGAGAGGACAGGCTTATGGCGTTAAAACTGTTAATATTGGCTACCATAGGGGGAATTATAGGTTGGGTCACAAATTTACTGGCGATTAAAATGTTGTTCAGGCCCTTTGAGCCTGTCAATATTCCCCTGGTTAATTTTAAAGTACAGGGGCTTATACCGAAACGAAAAGCAGAAATAGCGAAGAGTATAGGCGAAACTGTGGAAACGGAATTATTGTCGATAGAAGAGATTATTGATAAATTAGCGGGAGATAATAATAAAGATGACATTTTGCTAATGCTTAAAGACAAAATAATAACAATTGTTATGGATAAACTTCCACCTGTTATCCCGTCTGTTTTTAGAAGAATGATTTCAAAACATATCAGCAGTATAATAGACGAAGAGGGAGACAAAATAATTACGGAATTTATAGAAGACACCGTCGCAAAAGCAACCACAAACATACAACTCAGTAAAATGATAGAGGATAGAATAAACAAATTTGAGATGGAAGAGCTGGAAAGAATAGCCCTCAAGGTAGTGAAAACCGAATTGAGACATATTGAAATACTGGGTGGCGTACTCGGTTTTATAATCGGTATTTTCCAAGGTATAATTATTTTATTGTTATAACAATTATAATTTACTAAGCAGGATGAATTTGACTCCTGAGCGTTCTTGTTCCTGAAGGCATGGCGAAGTGGCAGGTTTCAGGATGTTCAATAGGTGCCGGTCTATCTTGCAAAAGAAGCCTCATCCATGAAATGGTTGGAGTCATTCACGATGAATTATATAATATATTATGAGAAATTTGTATTCCAGGGGGTATATAATCCAAAGAAGGTGTTTTAAAAAATATGATGGCTAAATATTTGAAAAAGGGGTGTAATGATAAATGAAAAGAAAAGTAAAAAACAACGTGTTTTGGGTAGGCAAGGTTGATTGGGAACTTCGAAAATTTCACGGAGACGAACTCTCTACCAATAAGGGCTCAACATACAACTCCTATCTGATACAGGAAGAAAAAACGGTTTTGATTGATACGGTTTGGATTCCTTTTGCGGAGGAATTTGTGGAAAATCTGGCAAAGGAAATTGATTTGAGCAAGATAGACTATATTGTGGCAAACCACGGGGAAATCGATCACAGCGGGGCACTGCCTGCTTTGATGAAACATATTCCCGATACGCCTATCTATTGCACAGAAAATGCTGTTAAATCCTTGAAGGGCCAGTATCATCAGGATTGGAATTTTAACGTGGTCAAAACCGGGGACAAACTGGATATCGGAAACGGCAAGGAGTTAATATTTGTTGAAATGAAAATGCTGCATTGGCCCGACAGTATGGCAACATATCTTACGGGGGACAATATACTTTTCAGCAATGACGCTTTTGGACAGCATTATGCAAACGAGGAATTGTACAATGACCTGGTGGACCAATGTGATCTTTTTAACGAATCTATCAAGTATTATGCAAATATTCTGACACCCTTCAGTGGGATACTAAGGAAAAAATTAGATGAAATCATTTCATTAAACCTACCCATAGACATGATTGCCACAAGCCACGGTGTTGTCTGGCGGGACAATCCTATGCAGATTGTTGAAAAATATTCCGCATGGGCAAATGACTATCAGGAAAATCAGATTACCATCATTTATGATACGATGTGGAACGGCACGAAAAAGCTGGCCGAAAAAATAGCGGAGGGAATAAACCTGGCTGATCCGGATGTAGTAGTTAAAGTTGGCAGCCTGGCTAAGAGTGATTATAATGATTTGATTACGGAAGTTTTTAAATCAAAAGCTGTTGTTATAGGATCGCCAACTATCGGAAATAACATTCTGCATTCGGTAGCAAGTTTTGTCCATCTTATGAAAATATTGAAATTCAAGGGTAAAAAAGCTGCAGCATTTGGTTGTTACGGTTGGAGCGGCGAGTCTGTAAAGATTATAAATGAATTGATGGAAGATGCAGGCTTTGATGTTATCGACGAGGGGATCAGAAAACTGTGGTACCCTGATATCGACGCACAAAAAGCTGCAGTTGATTATGGTAAGAAAATAGCAACTACATAGTAAGAAAGCGTAAAAGTGTTTATGGTCCGATAAACAATATTGTCCCACCGAATTTAATGTGAAAATCCGGTGGGATTTTCCTGCACTGAAAATGTATTGTTATTTTTGCTATTATGTGTAATAATTAAATTGTGAACCGATACGGAAAAAAGTGTATCGCTGGTCAAGTTGGAAAGTATCAAATGAAATTATATTATATAATGAAAATTTAGGTGTTATATAATAGACAAAAGTAAAAGGAGGGAGATCTATGTATGGAAGTGATGCCATTCATTACCCGCAGGATGAAATGAACACCGTTTTAGTGCCTGTCACATCAGGATGCATATATAATAAATGTACATTTTGTTCTATGTATAAAGATGAAAAGTACCATGAGGTTCCGCTTCAGGATATAGAGAAGCAACTAATGAATATGGATATTTACACAGACAAGATATTTTTAGTAGGTTCAGACCCTATGTCAATAGGTTTTGAAAAGATGAAACAACTGTTGGACATGGTACATCTGCATTTGCCGTATTGTGCACGTGTGGGATCATATGCTGCTGTCAGGAGTATTTTTAAATATTCGGTTGAGGAATTATCCATACTTCATGATGCAGGCCTCAGATTGTTATATATCGGTTTTGAAACCGGCAGGGATGATATATTAAAAATGATGAACAAGGGCCATACTGTAGAACAAGCAATTCAACAGGCGAAAAAACTCAACGAGGCGCGTCTGCCGTTTAATACCATCATAATGTACGGGATAGCCGGCGAAGGTGAATCGGTGGATAACGCGATTGCGACTGCCAAAATGGTTAATCAGTTCAGAACGGAAAAATTTATTACTATGAACCTGGTTATCATGGAAGGGTCAAGGTTAAGGGACATGGTGAGGGATCATATCTATATCCCTTCAGGTAGAGAAGAACGTCTGGTGGAAATTAAGACACTCTTAGAAAATCTCGAACCTGAACAACCGATGTTGTTTGATACGACACATCCGACAAATCTGGTCAGGATGTTCGGCAGGTTACCGGATGAGAGGAGAAGATTGTTAAGGGAAATAAGAAATCATATAGGGGTTCATGGCAACTAATAATACAAAACTTGTTGCGGTTCATATGTTAAAATCCCGGGCCTATCGATTGATTTATAATCGGTAGGCTATATCTTTTTTGGAGATGAAAATTGTTAGCGAAAAATTATTGACATATGTCATGAACAAGGTATAATAGGAATTGTAAGGGTTAAACTATTAAAAAACCTGTAACGGATATTGAAAGTAACTGGAGGGTACTCTGGTTATTTCTGTTTATAATGAGGTGATTGAATTATGGCGAGGCCAATCAAATGGAGGAAAGTGTGTCGATTGCCGGAAAGTAACAAGTTTGGTCCTCTCGGCTCCAATGTAGACGATAAAGACTGTATAAATATGAAGGTTGACGAATATGAAACGATAAGGCTTATTGACCTGGAGGGTCTTACCCAAGAAGAATGTGCTGTTCAGATGAATATTGCCCGCACTACCGTTCAGGGGATTTATATGGAAGCAAGAAGGAAATTGGCCGAATCGTTGGTAAACTGTAAGGTGCTGATAATTGAAGGAGGGAAATATCAGCTCTGTAACGGTTACGGACAGAGGTGCAGACATAATTGTCGTATGTATAGACATGGGCATGGCCTGGGCTTTGCACGTGGAAAAGTTCAAGAGGACTGATTATACATTCACTCATAAAGAACAAATATGGCAAAGGCGCAAATAAAAGCGGAATGGAGGAATATTATGAAAATAGTTATACCTGTAGACGGAAAGGATATTGAAGCAAATGTATGCGAGTCTTTTGGGCGTACTCCCTATTATCTCGTCTATGACACAGAAACCGAAGAAAGTGAATTTATTGATAACAGCGCTGCAACAAGCGCGGGTGGTGCGGGAATCAGGGCTGCACAAGCAGTAGTTGATACCAAGGCAAATGTTTTATTGACACCCCGATGCGGTGAAAATGCTGCTGAGGTGTTGGAAGCCGCAGGCATCGAGATATACAAAACAGAGGGTACTTCAATAAAAGAGAATATCGATGCTTTTGTTGAGGGAAAACTTTCTTTATTGGATGAAATTCATGCCGGATTTCATGGACATGGGCGTGGGAAAAGAGGGAAATAAAATGATGATAGCTGTGCTGAGTGGTAAGGGAGGCACAGGCAAGACGCTGGTATCGGTAAACCTGGCAGCAGCAGCAAACAAATCGATCTACATTGACTGTGATGTTGAAGAACCGAATGGGCACCTGTTCTTTAAACCTGTGGATGTACAAGAGGAAGAAGTATCGGTCAAAATTCCGGTGGTAAATGATGAACTTTGCAACGGATGCCGAAAGTGCGTCGATTTTTGCGAGTTCAATGCACTTTCTTATATCAAAGATAAATTGATTATATTTGAAGACATCTGTCATTCTTGTGGTGGCTGTGTTTTACTTTGCCCTGAAAAGGCCCTGACTGAGAAGGACAAGGTTATCGGTAAGATACAAAAAGGCATGTCGGGCAATGTACATGTCAATACGGGAATATTGAACACCGGGGAGATATCGGGCGTCCCGATTATCAGCAAATTACTGGAGGATAATAGGGATATTTCCGATATCCCCATCTTTGTTGATTGTCCTCCCGGCAGTGCCTGTGTCGTTATGGACAGTATCAAGGATGCGGATTATTGTATTCTGGTAGCTGAACCCACATTATTCGGTGTTCATAATCTCAACATGGTCTATGAATTGGTGAAAATATTCGAAAAGCCTTTCGGTGTGGTTCTCAATAAATGTCTTGAAGGGGAAAATCCTGCAGAAAAGTTCTGTTTAGAGAAAGGCATCAAGGTTCTGGGTCGAATTCCTTTTGATAATGAGCTCGGGACACTGAATTCGAATGCAAAGATAGCAGTCAGGGAAAGCAAAAAATATGAAGAAATGTTTGCTTCTTTACTGGAAACCGTGATGGAGGAGGTGCAACACAAACATGAAGCAGCTGTTAATTCTCAGCGGTAAAGGTGGTACCGGAAAAACAACGTTGGCAAGTGCGTTTATAAGACTCTCCGATGCTAAGGCATATGCGGACTGCGATGTGGATGCACCCAATTTACATCTCATAACAGGACAAAACACTGAACCGAAAAAAACAGACTTTTATGGGTTGCCGGAAGCCGTGATAGATCCCAAACTATGTATCGAATGTGACAAATGTAGGCAACATTGTCGATTTGATGCGATTACTGCAGAAGAAGGCTTTTATAAGGTAAATCCCTTTGCTTGTGAGGGTTGTGGGGTTTGTCAACTCGTTTGCCCCGTGGGGGCGGCAACATTGAGACCGGCCGTATCGGGGGAATTAATGCTGTATTCTACCTCCGGCGAAAAAGTTTTTTCAACAGCACAACTTAGAATGGGGTGCGGCACTTCGGGGCTTTTAGTTGCCGAGGTGAAAAAACAGATGAGGACGGCGGTAGCCGATGAAGAAATTGATACCGAGTTTGCAATTATTGACGGTTCTCCGGGAATCGGTTGTCCGGTCATTGCGTCCCTTAGCGGCGTTGATATGGTACTGATTGTAGCCGAGCCTTCCGTATCGGGCATAAGTGACATGGAACGAATAATAAATACGGCAGAGAAATTCGGGGTAAAAATAGCCGTCTGTATCAACAAATATGATACTAACCTTGTAAATACGGAGAAAATTGAGTCATTTTGTAAAGAACATAATCTGCCCTTCGTAGGCAGGGTACCCTTTGATCCGCAGGCTGTGGAAGCTATCAACAACGGGCAAACCATCGTGGATATAGACTGCACATCAGGGGCAGCGGCTAGGGAAGTTTATGAAAAAACAATGCAGATACTTTTTGAGGAAGAGGGGCTGGGGGCATGATTATTAAGGCATTGGCTGAGAACACATCCATATCGAAAGAATTCGGCAGCGAGCACGGACTCAGCTTATATATAGAAACAAAGGATTATAACATTTTATTTGATGTGGGGGCAAGCGGGTTATTTCTTGAAAATGCTAAAAAGTTAAGTGTTGATATCGCTAGCATTGATTTTCTCATAATCTCCCATGGGCATTATGACCACGGCGGCGGGTTAAAAACATTTTTGCAGGAGAACAACACAGCCGATGTATTTGTGCATCCGCAAGCATTTGAAAAGTTTTATGCTTCACGTCCAAATGATAAATTGGAGTATATAGGCCTGGAAGGGGAGCTGGAACTGAGTGAGCAGATAATATTTACAGCAGACCGCTTTTTTATCGGCAAGGAGATCCAAATATATTCGGATGTTACCCAAAAAGAACCGCAGCCATCATCGAATAGAGGTTTGTTTGTTGAAAAGGACGGGCAAATGGTGGATGATATTTTTGTACATGAACAAAATCTCATAATAGAGGAAGGCGGAAAGACACTTTTAATAACAGGTTGTGCTCATAACGGCATTATCAATATTATCGAGCATTTTCATACCTTAAAAGGACACATGCCCGATTATGTAATAGGCGGATTTCATCTTTCCGGCCGTTCAGGCGGTGACGAGAGTCCCGAAGTTATAGACAAAATAGGTAAGTATCTTTTAGATACAAAAGCAAAATGTTATACTTGTCATTGTACGGGTATACAGCCCTATGACAGGCTAAAGGCTGTCATGGGCGACAGTATCGAGTACTTGTCAACCGGCAGTGAAATAATAATATAAATTTAAGAGAACTAATTTGTCGGTTGACCCGGGAATAATTGTTGTTTATAATAAAGGAATTGGAATCTTTGGTGAAAATTGAACCAATCTTGTTATCGAAATATTAAAAAGGTGGAGGGAAGGGAAATGATTAAAATTGCAGTAGCAAGTGAAAATGAAACGGTAACCCAACATTTTGGACATTGTGCTAATTTCAATATTTTTGAGGCTAAGGACAATCAAATTATAAAAAGCGAGTCTGTACCGAACCCGGGACATAGGCGCGGTTTTTTGCCGGTTTTCCTGAATGATATGGGGGTTAGTGTGATTATTTCGGGAGGTATGGGCGGAGGAGCTATCGACATCTTTAACTCAAAAGGCATTGAAGTTGTTGTCGGGGCAAAGGGTGATGCCAGGGCGGCGGCAGAAGCATATTTGCAGGGTTCTTTGAAATCTACCGAGTCTGTTTGCCAGGAACATAAATATGGCGGCGGATGCGGGGACGGAGATCATTCTTGTAATTAATAGAATATTTCAACAAATAAATAATATAGAAAGGTATTCATATCTTCATAGTTATGGATACTTTTTTAAAAGAGAGGATTTGAAATGATTACAACTATATTATTTGATTTGGACGGCACCTTGCTGCCGATAGACACCGAAGAATTCACTAAAAAATATTTTATGGAGATATCAATTAAACTGAGAGATTATTTTACGCCGGAGGAGATTACCAAAAATATTTGGGATTCAACCATGTATATGATCAATAATATAGATTCCGATAAAACCAACGAAGAGGCGTTTTTTGAGGATTTTTACGAAAAGGTGAATCACAAGGCCGAAATATTAAACCCTATTTTTAATGATTTTTATGAGAAGGACTTTAATAACATCAGAGAGATATCCACCAGGAGCAAACATATGATAGATTCTGTAGCCCTGCTTAAGGAGAAAGGTTACAATTTGGTAGTGGCGACAAATCCGCTTTTTCCTGAAAGGGCTATTTTGCATCGCATAGAATGGGCAGGGTTAAATAAGGATGATTTTATGTTTATCTCATGTCTGGAGAAAATGCATTATTGCAAACCGCGATTGGAATTTTATGAGGAGGTTCTTGATATTATAAAAAAACAGCCTCAACATTGTATGATGGTAGGGAATGATGTCGGGGAGGATATGATAGCCAAACATCTCGGGATGAAAACATTTCTCGTGGAGGACTATATTATAGGTACTGTTACGGAAGATTTGGTTATAGACTACAGGGGAAATTATGAGGATTTTTATGAATTTGTCAGAACTTTGGACTAAATAGGGAAATATGCTTGCTCAATTCAGTTTTTTTGGTTTAAGATAAAAGGGGCCCTCCTTTTTTCTACTAAACTTGTAGAAAAATGTTCCTTATTCTCAAATTATCAAAAAAATATCCCTATACTATATTACATTATGGTACAATAATTAAGTGGTATTATATAAAGCAACAACCGTGGCAAATTATCCATTAGATAATATGCATCATTATAAATTATATTTGTTTAGAATTGTAATACTTATATACCTTGTAAAGGCTTTGAAATTAAGTGTTTACATATAATTTAAAAATGAAAAATGTTATTTTTAAATGGATAAAAATATTATGAGCAAATAAAAATTAGGGGGTTTTCTTTATGAAGTTAGGATTTATAGTTAATCCTATCGCAGGCATGGGTGGAAGAGTAGGCCTTAAGGGTACAGACGGACCGGAAGTTTTAGCAAAGGCGCTCAGTTTGGGGGCGGAACCGGAATCGCCGGGTAAGGCTATAAAGGCGTTGAAAGAAATTCTTCCCCTTAAAGATAAAATACAAATTTACACTTATCCTGGAAGTATGGGTGAAGAAGAGGCTATTGCGGTAGGATTTGAACCGGTGGTACTGGAAAAAATAGAAGGTGATACTACTCCGGAAGATACGGAAGAAGCTGCCCAAAAAATGCTTGAAATAGGTGTCGATTTAATACTATTTGCAGGCGGAGACGGCACGGCACGTAACATTTATAACGGCGTGAACGGTAAAGTTCCTGTTATCGGAATACCTACAGGAGTCAAGATACATTCGGCGGTATATGCAAATCATCCTAAAGCGGCGGGAGAAATAGTATTAAAATTTTTCCAAGATGGTGAAATGGAAACAATAGAAGCGGAAGTAATGGATATAGACGAGGAGGCATTTAGAGCAGGGGAAGTAATGGCGAGACTTTATGGATATATGGTAATTCCTTTTGAGGAAGAGTTGACTCAAGTAACCAAATCCGGAGGGGTAGGAGCAGAAGAGGAAGCCCTGGACGCAATTTCGGACAAAATTATCGACATGATGGAAGAAGAAAAGGACGTATACTATATAATCGGTTCCGGTACATCCACCAGACCTATTATGGATAAGTTAGGCTTACCGAATACCCTTCTGGGGATAGATATTGTAAAGAACAAACAGTTGATAGCATCTGATGTTAATGAAAGACAGATATTGGACACCATAAAAGATGATAAAGCCAGGATAGTGGTTACTGTTATCGGTGGACAAGGATATGTATTTGGAAGAGGTAACCAACAGATAAGTGCGGAAGTTATTAAAAAGGTGGGAAAGGAAAACATAACAATTATCGCTTCCAAGGGCAAACTTCTTTCCTTGGGAAATCGGCCATTATTGGTAGATACGGGGGATGAAGAGGTGAACAGTATGTTTAAAGGATATATTAAGGTATTATCTTCATATAATGTGGAATCGGTAATAAAGGTGAAAGGTTTACAATAATGTGGCACGGGGACGTTTTGTTTGCCACATATGTGGCATGGGGACGTTTTATGTGGCATGTATGGCATGGGGACGTTTTGTTTGCCACATATAATCTTTAGAACACAAGGGCGGCCAAAGGCCGCCTGTTGAATTTATATTACTATTTCCTCCATCGGTTCCTTCCTTTTTCAGGGGGGTTTTCAAGGCCTGATGTTTGGGATAAAAATGAAGAGGAGCTCTATTTCGAGACAATTGCTACAGGGGGTGATGTTTGTGAAAAACACCAGACTGTGTCCAAAGTGTAATTCCAATAAATTATTAAGAATTCCGGGAAAACATACCGGATATGGGGCGGGTAATATTATTATAATCGGATGGTCGGCTTTAAATGCAGTTAAAGTTACCAGGTTTGTTTGTGAACAGTGTGGCTACTCGGAGGAATGGATAGAAAATGAAGAGGATATTAAAAGACTGAAAGCTAAATATTGATGAACATTATATGCCATATTATTTTTACGAATATAAAAAGCAATCTGAGCCATGTGAAAAACAAATGTGTGGCATGGGGACGTTTTGTTTGCCACATATGATTTTTAGAACACAAGGGCGGCCTTTGGCCGCCTGTTGAATTTAGGTGTGGCATGGGGACGTTTTGTTTGCCACATATAATCTCTAGAACACAAGGGCGGCCTTTGGCCGCCTATTGTATTTAGATCACTATTTCTACTGTCCGAATTAGCACCCTTTGTGCAAAATTTCAAGTAATTCCTGAAAATATAGTGTAAAAGACGATTTTTGTGCAAAATTTCGGGTAATACACCATAAATATGGTACAAGCTG
>JAAYPJ010000101.1 GCA_012519835.1 Clostridiales bacterium | reverse complement strand
TTTCCTGCTCACACGGATGTGGTCTATCTTGGAATCCGTGTTTTACTGAACTCAATGGCATGGAATCTGAAGGTGTGCTTAAGCACTACGGGCTTGATCCTGCTAATGGTTGGGTTATCCGGCGCTCCGCATTTCCTTGGCACACTAAACGTAAACCAAAGATATCTTCCCTTAGCATAACAATCAAACATGACCCTGTAGAAGTTCACGGATCATATTTTAATGTGTCTATGCCGGGTGAAGGTATTGATTTTATTAATCCGCTAACAAATACCCGGCATAAACTGATAATACAGGAATATGAGCAAAAAGAAATTCCAACTGCCGGATTTATAGATAATGATTATGATTTCCCCACCCATTGCATTGCAATGAGTTACATAATCAATCCGGGGCTCTCTGATGGCTCCTTTTCTATTAGTGATAGCAGCAATGGCGATAGACCGCGAAAAAAACATATTAATCCAATGGAACCGCAAGTTTCTGCTGCCGCTATGGCAATCGGCGTGATTGGAACTTCAGATAAATCTACCCCTATTTCCTTTGGCGGCAATAATCAGGTAAAGCTCCGTGCCGTGTGTTCCGCTTTACATTTTGAGCCTGTAAAAGCAGTAGAGTGGAAAATCACCTTTTATGAAAAACCATGTGCCGACATGACTGTAAAAATACTATAAATGACCACACCAATTGATATTCTTTTGAAGTCAAATCTGATAAGGCAAATAAAGGGAGCAACAGGCATATCTAGAGGAGTTATTGCTAGAGTCAAATAATGTGACAAATTGGGTACGCCCCTTTTATCAATTTTTGCCACAGTAAGTACCTCTTTTCACTGAATTTTTACATAAAAAAAACGGCAAGGGGTTTAATCTTGCTGTTTGGTAATCTTATTAAATTGTTTAATGCTGAATATAATATTAATTATACGTAACAGTTCAACTATAATTTGGAATTTGTCAGTTTCCTATTTTGCTTAAACTGTATATATCATCCGATAAACAGGATTTTTTATGAGTTGCAACTATCCCATTTGTTTTTGCTGCACATATGCATTTTGATACCTCGTTCTACCTTTATAACTGATTATTTTCTCCGTATTCTTCCTGCATCCAGCGTAAATTAAAAGCTTCTGTAGCATCTTCATAGTTATTAAAGTGTTGGGTCGGTTTACCCCCTCCAACTACGTAGTAAATTTCTCCTGTGCTTATCTTTAGAAGATTGCAGCTACCTTTGCTTCTCATCACTTCTGTTTCTGGTTGATTCATTTCATTAAATTTCCTTCCCTTTAGATTTTTTCAAACTTCTAATCACCAAATGATATATTCCTGTTTATCGGTATGTTTATATAAACAATTGTTAATTCGTAATTTACTACAAATATACAGCTTATTACTCTCCTATTATTGTATATCATTCATTATTATAAAGAAACATTTCTATAGCCGATTTACTTCTTTGTGTTCCCACCGACCAGGTCAACTACCTCCGAAACATTAAAATACTTTTCAAGCACTTTTTGCTTATAATTATGCTCATCTTCTATAAACTCAAAATGGTCATAAAACTGCTTGAATCTGAGGATTTCTACATAATTTCTCTTTGTATCAACGCTATGCACTCAACATGG
>JAAYPJ010000100.1 GCA_012519835.1 Clostridiales bacterium | reverse complement strand
CAGGTTGTAGTATTTTTCGTCTGAAGAGCTGTAGGAATTATTCATATTCGAAACTAAATGAACGTGTATTGTTATATTAAATTTTATTAGATAACTGGGCTTATATTAGCGACGCACTTTTAGACAATTACGCAACATTAATTTTTTTGCTTTATGGGAATTTTGGTACCTCCCGTGCTTTCTGCAAAATAAGTTGAACCCAATATCAGTATGCCCCCGATTATTTTAGCAATGGTTATATCCTCCCCCAAAAATATCATTGCCATAATCACAGCCGATACAGGATCTATGTAGCTCAATATAGCAATGGATTGGGCACTCAACTCCTTAACCGATCCGAAATAGAGCAAATAAGCAAAACCGGTATGCACAATACCTAGCAATAATATGTTTATCCATGATTTTGTCCCCATGTTTAACAACACAAGGGGACTGTCCCCTTGTGTCTTTAACTGCAGTAAGACGACAGGCAACAAAGTTATCGCAGCTACCATAAGCTGCAATAATGCAGTTTCGAAACCCGGCAGATTTTTAATGCGCTTGTTGATTAAAATAACCGTTGCATATAACATCGCTCCGGAAACCACGTAGATCATCCCAAGCATGTGATTATAGGTATCACTGCTGCCACTATTACCTTCATTGATAATTAAAAATAATCCGAACATGGCCGTAAAGACGCAAATAACTTTGGTCAATGTAATTTTCTCTTTTAAAACTATAGGAGATAACATTATCACAAATATTGATGCGGAATAGTATCCGAGTGTCGCATTTGATATGGTGGTATACTTATATCCCTGAAATAATGCAATCCAATTTATCCCCATACAGGTTCCCGATAACACCAACAATAACAGGTTGGTTTTTATATCCTTGACAGATATATTTATCTTTATCACAATACCTGCCACTATCAAGAACAGGCTGGCTATGATTGCCCTGAATAGCGCAATCTCCATCGACGATAAATTTATATTTTTTACAAATATACCTATACTCCCAAAAACAATCATAGAGATAATTATTGATATTTTGGCCCTCATCGGAGTACCTCCATCCCATGCGGTAGCAATCCCAAGACCCCACATAGTGCATAGTCTATTCCATAACCAAATCTTCTATATTTTTCCCGGGGGGCACGATGGGAAGAACCATTTCATCTCGGTCGATCCAACAGTCTATAACTACAGGGCCTTTTACATCCATCGCTCTTCTGAGTGTGTCTTCTATTTCCTCGTTTTTAGTAACACTGAACCCTGTGGCGCCAAAGGCCTCTGCCAGTTTTACAATATTTGTTGCTTTCTCTAATGTTGTGCTGGAATATCTTTTATCATAAAATAGGTTCTGCCATTGTCTCACCATTCCCAGCACTTGGTTGTTTAATACAATTACAATTATAGGAATATTATATTTTACAGCCGTAGATAACTCATTGCAATTCATATGAAAGGATCCGTCACCTGCGATGTTAAACACCTGTTTATCGGGCATTGCTATTTGTGCTCCCATAGAAGCCCCTATGCCGTATCCCATTGTACCTAATCCCCCTGATGTGAGAAAGGTTCGCGGCTCCGTAAATTTATAAAATTGTGCCGTCCACATCTGGTTTTGCCCGACCTCCGTGGCTATGATAGCCCCATCGCCTGCCACATCCCTGACCTTCTCGATAATATATTGTGGTTTTAATCCATCATCCTTTTTGTAGGTTAGGGGATATTCCCTTTTTATGTCGGCTATTTGTTTAAGCCAAGGCGTATTATCCTTCTGTTTTATCTTCTCATTCAGCATGGGCATAACCTTATTGATAGCACCTAAAATAAAATGATCCGTTGCAACATTTTTATTTATCTCTGCCGGGTCTATATCTATTTGTAGTATTTCGGCATCCGGTGCGAAATTGTCCACATTGCCGGTTGCCCTGTCACTGAACCTAACCCCGATCCCGATCAACAAATCACACCATGTAGCAGCGACATTCGAGGCCTTTGTACCATGCATCCCCAACATTCCGGTAAAAAGTTCATCCGTAGAAGGGAAAGCCCCCAATCCCATCAAACTGCTGGCCACAGG
Source organism: Clostridiales bacterium (assembly GCA_012519835.1). Lineage (GTDB taxonomy): Bacteria > Bacillota > Clostridia > Peptostreptococcales > Natronincolaceae > JAAZJW01. Next base: position 2,419 of record JAAYPJ010000100.1, on the reverse strand, counting down.
CGCTTGAACTTTTTGTACAAATTCTCTTATATCTTCCGAGGCGCCTGATCTTACAGCCCCACCACCAACATAAACCAACGGTCTTTCGGATTTTTCTATCAACCTTACTGCATCCAATATGTCCTGTTCTTTTATTGTTTCGGTAGTGTTTTCAACAGGTCTGGGCTCCTCATAACTGTATTCAGCCATTTGGGCCGTGATATCCTTTGGAATATCTATCAACACCGGCCCCGGTCTTCCCTCTTGTGCAATATAAAAGGCCCTTCTCATTATTGTAGCTAATTCATTGACATCCTTTACTATGAAATTATGCTTTGTGATAGGCATTGTAATACCCACCACATCAACCTCCTGGAAACTGTCCCTGCCGAGCAATGACAAGGGCACGTTTGCCGTTATAGCAACTAAAGGCACAGAATCCATGTATGCCGTGGCGATACCCGTAACCAAATTGGTTGCACCGGGTCCCGATGTCGACATACATACACCCACTTTGCCCGTTGCTCTGGAGTATCCGTCTGCCGCATGGGCCGCTCCCTGTTCATGGGCTGTCGAATAATGGGTTATTTTATCACTGTTTTTGTAGAGAGCATCGTATATGTTTAGCGCCGCTCCCCCCGGATAACCAAAAATCTCGTTAACACCTTGTTCTATTAAGCATCTGATTACAATTTCGGCACCAACCATTTTCATAATATCACACTCCCCCCAGTGTATTTTAAAATCTGTCTAATCCCTGATTCGTAACCAACTCATCATATTCCTGAGTTTTTTACCGACTACCTCTATAGGATGGTCCTGTTCTCTTCTTCTCATTGCGTTAAACGACGGTCTGTTTGCTTTATTTTCCAGGATCCAATTGCGAGCAAAGGTACCGTCCTGAATTTCACCGAGCACTTTTCTCATTTCATTCCTGGTATCCTCCGTAATGATTCTCTTGCCGACAGAATAGTCCCCATATTCCGCCGTATCACTTATGGAATACCTCATATAACTTAGCCCGCCTTGGTTGACCATATCAATTATCAGTTTCATTTCATGTAAACATTCAAAATAAGCGCTTTCAGGACTGTATCCGGCCTCTACCAACACCTCAAATCCGGCCTTCATCAGCTCGGTAACACCACCGCATAACACAGTCTGCTCACCGAACAGATCTGTCTCGGTTTCTTCCTTGAAAGTAGTTTCCAATACCCCCGCCCTTGAGCCGCCAATCCCGGCTGCGTATGCCAGTGCAATATCCATGGTGTTGCCTGTCACATCTTGATAAACCGCAACCAAACAGGGAACTCCTTTGCCTTCTTCATACTGGCTTCTCACCGTATGTCCCGGTCCTTTAGGAGCTACCATAAAAACATTGATGTCCTCGGGAGGCACTATCTGCCCGAAATGTATGTTAAAACCATGTGCAAAAGCCAGGTATTTTCCGGACGATAGATTGCCTTTAACGCTTTCTTCATAAATCTGTACCTGTTTCTCGTCGTTTACCAACATTATTATTACATCCGCCTCTTTAGCCGCATCCGCGACCAAAGCTACCTTCAATCCTGCCTCCTGTGCCAAATTCCATGACTTACTGCCTTCATATAATCCAACCACTACATCGACACCGGATTCATGTAAATTCAGAGCATGAGCATGCCCTTGGCTACCATAGCCGACCACAGCAACCTTTTTGCCTCCCAACAATCCCAAGTCACAATCATTTTCATAATATAGCTTTGTCATTTATTTTTCCTCCTCTTTTAATAAGGTTTATAATCATGCAAATTAAAAATCAGATCAAGTCATTTTCCGCAGTCTCACAACTCACTTTGAATGAGCCTGAGTGTCGGATTGGGTTAGGTCATAAAAAATCTCCGTCTCTGCATAGTTTTACATTTGCAGGGACGGAGATATATTCCACGCGTTACCACCCTAATTGTTTCCAAAATAAGAAACCACTCAATAGGTTCATATAAAACACTTCAAACAAGATTCATATAAACCCTTTGCCTATAACGGGGCTTCCCGATTCATCCTTACTCACTTTTGCCGCCAATATTTTCAGAATAACCGCTCCAGAGCGACCCATATTTCACAACAGTATCGATTTGCACCGAACATCGACTCTCTAAAACTGTTACGGTAAAATATCCACCTCTATCATAACGTTTAGCTCGTTTTTTATGTATTGCAATCTATAATAGCAGAAACAAAATATGTTGTCAATATATTTCATTTGACATTTTTTAAAAATCCGGTGTTGTTTCGGCAGATTATAAGCCTGCTACAGTTTCGGTAGTTACGTATTAGTCTAATTATGCGTCGTATATTTAAAATATCTGTATATTACACTCTCATCGCGGTTTGAAATTTTGATGGCTCCAACAGCTCCCTTCAAATAAAAAACCTTTATGACCTAACCCAATCCGACACT
>JAAYPJ010000099.1 GCA_012519835.1 Clostridiales bacterium | reverse complement strand
AGTGTCGGGGAGTTTGCAGGTTGTAGTATTTTTCGTCTGAAGAGCTGTAGGAATTATTCATATTCGAAACTAAATGAACGTGTATTGTTATATTAAATTTTATTAGATAACCGGGCTTATATTAGCGACGCACTTTTAGACTAATGTTCATTATAATTGATTTTTCATACTCCCTACTACCAGCTCAGATTCATGTCGCCTACCACTTCTTCAATTTCATGCTTACGACTTCGTGTCATCAAATTTGTCACTGCTTCTTTGGCATTGCCGCCATTATAAATAACATTATATATTTCCTCCGTGATCGGCATTTCGACGTTATACTTCTTCGCCAGTTTATAGGCTGCTTTTGTGGTCATTACCCCCTCCACGACCATACCTATCTCCTTGAGGGTTTCGTCTAACCCCTTACCCCTACCGATTAAAATGCCCGCCCTTCTGTTTCTGCTGTGCATACTTGTGCATGTGACAATAAGGTCACCGATACCTGAAAGCCCTGCAAAAGTTGATTTATTTGCACCCATAACTTTACCCAGCCGTGCAATTTCACTGATGCCTCTGGTAATCAGGGCGGCCTTTGCGTTATCCCCAAATCCCAATCCGTCCGCTATCCCCGCTCCAAAAGCGATTACGTTTTTTAACGCCCCGCCGAGTTCTACCCCGATTACATCGGGATTGGTATATACCCTAAATCTCGGGGTAATAAATAAGTCCTGTACTAACTCTGCCGTAATTTTATTTTTTGAAGCAGCAACAATAGTTGTAGGCATGTTTCTACAAACTTCCTCTGCATGTGAAGGACCCGACAACACAGCAAACTTGTTGTCAGGCAGTTCGTCGTTGACAACCTGAGACATTGTCAAATATGTATCCCTTTCCAGTCCTTTGGAAGAATTTATAATTATTTCGTTGCCTGTTAAATAAGGACCGATTTTCTGCAAAACTTCTCTGACAGACTGGGATGATACGGATATCAGTATAGCACCCGCACCTGAAACTGTTTTTTGTAAATCGACATGCAAATTTAAATTTGCAGGTAATTTGATATCAGGTAAGTATTTATCGTTTTTATAAGTGCGCATCATATCTGTATATTGTTTTTTACTTCTCATCCATAGATTTACTTTATGCCCTTTACTACAGAGCACCATACTCAATGCTGTCCCCCAACTGCCGGCACCTAAGACAGCAATGTTAAAATTACTCATCCAAAACTCTCCTCTAGTTTACACTTGATTTTTCTCCAATTTTTCTTTCGTTGCCTGCCAGAAGTCTCTTAATATTCTCACGATGTCTATATATAGCCAACAAAGCTAAAATAAGTCCAAATAAAAAATATTCAAACCCATATATTATTATAACAAATGGCAACAAGGTAATTCCGATAATAGAAGCTAAGGATACATATCTGAATTTGAATAATATAGCTACGCCTATAGATACACAGATAAGCGCTATCAAGGGTTTAACCGATATAATAACCCCTATAGTCGTTGCAATTCCTTTGCCCCCTTTAAATTCTAAAAATATAGGCCAATTATGGCCGACAACCACAGCTATCCCGCATAATAATGCCATAGTGGTTCCGCCAAACGTATTTCCCAAATATACGGCTATTGCTCCTTTGAATAAATCGCCCAAAAATGTAAGGGCTGCCGCCTTTTTACCTAATGTCCTTAATATATTTGCAGAGCCCGGGTTTCCACTTCCGTGTTCCCTTATATCTATTTTGGCGGACAATCTTGCTATCAAATATGATGTTGAAAAGCTTCCGATAAGGTATGCAATTAAAATAAGCAAGAGATTTTTAAACATGTAAATCAATCCCTCCCTGTTTTCTGACGCAAAATAAAATGAATAGGGGTCCCTTCAAACCCAAAACCTTCCCTGATTTTATTTTCAAGATACCTTAAATATGAGAAATGCATCAAATTCTTGTCATTTATAAACAAAATAAATGTAGGCGGCCTTATAGAAGTTTGAGTAGCGTAAAATATTTTCAATCTCCTTCCCTTATCGGACGGAGGTTGATTTAACAGCATGGCTTCTCCAATTACTTCGTTTAAAGATCCTGTCGGAATTCTCATAGAATTCTGGTTTGCAACATGCTTTACTATCTCTAATATTTTATTCACCCTTTGACCTGTCAGTGCAGAGATAAACAAAATCGGGGCATATGCAATATAGCTGAGCTCACTGCGAGTTTCTTTTATAAATTCGTTCATTGTCCTGTTATCCTTTTTGACCAAGTCCCATTTATTGATAAGAATGATCATGCCCTTGCCGTTTTCGTGACTATGTCCCGCAATTTTTTTGTCCTGTTCCGTTACCCCTTCGGTAGCATCTATAACCAACAGGCATACATCGGCCCTTTTTATGGCCGCAATGGCACGTATAATACTATACCTTTCTATGTTTTCCTTAACACGGCTTTTTTTCCTCATCCCCGCAGTGTCTATGAGAACATATTTATCGTCCCCGTCAATAAACGGTGTATCTATAGCATCCCTTGTAGTTCCCGCAATATCGCTGACAATCACCCTGTCTTCCCCCAATATACGGTTGACAAGTAGGGATTTGCCCACATTCGGTTTTCCGATTATAGCTACTTTGACGACATCATCTTCATAGTCACCCTCATCTTCAACTTTAAAATGCCGCACAACCTCGTCCAGAAGATCCCCTATGCCTAGCCCCAGTGAAGCGGATATTTCAACCGGCTCTCCCATTCCTAATTCATAATATTCATAAAAATGCTCCGATTGGTGCCTCGTATCTACCTTGTTTAGTGTAACTATCACAGGTTTTTTAGCCTTCCTGAGCACCTCCGCGATATCGCGATCCACAGATGTTAGACCTTCCCTGCCATCAGTCAAGAATATTATTACATCCGCAACCTCTATGGCTAATTCTGCCTGTCTTCTCATTTGCGCCGGTATCACTTCTTTTGATTCTAAATCCAGCCCACCGGTATCTATCAAAGTAAAATCATATTTTAACCAGTCTGCGTCTGCATAAATTCTATCCCTTGTCACTCCCGGCTTATTGTCAACTATAGAAACCCTGCTCCCCAGAATTTTATTAAACAAAGTGGATTTGCCCACATTCGGCCGTCCCACTATTGCTACAATCGGTTTAAACATTAATTCTCACCTTCTTTTACCCTGTCTCCCAAATTCAAAATTGCCTGTATAAACTTCTTGCCTTCTACTTCGCTTATTTGAATAGGTACTCCAAGTTTTGTTTCTAGTGCGGCAACGGTATAATCATCTAAAAATATCTTTTCATCCGATTTCATCATGGATTGCGGGATAACAACCTTATCACCCAAGTATCTATTTTCCAGGGTGTTATATATATCCCGTCCCGTAACCAATCCGCTTACAGAAATGTGTCCACCAAAAAATTCGTTTTCTACGCAGACCACCTCTATTTTTAAATGTTCAACCTTTTCAGCCAAATCATCGCACATTTTTTTAATCAGCCCACATGCAGCTGTGCCGGTGACCACCGTGATATGTCTGTGAATTTCAGGTATATTCGGCAATACCTCTAAATATCGATAGAACTCGTGCCTGAGTTTAACCACCAATCCTACGCCGTTTTCCAACTGGGGAAAGTCCCCATAGCTTTCGTAGGTTGGAAAATCCCTGTTTGCCAGTATATAAAATTCATCGGAAACATATACGAAATCACGGTTGATGGAACCTCTGAATCTTTTTTGCCATGCCTGAACCTGATCTATAACATATGATGCGCTTTCTTCATTAAACGGGTCTATTTTTTGCAACCCTTGTCTATAAGCTGTCAAGCCCACAGGCACAATTGCAACACTGTTTATACTATCAGATAATTTTCCCAGGTCCCTGATAGTATTGTCCAGTTCCTCTTTGTCATTTAAACCGGGGCAAAGCACAATTTGACAATTCATTTCGATATTGTTTTTCGCCAGTTTTGTCAGTATGTCCAAGATGTTACCGGCAGATCGATTGTTGAGCATCTTTTTTCTGAGTTCACTGTTAGTGGTATGCACGGATATATTGATGGGGCTGATGCGATATTTTATAATTTTGTCTATGTCCCTTTCACTCATATTCGTCAGGGTAATATAATTCCCCTGCAAAAATGAAAGCCTGAAATCATCATCCTTAAAGTAAAGGCTTGGCCGCATATCAGGCGGCAATTGGTCCACAAAACAGAATACACATTTGTTTCTGCAACTTTTAACCTCATCCATGATGGGATTTTCAAATTCGATGCCCAAATCATCGTCATATTCTTTTTCTATCTCTATAATCCAATGCTCCCCATCAGCCCTTAATAATTCTATTTCCAAATACTCATCCGTCAGATGATACCTATAATCAATGATATCCTCAATTTCATTACCGTTTATTTTAACTAGCCTATCCCCTTTTTCTATCCCCGCTTCTTCTGCCATGCTTCCTTTATAAACCCTTTTAATAATATTCCCAACGTCTGTCTTTTTCAATACTGCACCCACTTTTGTCTAATTTTGATACTAAGCATTAATATTATACCATTACCAAAGGCCGGAAGCCAGAGTATCAGAAATTATAAATAAGGTACCTGCAGGGCGACGTTACTAACCACACCTCAACCCATGTGCAGCCAACCAAATGTGCAAAATTTCAATTAATGTACAAATTTTACGGGATTTGTCCCAATTCATGCCATACCTACAACATATTAGCTTATAGTTCACGCAATAGTATTCATTATGTTGTATATTTGCCGTATACATAGGAATTACTTGAAATTTTGCACAGTTGACTATTGGCAGGAGGGCGTTTTGGCGGTAGGGTGTGAACTGTAACTTAACATCTTTTCTTGACATCTTCAACCAGTTTTACAAAAAGATTATATCTTCTTTGAATCCCCGATACCGTCAGCGGCCTGCCCAATTTGATTAACCCGGCTCTTCTTGACATAAAACCCCCTATTTTTGTGAGGCAACCCAACAAGGGAACCACATTTATTATCTGTATGTCCCCCTTATTTTTGCCGGCTAATTGAAATGCAAAATTATAGGCTATTTTTGTATATTCAGTACGGTAAGGCCCCATTCCAAGTGCATATATTTTTCTCGATTTTTCATCTGTGCCCATATAAATAGGTTTACCCCTAGACTCACTTGGAGATTGGTCGTAATAGGGGGTGCTCAATATTTCTTCTACGGACGGGATACGATCCGTCGGAAGATATCCCATATGTATAGCCGATGCTATAATCGAAGAATGGGCCCCGCCATAACAACTGTATATTATTTTCACTGTTCCATCATCTTTCTTATCAATTTGAATAGTGTTAATTTTCCCATGAGAAAAACAAATAAAGCGCTACTGTTCATACTTTATTCTAATAAATATTATTTGTGCAAAATTTCAAGTAATTCCTGCAAATACGATAAAAACATAAAATAATAGCAGGTTTTTACACAAACTTCCAGCTAGTCCACTGTAAGTGTGGCAAAAATCAGAGTAAATCTTATAAAATTCATACATTAATTGAAATTTTGCACACTCAGTCGGTCGCGCATGGGTTAAAGATTATGCCAAATATATTGTTAGAATCTTTTCATCATATAAATCAGAAAAACCTTCTAGAAGGTTTTTTAAAATATAATTGTATTTGCTGCTATAAAGTAGATATATCTCATTTAATTCCCTATCAACACCTAAATAATAAAAATTTCCCTCTTCGTTATAAACATTCGTAATATTCTCGGGAATATCTGATTTTAAATGTAGATATGCAGCCTCAACAGCTGCATAGAAACTTTTGTTGGATACATATATAATTTTCATAGATACAATTCATCCTAGCGCACTAGTGTTTTACAATAATGTATGTTCCCATCCCTACATCATGGACAACGCTGTTAAGAATTTTAGCGATCCCTTCCGACAACCTTTCTAAATGTTCATCGTCCACGGCATAAAAAACCGGGGCCATTGCTCCCGGGCCGACCATATCCCGATTTGTTGTTACAACCGCAACTATAAAATCTTTTAATCCGATTTGCATATGTTACACCCTTTTTCTACTCCTCATTAACCTCAGACCGACAACTGAGTCCAAGGGTTTCCTTTTTGAAGTTTCCAACAGCGGGGTTCCCTTAACTACCTCGATCAAAGCGTCTATATTGGGTTTCATAATGGTTATTGCCATAACTATGTTTCCGTTTTCCGAATTCCTTTTTGCTATCGGCGTAAGTTCCGGTTCATCTACATCCTTTCGTATACCCAGTTGGTTGGCCGCATTATGCTGTATAGCCTGGCGCTGTCCTATATTGGATAAATATACTATTGCATTTTCATCTTTAGGTATGATTTCCACGGCTAATCCGTTGCTCAAGTATATATCTCTTTTATTTTGTAGCCCAACGTTCATGATTACAACCCCGTTAATTTTTAAAATCGGTCCGTCAAATGTAATTTTAGCTTCTTTTACATCTGCTATGTCACCAACTTCTTGTCCATGGATCATCCTTTTTATAAATATGTGGGTGATCAATCCCAGGGCCATACCCAAAAAGATAGACATATATCGGTTAATCTTTAAAATTATACAAATATATATTACAGTCGCTGTTACCAAGGAAACGATTATTGCCATGTAGTTTCTCGCTTCAAATGTCTTTGCGATGTCCTCAATATAGGCAGTGCCCCTTGGCACCATCTCTGTTATTTCTATATTATCCAGGCTCTCCCTTTCCATGCTTCGCACTTCCCTGAATTGTTGGGCGGCTAATGCCAGGAATGTTATGGCTGAAAATTCTTTTTCAATCAAAGCGGGTACAGCCACAGCACCCAGACCTGCAGCAATAAACCCGAGGGTAAAATGGGACAGATATCCCCTCGGATAGGTCGGGTACTGTCTATAATCGGATTTCATCATATGTACCCTGGCAAACGTACCCATTATCAAACCCGGTATTATTAGAATAAAGTATTTATCCAATACCTAACCACCTGTCTGTTTTCTAATTTATGTTCCTCTTAATTAACCACCTGTCTATTTCCTGTTTTTATTTCTCCCCAAGAAATTCGCAAATTCCTGTCTAAAGTTGGACATCTTAGATTTCCACTCTGTACTGCCGCTGCTCAAAAATAGAAAACCCACTCCGCCAATAACAGCCAAGGCTAAAATCCCCAGTATACCCGCACCTGCTCCCTTACCGCTTTTGCTGACAGGTTTGCCGGGTTTTGTTCCCTTCGTGGTACCTCCGCCCGCTGTTGCCGTTCCCTTACTATCCTTAAAAACATCGCCAAAAAGTGCTACCGTAATCACCTTGGATAAGAAACCCGCGGATTTTTCCGATCTTTCCCTTGTATGTTTATAGGTTCCCAGTTCTGTGAGCATGGCCCTGGGCATAAGGTCCTGGTTATAGTCGCCCTGTCCGAAAAAGATATCTTTAACAAAATTCGGATACATTTTATCCGCTACCGATTTCACCTTTTTCGCCATATCCTCATTAGCTTTAAAATTTTGGTTCCTTCTTCCGATAACCAGCCTTACCTTTGCTGCCGGTTTCCCTTCAACCTCCGTCAAATATTCTTCCGCAGGTACAGCATCCCTATGTACATCAATCAAAGCGGTGGGGTGTTGTTTTCTTATCAATTGCAAAGCAGTTCTGCGTGATCTCTTGTAGGCCCCCGCATCATGAGGATTATGAAGTGTGCTGTCAAATGTCGCGTCCACACCATTTTTTTCAAACCCTTGTTTTAACTTTTCCGCTACTTTGAGTATCCCGCCTTTGCTTTCTGAGGCCTCTGCTCCATCAGACGGTATATAGGATTCTGAACTATGGGTCGAATATATTCCCACTTTTCTCTTGCTTTTATCATTTTGCCCTGTCTGTGCCAATATCGAATCTATGCTTGCTCCATTCTGCAACATCAACCCGATTTTAGAAAATATTTCTTCATCGATTTCAGGCAATAGCACATCCTCAACAAACTGTGCATAAGCAATCTGATCCCTTTTATTTGCTTTGACTATCCTGTACATTTTGTTGTCGCCACTTAGATACTGATCATCCTTTACAACCTCCCTGGCGGTTTGAAACAGTATTTCGTTGCTATCCATATCATATACCTTATAATAGCCTCCTTTTTCACCATACCAATCATCAGCAATTACAAATTGCGTCGTAAGTGTAATTAATAATAACAACATGCAGACCAGTCTACTCTTTTTCATCTATATCACCCCCGGTTTCATCTGATTTGTCCTCGTTTTCGATATTAAGCTCCCCGCCTGTTTGGTCCTCCTCTTCCTCTCGATTTTCACCCAATGTACTGACAAAATGGCCTTTATCGAATTTCATATCTTTCTTTTCTGTTCCCCCTTGTGCTTTTTCTCTAGCCTCTCCGACTATCTCAGCTATAAGCACCGCAAAAATGCCCGTAATAATCGTGGTATCCACCCCGCCGGCCCCGCCAAAATGTGTAGGTGAGGGTATATTGTTGATACTGTTTAAAATAAGTTGAATCAAATCACTGATTACAACTCCGACTACCCCTGCAATAAATGCCCCTCTCCTGGAACGCCCCAATGCATAGGCTATTATAGCGCCCACAATAGGGTAGACCTTATTGGGATCAATAGGGAGACTTTTCGGATCTGCAGGAAGTATAAACCTTTGCATCAAATAAATTGCAACGCCTGTCCCCAAAGCGCCGATAATGGATCTCATCTTTTCCTTTCTTGTTTCGGCCTTAATAAACAAGTAAATAGCCAAGGCCATGGGTATAGCAAACCCCCCGACATTAAACGATATACTGTCGGTTAATTTTATATTAGGAATAAAAACTGTTGATAGAGCTATTGCAACAAGTATAGCAAGGGCCGCACTGTCACTGAGCCTCAATCTGTCGAGTACCCTGTGTCCCAGACCCGCTAAAATAAGCAATGCCACAACTATCAGTAAAATCATTCCCCCGGACATTTTAATTCCTCCT
>JAAYPJ010000098.1 GCA_012519835.1 Clostridiales bacterium | reverse complement strand
GAAAACAACGTTAAGTTTGTGACTGTATCAGAAATATGGTATTATATTAATATAAGGTAATCGGAAAAGCAGGGTGTGATTGCCACCTACTTTCGGATGAAGGGAGGTGGCGCGATGAATACATATCAAGCAGTATCCTTAATGATAATGTTTGGAATGTTGTTAATGTCGCTAATCTCCTTGATTGTTGGCCTAATAAAGGATAACAACAAAGGGAAAAAATAATCACCCTGCACGGCCATGCAGGGTGATTAAAAACCTTTAAATCACTCTAGTGGCAATCACATCATGTGATGCCGATTACCTTATTAATATTATACCACAACAACCAATAAAGTAAACATATTTCATCGCTTTTACTCCACCCTGTATTTTATTTAGGATTGGGTGTTCTTGATAAAAATATAAATTAAATTACATCACTCGGAGGAATTATATGAATAAAGATTTAATTTTTGTAATGTACGGAAACAATCCGAAGCATATGGTTAGGGCTAAATCATTTCATATTGGATGGATAAGTGCCTCAATAGTTATGGTATTTCTTTATATCTGGAAAAACATTCATAATGAATCTGTCGGTGATATTTTTATGATTTTATTCGCACAAAACAGTGCGGCCCTGTTTTATGAATATATTAATATGCCGGAGAAAAATTCACATTTAGTGTGCGGAATCCTCAGTGTTATAGCTTTTGGCCTGGTATTTGGATCATTATTAAAAGCAGTGCATTAGGAACCGCCCCGGTGCATTTTATTGTGGCTGTTTGCATTTGCAAACAGCTATTTTTAGAATCTCTTTTAAATATGCAACCAATTACAGGTAAATCTTGTTATATAGGGTGAAGGGAGGTTTTCCTATGGATGATGAAACAATAGTAGATTTATACCTACAAAAAGACGAAAAAGCAATTTTTGAGTCGTCCACGAAGTATGGCACAAGGCTCAAACGAATATCTTTCAACATCGTTCAGAATATTTCTGATGCTGAAGAATGTGAAAATGATACATATCTATCTGCATGGAACAGTATGCCCCCCCATTCACCCAAGCAATATTTATTCTCATTTTTAGCAAAAATCACACGAAACATATCTATCAACCTATATAACAAAAACCGTGCACAGAAGCGGTATGCGAATATAGTGGAGCTTACAAAAGAAATGGAAGAATGCATACCATCGCCCAACGATGAGGTTTGCAAAATAACAGAGACTGAGCTTACCGAAAGTATAAGCAAATTTCTTAGGACCCTTGCAAAAGAAGAACGGGCAGTATTCGTGACAAGGTATTGGTATTCTGAACCGATTAAGGAAATAGCCAACAAATTCGGCATTAGCGGAAGCAAAGTAAAATCAATGCTTATGAGAACACGGAACAAATTGAAAAAACATTTTGAAAGTGAGGGCTTAGAATTATGAGAGGAAAAGATTTATATGAAAAGATTACCGGTATAGATGATGATATCATTTCGGACACTGTAAATGCAGGTAAATCAAGAAAACCAATTTATCTAAGGTGGGTTGCTGCAGCAGCTTGTTTTGCCATTATAATATCTGTCGTTTCTTTTTTAAACAGAAACAAAGTGATAACAGGCCCCAATTTACCTATGCTTTCTATAAACACGGGATTTAGCGAAGGTATGGGTTATGAGGGATATATGGCTCATGATATAACGGATTTAACAAATGCAAATCCTTGGAATGAAGATATGAAGCTCACACACTTACCTGTTATAAAGAATAAACTCACATTTAAGGAAACGCAAAAAGCAGAAAACCCGGACTATGATCTGATGGAAAGGCTTTTAATAGAAACAGCACAAAGCCTTGGGATGGACACAGCAAATATTCCTATCACAAATGATGTTCCTGATGAAGAAACCAAAAAAGTTATAATTGCAAAATTCGGTGGCGAAGTACCGGAGGGATATTTCGATATCGGTAGGTTGTTTATTGAAGACGAAAATTATAAAGTCGAAGTTAATACAAACTATACTGTAAAGGTAGACTTCAAAATGCCCGTCAAACTGCCCAGTGAATACAATTTTATACATTATGCAACATATG
>JAAYPJ010000097.1 GCA_012519835.1 Clostridiales bacterium | reverse complement strand
GAATAAACATAATCCATATCTTCTTTTGAGAAGATATTTTTATTGAATAAATTGCTGATATCTTTATCATAGACCAACATCATTATTCGTTTTTGAAAATCCAGGTTTCCTTTTTCACTCAATAATATTTTACACAGTTTCGCATTTTCTTTTATATATTCAAAAATTTCTTCTAATATCTCCACAAGTGCAACATCGGTTCCGTCCCGGGTGTATTTTGCGAGATGGATCCCTATATTTTCTATCAATTCATTCTCCAATTTGCGCATAAGATCATATTGATCGTTATAGTGATTATAAAAAGTTGTACGGTTAATGTCGGCGTTTTTACAGATCTCCTTAACGGAAATTTTTGATATATCTTTTTTTTCTAATAGATTTATAAGGCTCTCTTTTAGCATCATTTTGGTATATATCACCCGTCGGTCGTCTCTTCTTCTTTCCATTAATAAACCCCCAATTTTATTAAATATGTTAATTGATATACATTTCAAGCTATTATGTTGAAAAACAAACATTTATAGTGTATCTGTGTGTTGACTATCGGAATTTTTTTATTATAATATACATATGTTATATTATATACACAGTGTTTAATAAATGCAAACGTCGGATTAAAAGTTGTTGTTTATATTACAACTATTTTACACCATTTTAATAAATCTAAAAGGGGGTTATTTTTTGGATAGGTTTTTGGATGCGATACTTAGATATAGAAAAAGCGTTGTGGTAACATTTTTAATTCTGGCTCTATTGAGCGGGATTTTCAGTCTGCTTGTTTCGATTAATTACAATATGGTGGATTATTTACCGCAGGGTGCCCAATCCACAGAGGCGTTGGATATTATGAAAAACGAGTTTAAGGGAAAAGTGCCCAATGCCAGGATTATGATAAAAAATGTAACCATACAACAGGCTCTGGAATATAAAGCGGAAATTTCACAAATCGAGGGTGTCTCGTCGGTCAGTTGGTTGGATGACGTTGTAGGGACAGATGTTCTCACCACCACACCTATTGAATTTATTGATGATTCGTTATTAGACAGTTATTACAAAAATGGAAATGCTTTGATTTCGGTGGCTGTCGAAAGTGGTTTGGAAGAATCTACAATTAAGGAAATCAGGGAATTAATCGGTGGGGATAACGCAATAGAAGGAGAAGCGGTCAATAGGGCAGGGACTCAGGAAATGTCGGTTTCGGAAGTCTTGAATGCCATGGCGATATTGGTGCCTGTCGTCATTATAATATTGATGATTGCAACCACTTCCTGGATAGAACCCCTCTTATTTCTTATCACCATCGGGATAGCTGTAATAATAAATATGGGAACCAATATATTCTTTAGGGACATTTCCTTTATAACCCAGACTGTCAGCCCAATATTGCAGTTGGCCGTATCCCTCGACTATGCAATTTTTTTACTGCATAGTTTCAAGACTTATAAAGAAAAATTTGAACCCGCAAAGGCCATGAAACATGCTATTAAACATGCTTTACCTGCTGTTGCTGCCAGTGCGGCAACGACCATCATCGGTTTTCTGGCTTTAGTAGCGATGCGGTTCGGGATAGGTTCGGATTTAGGTATAAATTTAGTCAAAGGAATTTTCTTGAGTTTTGTTTCGGTGATGATATTTTTACCGGCATTCACTCTTCTGCTTCATAAACTTATTGATAAAACTGAGCACCGCCGATTAGTCCCAAGGGTGGATGGGATAGGCAAATTGGTTATGAAAGTAAGGACGCCTTTTTTAATCCTGGCTTTAATAGTCGTTATACCCTGCTTTTTGGCTCAAACAAATACTCAGTTTCTGTATGGAACAGGCAGTGTTGCCGGAGTATCTGAAGCCGGGAAAGACAGGACATCGATTGAGGATGAATTTGGCAGGGAAAATGCGTTGGTATTATTGGTACCAAGGGGAGACGTAGGAAGGGAAGCGGAATTATGCAGGGAACTCAAAAATGTTCCCCATGTGAAAAACATTGTATCTTATGTGACGGCAGTTGGGGCGGAGATACCTACAGCATATGTTCCAAAGGAGGCAGTTGATCAATTCTATTCGGAAAATTACTCACGGCTTATTCTCTATATCGATACAGAGGATGAGGGAGAAGAGGTTTTTAATACAGTTGAATCAATTTTCGATACGGCCGAAAAGTATTATGATACTTGTTATATGGCAGGTCAGAGTGCAACCCTATATGATATGAAAAACATAGTTTCTATCGATACCAAACTTGTAAATATAATAGCTATTGTAGGGATATTTATCGTTTTATTGTTAACCTTCAGATCATTGACTTTACCGTTGTTTTTATTATTTTCCATCGAAACAGCCATATGGGTTAACTTATCCTATGCTTATTTTACCGACCAATATCTGAATTTTGTCGGATATTTGGTTATAAGCACGGTACAGCTGGGGGCAACGGTAGACTATGCGATACTCCTTACAAACCGCTATCTGGCAAACAGGGAAGTGTTATCGAAAAAAGAAGCCATGAGAGTCACGATAGACAACAATTTGGGAGTGATTCTGACTTCCGCTTTCATATTATCGACAGCGGGATTTATATTGTCTTTAACATCTACCAATCCTATTATCTCTGAATTGGGAATGCTGTTAGGACGGGGAACGGTGTTATCATTTGTTATGGTAATCTGTGTGTTGCCGGCCCTACTTCTATTGTTTGATAGAGTTGTTAAAAAAACCATGCTGAAAAGCAATTTTTATGAGGCAAACAAAATATAGTGAGCATGTATCTAAAAAATTATAGGGGGAATAACTGTTATGAAAAAAATTTTATCTGTAATTTTAATATTGACATTAACATCTACGGCATTTTTAACCGTATCTGCCGATGAGATTGCTTCACAAAAAGACGAGGTAGTATACGGCATATTGAATTTGGACGGCAGAGCAAAGGATATCTATGTGGTCAATATATTTGAAGACAATAATATAGTGGATTACGGAGATTATAAAAAGGTACGTAATATGACCACTTCTGAAGAAATTGTTCAAAAAGGCGACAGGATAAGTATAAGCACTTCCGCCAACAGGCTGTATTATGAAGGAGTTATTGAAAAACAGGAATTACCTTGGGATATAGGGATAGAATATAGACTGGATGGCAAGAAGATGTCGGGTGAGGAACTTGCCGGCAAGAGTGGGGCCCTGGAGATAGAGATAACTGTGGACAGAAATCCTAAGATAAACAGCATATTTTTTGATAATTATACCCTGCAGATAGCCCTCAGTCTTGATACAAAGTTAGCAAACAATATAAAATCCGATAATGCCACTGTAGTGGAAGCCGGTAGTAAGAAACAGTTGATGTATACAATTTTACCCGGACAAGGGGCGAATATTTTAGTCAGGGCGGATGTAAAGAATTTTGAGGCTGATGCGATTACAATCAACGGTATAAGAATGAATTTGGATATGATTATCGACGAGGGGGAATTTTCGGATAAAATATCTCAACTCATAGGTGCCATAAAAGAACTGGATAATGGAGCAGGGGGATTGCTTGAAGGTGTTAATGGGCTTTCTGCCGGGATGAACAAGTATGTGGAAGGATTAAAGGCGTTTAAAAATGGCCTTTCAGAATTAGGTGCAGGTGTCGGTGAATTAGATCAGGGCGCAAAAAGTATAAATGCAGGCCTTTCGGAACTGTCCGATAAAAAGGGCCCTTTACTTCAAGGGGCTTCAATGATACAGGGAATTGCTTTCAGCGAGATGAATGACAGACTTTCGGCTATGAACTTAGGGCTCCCACCTTTAACCCCGGAAAATTATGAACATATTTTAAAGGACGTTGCGGAACTTGCTTCCATTAAGGTTCAACTCGATGGAATAGTGCAATTTACCGGCGGACTTAGAGATTATACGGATGGTGTTACAGAGCTGAGTTTGGGGGCATCGGAATTGGCCAAAGGAACTTCGAAGTTAAATTCGTCCGTGTCGGAACTTCCCAAACTGGCAAACGAATTGTATAATGGAGGTGCCGAGCTCAATTTGGCCATAAAAAAACTCAAAGAAGGTCTTGCGGAATATAAACAGGGTACAAATCGGTTGAGAAACAGCACATCAAATATTGATGCTGAAATAAACAATACTATTGATGAGATTATGGGCAGTATATCGGGAGGCGGAGATGAGGTAGTATCTTTTGTGTCGGACAAAAATACAAATGTGTCTTCCGTTCAGTTTGTAATGAAGACAGATGAGATAAAGGTACCGGAGGTTGATACGGTTCAAAAGGAATCTGAAAGATTAAGTTTTTGGGAGAAATTATTAAAATTGTTCGGGTTGCATAAGCAGGCAATATGATAAAACCATAAATTTAAATACTAATTTAATATTAGGTTTGATATTTTGCCAAAAATCTGGTTTAATATAATAATAGAATAAATTAATGAAATAATAACAGGATAGACTGTGAAGTTTAAGGAGGAGTCAACATGGCAACACCGGTTTTAAATGCGGAAATAAGAGAAGCCACGGGAAAGAATAGGACACGAAAAATCAGAAAACTTGGAAAAATACCGGGCGTAGTTTATAGCAGAGGCGTGGATACGAAGGAAATACAGTTTGATGAGAGGGAAGTATTGAAGATGCTTTCAAAATTCGGCCAGAATGCTAAGATAAGCCTGAACCTTGAAGGTGAAAAAAGTTTTGTAATTATTAAGGATTTGCAAAGAGGAGTCATTGATAAAAAGGTAATGCATATAGATCTTCAAACATTAAGTGAAACAGAAAAGATTAAGATGACAATGCCGATACGATTAATTAACCGTGAAGATGTGGAAACATCATCACAATTTGTCGAAATGCTTCTCAACGAGATAGAGATTCAAACCTTCCCCAGATACCTACCTGACAGGGTGGAATTGGATGCATCTAAATTAAAAGAAAAGGAGTTTCTAACAATAGCCGACCTCAATATAGGGGATGACGAAAACATTGAAATTACAGAAGAAAAGGACAGACTTATAGCATCCTTGACATTAGCGGAGGATATGGTAGAAGAGATAGAAGAAATAGAAGAAGAAGTAGAAGAAGCCTTAGAAGGAGAAGAAGTGACTGAAGAAGAAACAGATGAAGAAGTAGAAGCAGAAGAAACAGACGAAAAAACGGAGGAATAAAAACAGGATATATTCGGGTGTTTATTTCGAAAACGACATACAAAAAACAGGAGCGGATTTAAATACCTGCCCTAGGAACCATGGAAATGAATGGCGAAGCTGAAAATTTTGTGCCAAGCGGATTTAAATACCTACTCTAAGAACAGTAAATATAAAAAAGATAAGGTAATTAAGATATTACTCTTATCTTTTTTTGTTTTCACAAAAATTTAAACCTTTACATACCCTGAGGGGGTATGCTATACTCAAAAAGTAGGGGTGATGCTATGAAAAATTGTTGCAACAAGGATGGAATGGGTAAAAAACCGACAGAGGCCTCGATTAAAACCCAAAAATCTGTTATAGACAGGCTAAGCCGAATAGAAGGGCAGATAAGGGGTATTAAAAACATGATTGAAAAGGAAACCTATTGTGATGATATTATCAATCAAATAGAAGCCTCCAGGGCAGCTCTTCATTCTGTGCAGATTATACTTTTAGAAAGCCATATAAAAAATTGTGTTGTGGATCAGATACAACATGGGGATACTGATGTAATAGATGAGATTTTGAAGACGATAAAGAGGTTGACAAAATAACTTTTAACAATAGTTTAACAATAGTTTAATAATAGTTTAGCAATGGTTTAGCAATAGTTTAACAACAGTTCGGCAATTGTTCAAGGAGGAGGGAAGATTATGGAAACTGTTACAAAAACACTGAATGTAAAAGGCATGGCATGTGCCGCATGTTCAGCCAATTTGGAACGCAATATATCCAAAGCGGAGGGGGTAATCAAAGCTGCCGTAAATCTGACTACGGAAAAATTGACTGTACAATATGATCCGAAAAAGACGGGTGTGGAACAATTTATTGAAATAGTAGACAGACTGGGATTCAGGGTGGAACAAGACGAATTAAAGGAAATAACCATACCCATAGAGGGAATGAACTGAGCGTCTTGTAGCAGTGCCGTGGAACGCGCACTAAACAAATTGGACGGTGTACAGGATGTAAATGTAAATCTTGCAACCAAAAAAGCCACCATGAAATATGATAGTGACATAATCAGAATATCGGAAATAAAAAAGGCTATAGAGGATGCAGGTTATACACCTTTGGATTCAGAATTGGGCACTAGTATTGACAGAGATAAGATAGAAAAGGAAAACGAGATAAAAACGCTCCAAAAAAGACTTATTATGTCTGCTATATTCGCTATACCGCTCTTTTATATTTCTATGGGGCATATGATAGGCATGCCATTGCCGGGAATTTTAGACCCGGCGCATAATTCGCTGAATTTTGCACTGGCACAGATGTTTTTATCCATACCCATAGTATTGGCGGGACGCAGATTCTACACGGTGGGTTATAGGTCACTGTTCAGGGGCAGCCCCAACATGGATTCATTGGTGGCCATAGGGACCAGCGCCGCATTTATATACGGTGTTTATGCTGTTATAAAAATAATAGGCGGGGACAGCGCCATGGCTATGGAATTATATTTTGAATCGGTGGGGATTATAATAACCTTAATAATGCTGGGGAAATATTTGGAATCTGTATCTAAGGGGAAAACATCGGAAGCTATCAAAGCATTGATGGGATTACAGCCCAAGGAAGCGACAATTTTACAGGACGGGCAGGAGATCAGAATCCCCATAGAAGAGGTGGAAGTGGGGCACATCATAGTTGTAAAGCCGGGAGAGAGGATACCGGTGGACGGTACGGTAATAGACGGCCATACTTCTATAGATGAATCTATGCTGACGGGGGAAAGTATTCCGATAGAAAAAAATAAGGGCGATAAAGTAACCGGTGGCAGTATAAATAAAAACGGGTCCATTACATTTAAAACCGAGAAGGTCGGAAAAGATACAGTATTGGCACAGATAATAAAATTGGTGGAGGATGCCCAGGGTTCAAAAGCACCGATTGCAAGGATGGCAGACATAATCGCAGGGTATTTTGTGCCTGTAGTTATTGTTATTGCCGTTGTATCAGGGGTATTATGGCATATCGCGGGAAAACCATTGGAATTTGTTTTAACCGTATTTATATCGGTATTAATTATTGCATGCCCTTGTGCCTTAGGATTGGCCACACCTACGGCCATTATGGTTGGCACCGGCAAAGGTGCGGAATACGGGGTGCTGATTAAAGGCGGGGAAGCCCTGGAAACGGCACACAGAATTGATACGGTAGTACTGGACAAAACAGGTACGATTACGGAGGGTACCCCCGAAGTAACGGATATAATTACGGGACGGGGGACAGCAGAGGATGAACTCTTAGCAATTGCGGTATCTGCGGAAAAAGGTTCGGAACATCCGTTAGGTGAAGCTATTGTAAGGGCGGGAGAGGAAAAAGGTGTAGAAATAAAAGATGTGGAAAAATTTATGGCTATCCCGGGCCATGGGATAGAGGCTATTATTGAAGATAGGAATATACTGCTCGGTAATAAAAAATTAATGACTGATAAAAATATAGAAATTACACTCCAGGATGAATCTGATAGACTTGCTGTGGAAGGTAAAACACCGATGTATATTTCTATAGACGGGGAATTGGCAGGTATCATAGCTGTTGCAGATGTTGTAAAAGAAAGTAGCAAGGACGCTATAAATTCCCTCCATAACATAGGCATAGAAGTGGTTATGATAACAGGGGACAACAAAAGAACAGCGGAAGCCATGGCCAAACAGGTAGGTATTGACATGGTATTAGCAGAAGTTTTGCCGGAGGACAAGGCAAACGAGGTCAAAAAGCTTCAGGAACAGGGTAAAAAGGTTGCAATGGTTGGTGACGGTATCAACGATGCACCGGCACTTGCCCAGGCTGATATCGGTATAGCAATAGGTTCCGGCACGGATGTTGCCATGGAATCCGCGGATATTGTATTGATGAAAAGTGATCTCAGGGATGTTGTAACCGCCATCAAGCTGAGCAAGAGGACTATTACAAATATTAAACAAAACCTATTCTGGGCTTTGGGCTACAATTCTTTAGGGATTCCAATCGCGGCGGGGGTTTTGCATCTGTTCGGCGGGCCATTACTGAACCCGATAATAGCGGCTGCCGCTATGGCTTTAAGTTCTGTTTCCGTGGTATCTAATGCGTTAAGGTTGAGGAAATTTAAACCGTCATATAATATATAAGATCGGACATTGTTGTTATTTTGTTTCGGGACATAAAAACATATACCTTTGGCAAAACTGACAATGGCATTGGATAGGTGTTATTGGATAAAAGTGTTAAACGGAACGCAAATAATCAGTAATATACCGATGGATTACTTTTTATTCCTATTCAAATATTTGGCCCTATCTTTCAAATGTTCATTATAAGTTTCATTAAATACATGTTCATTCTCCTCCGGACGCAGTACATAATACAAGTAATTATGCTCTTCAGGATACAGGGCTGCTTCTATAGATTCCTTTCCCGGAGACGCAATAGGTCCGGGGGGCAACCCCTTTTCCGTGTATGTATTGAACGGACCGGGTTTATCTAATTCCGATTGATATACGGTTTTATGCTCTTTTCCTTTTCCCATCCCATATATAACAGTGGCATCTATTTGTAAAAGCATATCTTTTTTTAGTCTGTTATAAATAACCCCACCAATAGTTGCTCGTTCATCATTGTGCTTTGCTTCGCGCTCTATCAGGGATGCTATAGTCAGTACTTCATGTTTTGAAAATCCCAGTTCTCTTGCTTTTTTTGTATATTCTTCCGTAAATACGTTATCCATTGTTCGTGCAAGTTGGTTAACTATATCGTCCACAGTTTGATTTTTAGTAAAATAATAGGTATCCGGATACAAGTATCCCTCCAGTTTAAAAAAGAGATCCGTAGTGTCAAAATCGCAATTATCATTAAAATATTTTTCCGTAGCCTCAATGAATTCTTCTTTAGTACCGAAACCGAGTTCTTCCGCCTTCTGTGCTGTTTGGTAGAGAGTGAACCCTTCAGGTATAGTTAAAACAATATATTCATCCGCGACACCCTTTTCCAATAGTTCAAATATATCTTCAAAGCTTGAATTGGACTGTATCAAATATGTGCCGGGCTTAACTTTTTGGTCAATTTGGGATTCTTTGGCCTTATAGCGAAACCAAAGCCTGCTCCTGATTACACCCTTATCAAACAACATATTGGAAACATAACTCATAGAAGCACCTTCAGGAATCGTTATTTCAACTACATCAGGGTTGTTAACAGTGGAAAGATAAGAGGGTACAAATGATATGAGGGCGATGCCTAATATCATAATAGCTACCAATATGTATAAAAATTTTTTCATCTTTTATTCCCCCAATTGCATCTATTAAAATCGAATTATTTTTAGTCTAACTTTAGAATATATATCATTTTAACACTTTATTTGACAAATTGCATCAACAATTAACCCTGCACGGTTGGGGCAGGGTTCTATTGCATTATAGTCTAAAAGTGCGCCGCTAATATAAGCCCGGTTATCTAATAAAATTTAATATAACAATACACGTTCATTTAGTTTCGAATATGAATAATTCCTACAGCTCTTCAGACGAAAAATACTACAACCTGCAAACTCCCCGACACT
>JAAYPJ010000096.1 GCA_012519835.1 Clostridiales bacterium | reverse complement strand
CAAAATTCCACTATATAGTTATATCCGAACCTTGCCAGTCTGTCCGGATATTCTATAATAATTGTGTTTATTTCGTTCAGTCTTCTTAACATTTTAGTCAGTTCTCTGCGTTTGTCATTTAGGCCACCGGCTATTTCTTCAAATATATGAATTATGTTGTACTGTTTATCGTTGCAATATCTAACTAACCTGTCTTTTTGCCTTTTCAAATTCCCGCTGTCTGCTTGTTTTTTGGTAGACACCCTGCAATATATAAATGCATTCTTTTTGGTGTTTTCTTTTATGCTGTCGGAAATAAGGGATTCGATTTCAGATAGTTTATATCTTCGATGTCCGCCTGAGGTTCTGTATGCTTTCAATTTACCGTCATTATCCCATCTTTGAAGGGTTCTTATATCCACCCCTAATATTTTGCTTGCTTTTGATATACTGATCATTTCTTCCATATTTTTCACCTCTGATGTCAGTATATCAAAATTTGTATATGCTGTCTATTAATTTCTATATGTTTGTCTAAAATTGTACATATATTCAGCAACTGCTGTTACCTCCTTAAAAATCTATATCTTTCGTTCCGAACAATTTATCATTAACATATATGGCATACTTTTGCTGTCCTGTTCCTGTTACAGGTACACTGATAACTCTGCCTTCCCTGTCCAGATCATGTTTTCTGCTATATACCCTTACACTTTTATCTCCATCTATCTGTTCAATCACAACATCAACCTTACCGCTGTGGTCCGCCAAGGTAAAGACAATCGTACTTGTCGATGTTTCACCCGGACCCGGTTGTTCATCCCCATTTTGGTCATTTTCATCCAAGTCTTCCATTTGGTCCGGCGCATCGCTACCCTTGCTGACTACCAAATTAACAACGGATCCCACATCAACTTCCTCATTCGGTGGAATGCTCTGTTCAATGACATACCCCTTTACGTATATATCACTGTGCCTTTCGGTAATGGTCGGGTCCCCCAATCTGTTCCTCGTAATTGTGTCCTTGGCTTCCTCCAAGGTCATTCCAGTCAACCTCGGCATAAATATGGTTTCGAGCTTTAAACCCTTGCTCACTGTGCAATTAACTTTGGTACCCGGCGGCACTCCTTTCCCGGAGCTCGGGTCCTGTTCGATAACCGTCCCCACAGGTAATTCGCTGAATTCCTCCTTAATTGTCCCCGGTTCCAGGCCTTTCTCCCTCAATAATCTCTCAACATCCACAGCATTTTCATAAATCAAATACGGAACCGTGACCAATTTGCTGCCTTTACTGACTGTCACATTGACTACGGTGCCCTTCCGTACAGTCATTTCCGCCTGAGGGTCCTGCCTGATTATCTCGTCCTTTGGCACAACATCGTCATTTGCCGACGTTACATTCAACTGGAGCCCCACCCTTTTCGCCTCTTGTTCGGCATCCTGAATATTCCAACCCTCAAAATCCGGCACCTTCACATCTTCTACCCTAAAAAAATTAGCTAAATGAAGAATTGCAAATGTAAATAACAGGGCAGCCAGTAAAGCGGCGACAACAGCAGAACCTATCAAGAATTTGCGCCTTCTATTTCTCTCAGATGGCCTGTTCTCGTCACTTAAGGCACCATTATTGCCGACCAATTCTTTTATCTCGTCGGCGGTAACAGACGGTATAATCTGTGTTGGCGAGTCTTCTATCTCCAAAGTATTGTCTATATTACCCAACTCGATATTGCTCTTTATTTTATACAGGTCTTCTATTAAATCCGCAGCACTGGCATATCTGGCTGATTGTTCTTTTTGAATCAGTTTCATGATTATAGATTCCAGGTCCCTCGGAATAGAAAAATTGTGTCTGGAAGGCGATTCCGGCTTCTCTTGAATATGTTTCAGTGCAATTGTAACCGGCGTATCACCGTCAAAGGGTACCCTGCCGGTAATCATTTCATACATAACAATACCTAAAGAATACAAGTCCGATTTTTCGTCGGTATAACCACCTCTAGCCTGTTCCGGAGCAAAGTAATGGACAGAACCTATTATGCTTCCGGTATTGGTAATAGTAGATGATGTAGCTGCCAAAGCGATACCGAAGTCCGTAACCTTGGCCCTGCCATCCTCAGTCACCAAAATATTATGGGGTTTAATATCACGGTGAATAATATGATTAGAATGGGCATGTTTTAACGCTAGCGCTATCTGCCTGGCAAAATCTACCGTCTCGCCTTCAGAGAGTCTCCCTTTTTCCCTGATCAGCTGTTCCAAGGTCTTACCTTCCACATATTCCATAACAATATAATGAATGTCGTCTTCTTCTCCCACATCATATATATTAACTATGTTAGGATGGGATAGACTAGCTGCGGCTTGGGACTCTTTCTTGAATTTATCTAACAGATTCCTATCATTAATAAATTCCGACCTCAGTATTTTGATTGCAACATAACGATTCAACAATTGACATTTAGCCTTATATACCAGGGCCATCCCGCCTCCGCCTATTTTTTCAACAATTTCATATCTCTGTCCTAATATTTTACCGATCATATTTTCACCTGCTTTCTGTACTTCTTCCATTATATTTTGCAACCAATACGGTGATATTATCATACCCACCCCTTTTATTTGCCATAGATACCAACCTTTCACATACCTCGTTACTATCGTTTACTTCCAATGCAACCTTTTCGATTTCATATTTATCTACAAAATTGCTTAAACCGTCGGTACATAAAACCAATATATCTCGAGGTAAAAAACTGACTGTGAAAATGTCAACCTTGATATTTTCATCTATCCCCAAAGCCCTGGTGATAATATTTTTCCAGGGATATTTTATTGCTTCGGCTTCGGTGATGTTCCCGCTCCTGATTAACTCCGCAACCAAAGAGTGGTCCAGAGTTATTTGCTCTATGTTATTATCCCTTATGATATAAGCTCTGCTATCCCCTATGTGACCTATATAAAGGGTGGAACCGATTCGTAGCGCCAGCGTGGCGGTTGTCCCCATGCCGTCACAAAAAAAATTCTCCTTGGAATATAAATAGATGTTCTCATTTGCTTTATGGAAAGCCTCATATATAATTCCTTTAATCAGTTGTTTTTCCATATTAACTGAAATATATTTAATAATATGATCCCTTATATTATCGACAGCAAGAAGGCTGGCGACCTCTCCGGCGCTATGGCCACCCAGACCGTCTGCGACAATAAATAAATCATAATCCTTTTCTAAGAAACAGTAACTGTCTTCATTTATATCCCTGACTTTTCCAATATGTGACATAGCCCCTATGTCCATCTTCTCCCCCCCATTTACGCAAATTCTTATTGTTTATACTATTTTAATCATTTTTATCACTTTTGTAAATGTTTACTTCATAATACGCATTATCTTTGAAATAAAAAAACCATCCGTGTTATGTATATTGGGATAAAGCTGAATCATACTTTTGGTATGCTTCCCGGGAATGAAATCTTCATATTCCTTGCTGATATCGATCAAGGTATAATCCGGGTTGCAATCCAGAAATTCCCGTACAATATCTCCATTTTCCTTAGGATTTATGGTGCAGGTGCTGTATACAAGCTCCCCTCCCAACTTTAGATACCTTGATGCATTCTTTAGTATATCATATTGTATGGTCATAATGGACTTTATATCAGCAGGTTGTTTTCGATATTTTATTTCGGGTTTTCTACGAATGATGCCCAGCCCGGAACAAGGCGCGTCTACAAGCACCCTGTCAGCCCTGCTTAACAAATTCTTATCTAAATCCTTCCCGTTAAAATTTTCCGTTTTAATTATTGTTATGCCAAGCCTTTCAGCATTTTCACGGACAAGTTTTAATTTATGATCATGGATGTCCCTGGCAATTATAGTCCCCTTATTATTCATCAATTGGGCCATATGGGTGGCCTTCCCCCCGGGGGCACTGCATACGTCTATTATGAAATTCCCTTCCTTGGGATCTAATATTTTGGCAACCAACATCGAACTGAAATCTTGTATTTGAATGTATCCTTTTTTATACAGATTAGATTGTTCTATATTATGAATCCCCTCAACAATCACCGCTTCCTTTATGAAAGGGCTTTGTTTTACGGTATAACCCTCATCGATAAGAAGTTTGATACAATCATCTATTTCTATTTTTAATGTGTTTATACGCACATATAAGTCCGGTGTAGCGTTATTAGCCTTTAAAAGTTTCGCTGTAAAATCCTCTCCGAAGTTATTCAAAAATGTTTCAACAAGCCATTGAGGATGCGAATATCTTACCGACAGATATTTAACAATGTTTTTTTCAGGACATGGAAATTCGATGCTTTCCCTGTTCCTTTGAATGTTTCTCAAGACCCCGTTTATAAATCCCGTCGTTTTTTTGCAATATTTCTTTGATAGGTTTACGGTTTCATTTACAGCCGCAAAACCGGGTATTCTGTCCAGAAAAAGTAATTGATATATTCCAAGCCTCAACAGGTTTAACGTATATGGGTTCATCTTCGCTATCCTATAGGTCGAAAATTGTTCTATTATGTAATCTATATAAATCTGATTTTCCAAAACACCATAAACAAGTTCCGTGATTAAACCTCTGTCTAATTGTTTATATGGTTTATTCCTCAGCTCCTGATTTATGGCTATATTTGAAAAGGCATTCTTTTCATTTATTTCATATAAAACTGATAATGCTCCTTCTCTCGGATTCATTCTCCTGCCTCCCTCAACTATCATATATTAAGATCATCCGTTATACCGGGATTACAATATGATACAATAATATCAAATCATTCAGTAAAAAATAAAAAGGCGTATAGTTTACGCCCTTAATTTCTTCTCCGATCCCTTATCAGGAGTAATCGGATCAGCTGTGATATTGCGGTAGCCATGGCTGCTACATAGGTAAGCGCCGCCGCATTCAATATCTTCTTGGAATGTTTGTATTCATCATCTGCAATAAATCCCCCTTCGTCCAATAGCCTCAATGCCCTGCCGCTTGCATTAAATTCTACAGGAAGCGTAACGACCTGGAACAATACGGCAGCGGAAAATAACAGTATTCCTAAATCTAGCAGGGACGGCAACGACATTATAAGGCCGAGGATAATAAAAATCCAGGCCACATTTGAACCGAAACTGGCTATCGGAAAAATAGCATTTCTAAAGCTGAGCGGGATATATCCGTTAGCGTGTTGGATTGCATGGCCGGTTTCATGTGCGGCAATGCTGATAGATGCCAGAGAATGTCCGTTATATACTTCGTTAGACAGGCGAACTACCCTCCTCCTCGGATCATAATGATCAGTAAGTTGGCCCCTCGTTATTTCGACCGGAACATCCCCTATTCCATTATTATCCAGTGCATGTCTGGCGACCTGGTAACCCGTATACCCTTTTTTGCCGCCTACCCTTAAATATTTTGCAAAAGTCGACTTGACCTTCGATTGGGCGTACATAGCGAGTATAATGGAAGGAATTAACAAAATCATGGTAGGATCAAAATACCCAAACCCGAATGGAAACATATTATCACTCCTTATATAAAAAATGTTTTATTGCTGCTCTGACCTCATTGATATCAACCGTTGTATTTAAGCATGGGCCCTCGGGACGTTTATTTGTTATGGCAATAACAGGCAAATCCCGTACTTCATACAAACCTCCGGCCAAATCCCTTTCGCAGGCTATGGCCACAATAGCTTTGGGCTTCAGGTCTTCGATTACTTTTCGTGCCAGGGTTCCCCCTGTCACTACCCTGATATTTACTCCGAATTCTTCCTTCAGCTTAATCAAGCTATCTATGCTACATTTGCCGCAACGCTTGCAATTCTCAATATTTGTAGTGATCCTGTGCGGACAAAATGATTTTTGGATACAGTGTGGAATTAAAACCAATATATCATTGCCCTTTATACTGTATTCATCGATAGACACCAATCTGTTGTTCAGCTCTATAAAAATGCTCCTTATAGAATTTTTATCATACTTAAATAATTTACCTAAAAAAAGCATCCCCGGATATATCATTGTAAAGGATAATCCTAATAGCCTTCTAAAGGTTTTAGATACCGAATGTTCATGCCATAATAATACGCCAATAAAAATAGTCCCCAACAACAAGAGCCCTGTACCAAATAAAATTGTAATTATAATAGCAAATATCGATTTATAAAAATATTCGTTCCGTCCCCTTACAATCAGCACCAGACAAACAATGGAAATTACTGTCAGACTGAACATCAATAATAAAATAGAAATAAATTTTTTATAAATGTTATCTGTCTTCGGTATACCCTCAATCTCCATATTGTTCACCCAATATTATGCCCGGTTCAATATTATTCCCTACCAAATATTGATTTACACTCATCTTTTTCCTGCCACTAAACTGTAATTCCTCTATAGACAATATGTCCTTTCCCGTAGCAACAAGAATACAATCCTTTTTTACCTCCAGAATCGTTCCCGGTTTATGGTCCTCGTTGCCGTAAATTACACTGCCCTTCCATACCTTCATAATCTTTCCGTTGTATGTGGTGTAAGGTGTAGGCCATGGAATCGTTCCCCTGATCAGGTTTTTGATCTCCTCAGCAGGCCTGCTCCAATCTATTTTGCCATGTTCCTTAGTGAGCATCGGCGCATAGGATGCTTCCTTATGGTTTTGCGGGACAGGTCGTATCTCTTCGGTCCCTATCAGATCTATTGTTTTATCTAAAACCTCTGCCCCAAGATACATTAAACGATTATGAAGTTCCCCTGCTGTCTCGTCTTCGTATATTTTGATCTCTTCTTTCAGCAGTATATCTCCCGTATCCAGTCCTGCATCCATATATATTGTGGTAATACCAGTGCTTTCTTCCCCGTTAATGACAGCCCAATTGATAGGTGCCGCGCCACGATATTTCGGCAGCAAGGAAGCATGAACATTAATACAACCGTATTTTGGAACTCGCAAAATTTCCGTAGGCAAAAGTTGCCCATAAGCCACAACGATAATAATATCCGGATTTAATTTTTCTATATTTTTGAACACCTCCACATCTTTCAATGTATTTGGCTGAAATACAGGAATATTATGCTCCAGTGCCTTTTCCTTTACAGGAGTTATATTTATTTTCCGTCCCCTGCCACTCGGTCTGTCCGGTTGGGTAAAAACACCTATTATTTCATGCTTGTCGTCTACCAGGGTTTCCAAACAAGGTACGGCAAATTGCGGGGTTCCCATATAAACTATTTTCACAAAATCACCACTATTCCTCTTTGACTTTATCTATGAACAATATTCCATTTAGATGATCCACCTCATGACAAAACGCCCTGGCTAAAAGTTCTTTGCCTTCGAGAATAATCTCCTTTCCCTCACGGTCCAAGCCCTTTACCCTGACTATGTTCGGTCTTTCAACTTCTCCCGTAACCCCGGGGAAACTGAGACACCCCTCATTCCCACACTGAATGCCTTCTTCGAATATTATTTCAGGATTTATTAATTCAATCGGACCTTCTCCTATATCTATAACTATTACCCTTCTTAAAACCCCAACCTGTGGAGCTGCAAGTCCCGCCCCTTCGGCATCGTACATCGTTTCCTTCATATCATCCAATAGAGTAATAATTCTGTCATCGATTTTATCGACTGTTCTCGAAATTTTTCTCAGTATCGGGTCGCCCTCTGTACGGATAATTCTGATTGCCATAACAACGCCTCCTAAACTAGACAATAGTACATGGGTTTATGTCAATATTACATGATATGTTCCTGGGAATATATCTACCCCTGTTATCTATCAACAAATATTTTATAGCCTTTTTTAATAACCTGAAGGGTACATCAACATCCTTTAATAAAAGCTGGTATCTATAACTATCCTTTATTTTATTTATTATGCATGGGTTGGGCCCCAAAACGATATTATCAAATGTTTTGTATCCCTGTGAATTTAAAATATATTTTATATGATCCGCTATCGAATCAGCTATATCTTCCACATCCTTTGCATCTTTACCTGCAAAGTTTATCAAAATCAGATTTGAAAAAGGAGGGTAGCTGAATTCTTTTCTGATGGCCAGTTCATCTTTAATAAATTTTTTGTAATCATGATTTTCCGAAAATACAATACTATAATGGTTCGGTTCATAAGTTTGCAAAATTACCTTACCTTCCTCCAAACCCCTTCCCGATCTGCCGGCCACTTGGGTGATCAATTGAAAGGTTCGTTCCGCCGCTCTGAAATCCGGCAGGTTTAAAATTAAATCAGCCAAAACAATACCCACCAGGGTAACGTTGGGAAAGTCTAAACCTTTGGAAATCATCTGGGTACCTATAAGAATATCTATTTCCTGTTTTCTGAAATTTTCAAGAATTCTTTCATGGGAACCTTTCCGGCTCGTTGTATCCATGTCCATCCGCTTTATTCTTGCCATAGGGAAATGAAATTTGACCTGATCCTCAACTTTTTGAGTTCCGGTTCCTATGCATTCTATACCATCACTGTTGCAACTTGGACAAACTGCAGGCATTTTTTTGATCTGTCCACAGTAGTGACATTTGAGTATTGAACCCACCTTATGAAAGGTCATAGCTATATCACAATGTTTGCATTTTTCAACATAACCGCAGGCCTTGCATGACATAAAATTTGAATGTCCTCTGCGATTTAAAAACAGGATAGTCTGTTTTCCCCTTTTCAGATTTTCATCCATAGCATCTATCAATTCATAACTGAATATCCCTCTGTTTCCTATCTCTAATTGTTTTGTCATGTTGACTATTTTCACTTTGGGTAAACTTGCATTTACGACCCGTTTTGTCAGGCTGATCAATTCCAGTTGGCCGCTCAGGGCCTTGTAGTAACTTTCTATGGACGGCGTAGCGGAACCCAACACCAGTACAGCCCCTTCTGATTGTCTGCGATAATCGGCAACGTCGATGACATGATATCGCGGGGGTTGTTCGGATTTATACGTATGTTCATGTTCCTCATCTACTATAATTATTCCAAGATTTTTGAGCGGCGCAAAGACAGCCGATCTGGCACCTATTACAATATCAATTTCATTGTTTTTAATTCTTCTCCATTCGTCGTATCTTTCACCATCGGATAAACCACTGTGGAGCACGGCTATCCGTTCCCTGAACCTGCCCATAAATCTGGCAACGGTCTGGGGCGTGAGGGAGATTTCAGGCACCAATACAATTCCCTGCCTGCCTTTTTTTATTGTCTTCTCGATAAGTTGTAAATATACTTCGGTTTTGCCGCTGCCCGTGATACCGTGTATCAGATAGGCGCCTTTCATGTTATTTTCTATGCAATTGCCTATTTTATCTATTGCCGCCCTCTGCTCTTTGTTAGGAACCAGTTTTGGAAAGGCTGCAAAATTTCTGTCGGCAAAGGGATCCCTTTTGACTTCCATATCAACAAATTTTATGTACCCTTTTTTCCGCAAACTATTCAGGGTACCCCTTCCGGTATCGGCCATGTCTAATAATTCTTTGACACCGCGTTTATCATGTTGTTTCAGTATTTCCAGACAGAGTTTTTGCTTTCTTGCATTTTTCAATGAGTCTATGGCCTCATCCCAATCTTTATCTTCCACAGACATATACGCATATTGTTCTGTTTTTATGCCC
Organism: Clostridiales bacterium; assembly: GCA_012519835.1. GTDB lineage: Bacteria > Bacillota > Clostridia > Peptostreptococcales > Natronincolaceae > JAAZJW01. The sequence continues at coordinate 7,365 of JAAYPJ010000096.1, read as the reverse complement.
ACTCTGCTATCAAATTCATATTTTATATCGATTATATTTTTTTCGAGAAGTGTCCTGATAACGTCGTTAATCTCTTTATAATCCACATGTTGGGTCAACAGATCCAGGTATACCTTACCTCCCAATTCTTCCAACACGGTAAGTACATTTCGTAACCTCCGTTGGCTGACCGAAATCAATTTTTCCCAATCGGTATTTAACAATATGATTAATTTTCTCTCTCTTTTTATCATGCCCGAGGGTATCAGGCAGTGTATGGCCTCTATATACTTACATAAGTATTGATTTTTCATCCAAAGAACCAGTCTCAGTTGTTTCTCCGATAAAATCGGTTTTTCGTCTATAACCGCTAATACACTTTTTAATTTTATATTCTTGTTTATCGGCTCATCCGCATTGTTAAGCACGTATGCCTCAAGCCTTCGATTTCCCCTGCCAAAAGGAACAATTACCCGGGTTCCAAGGGGTACCTTATCATATAAATGGGCGGGGACCCTGTAATCAAACAGCTTATCTGTTTGGTAACTGTTGTTGTTTACTATAACCTGCACTATTTTGTCTCCCATTCTTTCACCCCCCTGAACCCAAACTAAAAGCCGCGGGTCATTTGTTTAACCTTATCCAGAATACGGTGCGCAATATCTATCTTATCAGATTTTTCTATCTTTTCTATGTTGTTATTTCTATCTATTATAGTAACAATATTTGTATCGGTTCCAAAACCTGCACCTTCTTCCGTGATATCGTTTGCTACAATAAAATCCAGGTTTTTTTTCAAAACTTTATCCTTGGCATTTTCTATGACATTATCACTTTCTGCAGCAAAACCGACCAGTATTCTGTCACCCTTCATTCTTCCGAGTTCGCCTAAAATATCGGGAGTCCTCACCAAAGTCAGGTTTAGATTCCCTTCGACTTTCTTTATTTTACATGTCGATACGGTTTCCGGCCTATAATCTGCAACAGCCGCAGATTTAATGATAATATTTTGCTCTTCGAAATTATTCATCACCGCATTGTACATTTCCAGTGCGGTATTTATTTTAATCAATCTAACCCCTGTCGGCGGACGGAGATTTGTGGGACCACTTATAAGGGTCACTTGCGCACCCCTTGAAAACCCGGCCTCTGCAATAGAATATCCCATTTTACCCGTCGAATAATTACTGATAAAACGAACCGAGTCTATAGACTCCCTGGTTGGGCCGGCCGTTACCAAAATTTTTATACCCTCGAAGTCTCTGTTTGGTTTAACTGTGGCTATTATAAATTCTATGATTTTATTTGTATCCGCCAACCTGCCCGTCCCGGTATCTCCGCACGCCAGGCGCCCGGAAGCGGGCTCTATAAACAAATATCCCAATGAAATCAGTTTTTTTATATTTTGTTGAACTATTTCATTCTCATACATTTTTGTATTCATGGCCGGCGCAAAAATAACCTTCGCGGTAGAAGCCATGATTGTGGTGGAAAGCATATCATCCGCAATGCCTCCCGCAACCTTGCCGATAATGTTGGCGGTCGCAGGTGCCACAAGCAGGACATGAGCTTTTTGGGCTAATGAAATATGCTCGATATCCCGGTATCTCGGTGTGTTGAAAGTATCTGTAATTACCGCATTCCGGCTTAAGGCCCGAAATGTGTTGGGCCTGATCATTTCAGTTGCAGATTTGGTCATAATAACATCTATATTTGCTTTGAGCTTTTTTAAATTGCTGACAATATCACATGCTTTGTATGCCGCGATCCCCCCCGTTACACCAAGTAAGATGTTTATACCCTCTAACAAATTATCACCTTCTTATCTGGATTCCTCATCCTTCTTATAGGTTATCTTTTCTTCGAATATTTCCTGGGTGGCAATTGATACCGGTTTTTTAAAACAGGATCCGGCCTTTGACTTGTTTTCATCTACTATTTGTCTCGCCCTTTTTGCCGCAATTACGACTAACGTATATCTACTGTCTACCTTTTCCAACAGTTCGTTAATTGACGGGTATAACATTTTATCATCCCCTATTAGAATCTTGATAATATTTCTTTATAATTTCTTAAAACCCTGCATTTTTCTGCCCTTATGATAGCCTCGATATCTTGGATGGCCTTTGATATGTTATCATTAACAATCGCATAATCATATTTCATTACCTGTTTGATTTCCGATACAGCGGCATCATAGCGTTTTTCGATATCAGGCGGACTTTCTGTTCCCCTGTTTACAATCCTATTTCTTAATTCACCTAAAGAAGGGGGCAGAATAAAGATAAACACCGCATCCCTGAATTTCTTTTTGATCTGCAGGGCACCGACAATATCTATCTCCAATAAAACATCATTACCATTTTGTAGGTTATTCATAACATACCGTTCAGGTGTGCCATAATAATTGTCATATACAACCGCATATTCCAAAAATTCGTGTTCATCTATCATCTGTCGGAATTTATCTTCGGTAATAAAATGGTAATTAACACCATCTTCTTCCCCGGCCCTGGGTTTTCGTGTAGTGGCCGATATGGAAATCCTTATTTGAGGATTATTTTTAAGCAATTCTCTGCAGATCGTTCCCTTCCCCGCACCGGACGGACCCGATATAACAATTAGCAAACCTTTACCGATCATGTCCCTCTCCTTTTCTGTTTTATATTATTTGCTCCGGACAGTGTCTTCCGTCTCCTTTGAATTACCCCTGGATTCCAATCTATATGCAACAGTTTCAGGTTGGACGGCGGAAAGAATAATGTGCTCACTGTCTGTTACTATTACCGCTCTCGTTTTTCTGCCATAGGTAGCATCTATCAGCATGGACCTGTCCCTAGCCTCTTGAATAACCCTTTTAATAGGGGCTGATTCCGGACTCACAATGGCTACAATCCTGTCCGCAGATACTATATTCCCAAAACCTATATTAATCAATTTTATATTCATCAATGTTTCTCCTCTACTCAATATTTTGAACCTGTTCTCTCATTTTTTCAAGTTCACTCTTTATGTTGATAACCAAATTAGCTATAGCCAAATCGTTTGCCTTAGACCCGATTGTGTTGGTTTCTCTATTCATCTCTTGAAGTAAAAAATCCAGTTTTCTGCCAACAGCGTCGTCCTCTTCTAAAATTTTGATAAACTGTCCTATATGGCTGTGCAGCCTCACTATTTCCTCCGTTATGTTGCTTTTATCGGCAAACAACGCTACTTCCATCGCTATACGGCCTTCGTCCAAATCAAGTTGTTCATCCAATATTTCCTTGATCCTGTCCGTCAATTTTTGCCTGTATTCTTGTATAATTATGGGGCTCCTGTCTCTTATTTGTGCAAGAAGGCCATCGATTTTATCGAGACGTTTCAGCATATCTATTTTTAACTTTTCCCCTTCTTCTTTTCTCATTGCAATAAGTTCCATAAGTGCGGTATCAAGGGCCTTCTGTAAACATTGCCAAGTTTCCTCCTCATCCTCTTCCTTTCTTTCTACCTTTAACACATCCGGAAAACCCACTATTAAGGATGTGGTGATGTCACTCTGTATTGCCAACTCCCAATCCATTTTTGTCAGTGAATTCAGATACTCCTTTGCCAGGGGCATGTCTATTGTCACCTTAACATCGCTATCACCCATATTCTTATAAACAATGTAGACCTCTATGCGCCCTCTTTGTAAATATGACTTTATAAAATTTCTTATATTTTCTTCTAAATAGGTAAACATCTTCGGTAGCCTTATACTGACATCCATATATCTGTGATTGACAGATTTCAGCTCTACCTGAAAATATTTGTCCCCAATTTGGGAATCACCTTTGCCAAAACCGGTCATACTTTTTATCATAGCCTTCATCCTTCCATTTATGTTTCCTTTTACTATTTTATATTTATGCACCCATAATTACAAGGGATTTTCATATTTCTTGTTTTCCAATCACCAAAGGCTATTATAAGGTTTCAAAGGTAGTCTGCTCAGTAATATATTAAATATTTCAAAATATAGCAGGGTTTTTAAATATATTATAATTATATTTCAAGGTATTATTTATACAATTCCTGTTTTGCATACCTTGTTAAATTATGTTACTATAATTAAAAATTGAGCAGGAGGTAGATTTCAATGGCCCTGGACGGATTTGTTATTGCAGCTTTAACCCACGAACTGAAATCCCGGTTGTGTGCCGGAAGAATAGATAAAATTCACCAGCCCGAGGCTGATGAAATAGTTGTTGTTATAAGAAATAACGGGAAAAACTATAAAGTTTTATTATCCGCAAACAGTAACTACCCCAAAATCCATTTTACTAAACTTGATAAAAAAAATCCAATAAATCCGCCTAATTTTTGTATGGTCCTTAGAAAACATCTGCTTGGAGGCAGAGTTGTAGATATCAGGCAACCTCAATTTGAAAGAATAATTGAACTGGTTATAGAATTTCTGGACGAGCTCAATATATTGAAGACTAAAAAACTCTTAATAGAAATGATGGGCAGACATAGCAATATAATTTTAGTGGATTGTGAGGATAACAAAATAATAGACAGTATAAAGCGCATTCCCTCTTCTGTCAGCAGATATAGACAAGTCCTGCCGGGACTTGAATATGTTATGCCCCCCTCACAAAATAAAATTAACCCTTTAGAGATTGACACAAAAAATGATTTTATTTCCGCCATCCAAAATAAAGACAAACGCACTTCTATATATAAAGCAATATATACAAGTTTTACAGGCATATCCCCCCTCCTATCAAGAGAGACTTGTTACAGGTCTTCCATAGACGAAAATACAATACTGTTCAACCTGGATAACCAAGCAATGAACGATATTTATGGAAATTTTATGTGCATAATCGATAAGATAAAAACAAACAGCTTCACCCCAACTATCTATTATGACAACATAACCGAAAAATATATCGATTTCAGTTCTATCAGTATCAGCCATCTCGATTATTATGAAAAACTTTTGTTCGAGTCTACAAATGATATGTTGGAAAGTTTTTATTTAAAAAGGGATTCCAAAGAACGAATAAAACAGAGAACTAACGATTTACGTAAAAATATACGCACAAAGCTGGACAGGATGTATAATAAATTAAATAATTTAAATGAAGACCTGAAAAAAGGGCACAACGCCGAAAAATACAGACTTTATGGTAATCTGATTACTGCCAACATTTATCAGATCGAAAAAAATCAAGATACGGCAAGGCTTGTTAACTATTACGACAAGGATCATAACACGATCACTATCCCGCTGAAAAAGGAATTGACCCCCGCCCAGAATGCACAAAAATACTTCAAAATGTACAACAAAGCCAAAACTGCAATTTCTGAAATCAGCAACCAAATAAAAAAGACCAGGAGGGATATAGATTATCTGGAACAAATTATGATAAATATTGAACAGTGTACCCATATGTCCGATATTGAAGAAATACGTACAGAGCTTGAAGAAAATAAAATTTTAAAACGTAAAATTACTAAAAAAGGTGCAAAACTCGACAAAAGGTCTAATTATCTTAAATATATATCATCAGAAGGATTTGAAATATTTGTCGGTAAAAATAACAAACAAAATAACGATATTACCTTTAAAATGGCTTCCAAAGAAGATCTCTGGTTTCATATCAAGGATATGCCGGGTTCCCATGTAGTGTTAAGACAGGGAAATAAAACACCCGGAGACCTGTCCATACTGGAAGCTGCAGCACTGGCCGCCTATTACAGCAAAGCCAGAAACTCCACAAAGGTAGCCGTAGATTACACCCAAAGAAAAAACGTTAAAAAGCAACACGGTGCTAAACCCGGTATGGTGATATACGATAACTATTCTACCGTGCTGGTTGATAGCGACGAAAGATCGGTATTCAAGAATATCAGGGAAGAATCTATATGTCAATAAACTATTGTTCCCTGGGACAGTTGCTTCTTAATACCTTTAGCAATTTGTTAAAATATCCGGGCAAACTCGATGTAAATTCCACATATTCTCCTGTCCCGGGATGAACAAAGCCCAGGGTTTTAGCGTGAAGAACCTGGCCTTTTAACCTGAATTTCGGGTTTTTATACCCGTACACAGGATCCCCTAAAATAGGTCTGCCTATATAGGAAAAATGTACCCTGATTTGGTGAGTCCTTCCCGTTTCCAGTGTAGCTTCAATATATGTGTGGTCTTTGAACCTGTCTAAAACCCTGAAATGGGTAACTGCGTGTCTTCCACCACCTATAACCCTTCTTTTGAGCCTGTCTGCGGGATCCCTTCCGATAGGTGCATCTATAGTTGCGTTTGTTTCTTTTATAATGCCGGAAACAATCGCATGATACTTTCTGTTGACAGTATGCTGCTTAAACTGCCCTGCCAGTATTTTATGGGAATCATTATTTTTGGCTATTACCAGTAGCCCTGATGTGTCCTTATCTATACGGTGAACAATTCCGGGTCGCATTATTCCGTTAATATCGGACAGTTCGGAACCATAACGATATAATAATCCATTGACCAGGGTGCCGGAAAGATTACCCTGAGCCGGATGTACTATTATACCCTGTTGCTTGTTGACAACAACTATATCACCGTCTTCATATACAACATCGATATGAATATTTTCCGGTTTTATAGATAGTTCTTCAATCTCCGGCAGGTTGATCCCTATTTCATCCCCGGATTTAATGATGTAATTCGGCTTTTGCGGTTCATTATTAACTTTAACATGATTTCCTTTTATAAGTTTTTGTATATAACTACGGCTTAACTTTTCATATTGCTTTACCAGATAGGTGTCTAATCGATTATTGCTTTCTTCCCCTGTTACTATTAAAATATCCTTGCCCAAAAAGTTTCTTCCCTTCTGAATTAAATTATCCGTCATGCCTTAATATAAAAATGCCGATCAGGACTATGCCGATAGTAACAGCAGAATCGGCTATATTAAACACGGGAAAATTCATAATATGTAAATAATCAACGACAAATCCCAATCTCACACGATCTATCAGATTTCCGACAACACCGCCTACCACCAGGCCTAATCCGTAAACCATGACCTTATTCAGCCTGTTATTGTATGCATAAAACCATATAAAGCCCAAAACCAGCAGAGCAAAAATAACAAAGAATAATTTCTGATTTTGCAAAATCCCAAAAGCAGCACCGCGATTTTCCACATAGGTCAGATGAAATACATTTTTAATAATAGGAATACTGCCTACGGGTGCCAGATATCTCAGGGCCAAAATTTTGCTGAGTTGATCCAATATCAGTATGACGATTATGAGAACATAGTTCATATGTTTTTTCCCCACCTCTCCTTTGATAAATAATTATACCATATTACAAAAGAAAAAAGAGATACAAAATGCATCTCTTCTACCTAACCCCTT
>JAAYPJ010000095.1 GCA_012519835.1 Clostridiales bacterium | reverse complement strand
TATAGCTGGAATGACGGCTTCAACCGGATAGGTGGTGTAATATCACTCGAAACACCCAAAAATTGCAAGCAGATGTATGGATGAATTTGTAAGGGGAAACGTGCCAACGAATACTTGACACATACGACCAGGTTTTTATCATTGACTTAATGTTGAAACAGTGCTAATATTAAATTGTAAATAAATATCGAAAATCCTTCAGGGCAGGGTGAAAATCCCTACCGGCGGTAAAGTCCGCGAGTCTATTTTGATTGAACCGGTGCAATTCCGGTACCGACAGTAAAGTCTGGATGGGAGAAGGAAAAATTATTGTATTTATGAGCATTATTCTAATAATCTCAGAACTACTTATTAAAACCAGGCCCTGATAAATTTTATCGGGGCCTATCTATTTTAGAGGTCGGAAACCGGAAATCTGAATGCCGGAAGCGTATAAAAGCCAAACATTATAAACTATGAGAAACAAAAGATCCTTCGTGGGCATCGTTTATACTGTCCGTCTCAGGATGACAAATAATGATATTGATTTTCGATTTCTAATATATCGAGGTGAATTTATGGATTCTTTGTATATGAACAGAGCATTGGCCCTGGCAGAGCTTGGTGCCGGATATGTAAACCCGAATCCGTTGGTTGGGGCTGTAATAGTTAAGGACAATAAAATCATCGGTAACGGTTATCATGCAAAATATGGCGAAGCCCATGCGGAAATCAATGCATTTAACAATGCCACAGAACCTGTTGCGGGAGCTACTATGTACGTAACTTTAGAACCTTGTTCACATTTTGGCAAAACCCCGCCTTGTGTTGAAGCTATTATTAACAGGGGAATCAAAAAAGTTGTGGTTGCTGTGGAAGACCCTAACCCCTTGGTAGCGGGCAGAGGAATTAAAATTTTAAGAGAAAACGGTATAGAGGTAACAACAGGTGTGTTAGAAAAAGAAGCCAAGAAATTAAATGAAATCTTTATAAAATTTATTACAACAGGTCTTCCTTTTTGCTCACTTAAAACTGCCATGACTCTCGACGGCAAAATAGCCGCCCATACAGGAGACTCCCGTTGGATCACTAGTGATAAATCCAGAGAATATGTTCACAAATTACGCCATAAATATTCCTCCATAATGGTTGGAATAGGCACAGTTTTGGCGGACGATCCTCTGCTTACGACCAGACTGGAAAATATGGACGGGAAAAACCCAATCAGAATAGTTGTGGATACAAAAGGCAGCATACCTTTAGATGCAAAAGTCCTCCAATGCGATGAAAACACAAAAACTCTTGTTGCAACAACCGAAGCAATCGGCGAAGAAAAGATAAGAAGTATCCAAGAAACAGGTGTGGAAGTAATAGTCACACCTTCTAAGGATGATAAAGTAGATTTATTGTATTTAATGAAAGTTTTGGGGGAAAGAAAAATCGACAGTGTTCTCTTGGAAGGCGGAAGTAATTTAAATTATTCGGCCCTGCAGGAGGATATTGTAGATAAAGTAGTTTCCTTTATAGCACCAAAAATAATAGGAGGCAATTCATCCAAAACCCCGGTCGGCGGGGAAGGCATCCCTTATATGAAAGATGCCATATCCCTTAAAAATATAAATATTTATAGATTCGGGGATGATGTAATGATAGAAGCCTATACAAGAAAGGAGGTCTAGCCTTTGTTTACAGGACTTGTAGAAGAGGTGGGAACGGTTGAATCCGTCAAAAAAGGTCCTAAATCTGCAACCATCACCATTAAAGCCAAAAAAATACTTGAAGACATCAGACCCGGTGACAGCGTTGCAACCAACGGTGTATGTCTGACGGTGACATCTTTTACCTCCAATAGCCTCAAAGTAGATGTTATGGCAGAAACGATGCGAAGGAGCAATTTAGATAACCTATCTTCCGGAAGTAAAGTCAACTTAGAGAGGGCCCTAAAATTAGGGGATCGTCTGGGAGGACATATTGTAAGCGGACATATAGACGGTACGGGTACCCTTAAAGATTTTCGACAGGAAGACAACGCCGTATGGGTTTCAATAACCGCCCCGCCGGATATTTTAAAATATATAATAAATAAAGGCTCTATTGCCGTCGATGGGATCAGTCTCACTGTTGCCTATGTGGATAACGAATGTTTTAAGGTATCCATTATTCCGTTTACCGGAGACGAAACAACCCTCCTTCAAAAAAATATAGGCGATAAAGTAAATCTTGAGGTAGATATGATTGGAAAATATGTGGAAAAACTTTTATCTTTTGAGAAGGACAGTCCTTCCAAATCCAACATAGACGTAAACTTTTTAAGTAAACATGGTTTTTTATAAACCAATATAAACAAATGAAGCATCAGGGGCGGTGAAACGCCGGTGTTTCGACATGGTTTTTTTATAAACCTGTATAAATAAATGAAGCATTAGGAACGACGAGGCACTATTCCCTATGTTTCATAAATAAACATAATTTGTTACAAAAAGGGGTGAAATGACATGTACGAATTTAACACTGTTGAAGAAGCCATTGAGGATATCAAACAGGGCAAAATCATAGTAGTTATAGATGATGAGGATCGCGAAAACGAGGGTGACCTTTTGATGGCGGCTGAAAAAGTGACACCGGAGGCAATTAACTTCATGACCAAATATGGCCGCGGTCTCGTATGTATGCCTATTGATGGGTTTAGGTTAAAAGAACTGGATATCCCTCAAATGGTAGACCACAGCACAGATAGCCTCCAGACCGCCTTTACCGTTTCAATCGATGCAATGGAAACTACCACGGGGATATCCGCCCATGAAAGAGCATTTACGGTTCAAAAAGTTTTGGATCCAGATGCCAGGGCTCAAGATTTTAAGAGGCCGGGACACATATTCCCATTAGAGGCAAAAAAGGGCGGCGTGTTGAAAAGGGCAGGGCATACTGAAGCCGCTGTCGATTTTGCAAAACTTGCCGGTCTGTACCCTGCCGGTGTAATATGTGAAGTAATGGATGAGGATGGCACAATGGCCAGGACACCGCAACTTATGGAATTTGTAAAAAAACATAATTTGAAAATAGTCACTATAGCCGATTTAATTGCTTATAGAAGAAAACATGAGATGCTTGTTACCCGTATAACCAGTGCCGATATGCCCACCAAATATGGCGACTTTACTGTTATAGGCTATGAAAACAATCTGAATGGAGAACATCATGTTGCCTTGGTAAAAGGTGATGTGTCGAATGGGGAACCTGTTTTGGTACGTGTTCATTCGGAATGCCTCACAGGAGACGCTTTTGGTTCTCTACGTTGTGATTGCGGCGAACAATGTGCGGCTGCACTGAAACAGATTAGCAATGAAGGTCGCGGGGTGTTGGTTTACATGCGCCAGGAAGGTAGGGGCATCGGATTAATTAATAAACTGAAAGCCTATGCCTTACAGGATAACGGCATGGATACGGTGGAAGCAAACCATGCTCTCGGTTTCCCGAGCGATATGAGGGACTATGGCATTGGCGCTCAAATTTTAGCGGATCTCGGTATCAAAAAAATCAGGCTCATGACAAATAACCCTAAGAAGTTATCGGGGCTTGCAGGTTATGGCATGGAAATTGTTGAGAGGGTTCCCATCCAAATGGATTGTAACGAGCATAACATTTGTTACCTAAAGACAAAACAAAAAAAACTGGGCCACATGTTAAATTTTGAGGAGGTTAAAAAATGATGAAGGTACTCGAAGGCAAATTAATTTCAGATGGACTAAAATTCGGTATTATTGTTGGAAGATTTAATGAATTCATCGGGAGTAAGCTCTTATCGGGAGCCCTTGATGCTTTGAAACGTCATGATGTAAACGAAGAAGACATCGATATTGCATGGGTACCCGGTGCTTTTGAAATTCCTCTTGTGGCAAAAAAAATGGCCAAGACGGAAAAATATGATGCCGTGATATGTCTCGGTGCCGTTATAAGGGGTGCTACCCCACATTTTGATTATGTATCTAATGAAGTTACCAAGGGGATTGCTAAGGTTTCCCTTGATATGGAATTCCCTATAATATTCGGTATTCTTACTACAGATACCATAGAACAAGCAATAGAAAGGGCAGGAACCAAAGCGGGCAATAAAGGTTACGATGCGGCCATTACCGCTATTGAGATGGCCAATCTATTAAAAGAAATTTAAAACGTGACAAGGGTAGGGGACGGGGGTTTTGTTACATTTTTAGTTCCCGGCACAGCACCCGGATACTAGAAAAATGTGACAAAACCCCCGTCCCCGTGATACATATTTATTGATTTTCGGCACCTACAGCATCCATTGCATCTGCCGCTTTGTATGAACTCCTGACAAAGGGACCTGAAGCTATAAATTTAAAACCCAGCTCCTCTGCCTTTGCTCTATATCTTTCAAATGTTTCCGGCGTAACGTATTCCTTTACCGGATAGTGTTTCTCGCTCGGTCTTAAATACTGACCTATAGTTAAAAAATCACAATCTATATTTCTCAAGTCCTTCATTACTTCTATTACTTCTTCTTCTGTTTCTCCGAGGCCTACCATCATGCCTGACTTGGTCAATATTGTATCGTCCATTTCCTTTACCAATTTTAAAACATCCAGTGACCTCTTATATATTGCCATTGGCCTGATTTCTTTATATAGTCTCGGCACTGTTTCCACGTTATGATTAATAATTTCCGGTTTGGAATCTACCACAGTTTTGATTGCTTCCTTTTGTCCTTTCAGATCGGATATAAGTAATTCTATTGTAATACTGCTATCTTTATCCCTGATAGCATTTACAACCTTTGCGAAATGTCCTGCTCCCCCATCGGGAAGATCATCTCTTGTAACTGTAGTAACTACGACATGTTTCAGGCCCAATTCTACCGCTGCCTTCGCTAAATTCTCCGGTTCCTCAGGGTCCACTTCTTCTAATGTTCCATGTGAAACATTACAGAACCTACAGTTTCTTGAGCATTCTTTCCCCAGTATCATAAAGGTCGCTGTTTTTCTGCTGAAGCATTCCATTCTGTTCGGACAATTTGCCTCCACACAGACTGTATTTAACGAATATTTCTTAAGCATATCTTCCACATAATCCAAACTGCGACCTTTCGCCATGTCTATTCTGAGCCATTCCGGTTTTCTTTCTACCGCCATTTGTTCACCACCCCTTTTTTAACGATAGTTTAACCATCGTTTAACTGTTGTTTAACCATTGTTTAACGATTGTTTATGACCTAACCCGGTTTGTGCGACCAAAGGAAGCGGCAAACCGATGGTAGGTCAAACGCAACGAGCGCCAAATTTATGCGACCAAAGGAAGCAAATAAATTTGTGCTGCGAGACTGCGGAAAATGAC
>JAAYPJ010000094.1 GCA_012519835.1 Clostridiales bacterium | reverse complement strand
TGCAGGTTGTAGTATTTTTCGTCTGAAGAGCTGTAGGAATTATTCATATTCGAAACTAAATGAACGTGTATTGTTATATTAAATTTTATTAGATAACTGGGCTTATATTAGCGACGCACTTTTAGACCTTTACGAAATAAAAATTTTAAGAAAAATGGGCAAGCAAAGCTCGCCCATGTAATGCAATAAAAACTCATATAAATTACTATAATACATATTTGAGTAACAATAACAGTATTACCCCCGGAATTCCCAGCACCCCAACGAAAACAGCACTAAAGGGATTAATCGCCAAATGTATTCCCCATATGCCCCCGATCAAATTTATAATGAACAACATAATTCCGCCCAACGTACCGTTCCATATCAACCTTATCATCCACCTCAGCGGAATCAATAAAATCCAGCCAACAACATATAATAAAATCAATCCGACTGCATAAGCCAATATAATATTTAGCTCCAATCCCATTTAAATTTCACCCCAATGGCTATCCAATATTTACCCAGGAGTTTGCACGTATTGCCTACACCACGATAAATAAAAGTATTGTTCTTAAATATAGATCCTTCACAGATCAAACCTGTCATATCGGTCTTAGACGATAAAAATGTAAGGCCTTTATAGCAATAACACCATACAATAATTTTAAATAGGGAATAGCATATGCTATTCCCTATATTATATAAACCCTTCTATGGTATTATGATAAAAATTACACTGTATCTTTCGCCCCGGGTAATAAACAAAAGGTTTCCCGGCTTCCCCAATCAACGCGGATCTATTTTAATTCCCTCAGCTTTGGCTTGTTTGAGCAAATAGACATATCTGGCCTTGCTCGCTTCCAGTTTATATATGGCATGATCTATTAAGTCCGGGTCGGATACACTATGAAAAAAATTCTCCGCACTCTGCCATTCCTCGCATGCCTTGATTACACATTGGGCGAGTTCCGTATCTTCATCCGGTTCTTGGGTTTTAGGTTGGCTGACCTTATTGTATAAATTTCCTAAAGCACTTATAAAATTACTAAAACCCCTTTCCTTTTTTTTCGTTATCTCTTTTTCCTCCATTATAAAATACCCCCTAGATTGGCCATCTTACAATAAGATTATGATAGCGTAGAATAATTGTATGGAAAATAAAAATGAAATATTCAGGATTTTGTGTTATAAGTCCACCTATAATATTATCCAATTTTTACTATGCTATACATTCCGATATTTTTTATCCAATTACTATATACTTATTAAATTAGAATGAAATCTATGTATTAAAATTTAAAAATTTGTTCAGCCTTATCGAAACAAAAATTCGTCTTTTGTTGTTCTTTAGCCCGTTTTCGTAACCTTTATCCATATGCTCATTACCTCTGTCAATATCAATTTATCTACCTGCAGCCTATATTCTCCGCTTTGAATTTTTAAAATCCTTTTGTCCGCCACTTCTACAACTATGTGTGCATCCACCGACCTTACTTCCTTTCCCAACAAGGTGTTATATTTTTCTTTTATAACCTTTTCAATCTCCATCCTGTCAATTTCATCGTTATCTCCATTCTTATCAAAAATCAGGTTAACTTCTATGTCTTTTATAATATGATTTTGTGTATTGATAGATTTTTCTAATTTTTCAAGCCGCTCATCCTTGTCCCGAATGATATGTTCAAGATATGAAATTTGCTTATAGTAATTATCCGTCCTATAACTGACTATAACGGACAAAACAGCAATGCCTGCCAACACACCGGCCAAAAAACCCGTTATAAAACATATAACAAACTTCAGAGCCCCCTCTTTTAATTTCCCCATATTTCACTGCACCTCTGGATCAACCTGATAAAACCATACCCTGAATTTGCCCCTAAAAGCGCTATAAATATATATATAACCTGTTTTATTATACGTTTGAGTTCACCCTCGAACAGCCCCTTGTCTATCGCAATAAAGGATGAAAATGTCCCGCCCAGAGCGGTGGCCATGGCCCATATTTTAATAGATGAAGCCAAATTAATCATAGTCCTGAGTGGGGGGTTATCCGTTATTATTGCACCTACACCCGCAAAAACACTTGCGCCGATCACAACCCCGAAAGAAATTAAAAAGTTGTTTATAACACTGGCAAGGAAATTGGACAATATCATCACCGTACCCTATAAAAAACCTTGTTATAAGGTATGATGATTTTTTTATAATATAACCACAAACAACCCATAGGTTTTTAAATGGGCGCGGTAAAATGCTGGATATTGTGTATGGCTTTTGATATACTGTATTATAAATACGCGTTTGATTGCGAAAGGCTGATTAATATGATTTTATGGGGGATTTTTATCAGCGCCTTTTTGATAGGTTTTTCAGGAGCAATGATGCCCGGGCCCATGTTAGGGGTTGCAATCGATGGGAGTCTCAGAAAGGGATGGATAGCAGGTCCCTTAACAGTGTTGGGTCACGGAATTTTGGAACTTATGTTGATTATAGTTATGTTTCTGGGACTCAGGGATTTTTTTTCTAATCCTGTTATTGCGGGGCTTATAGGCCTGTTCGGTGGTGTTTTCCTCGCTTGGATGGGATATGGAATGATAAAATCCGGCATAAAAAAAACAGTCTCCCTGGAAGATCAAAAAGGGAGCGAAAAAGCGGGAAAAGGAAACCTCACACTATCGGGGGCACTTATGAGTATAGCTAACCCCTATTTTGTTATCTGGTGGTCATCGGCAGGGATGGAGTCAATACGCCGGTCCTATGCCCTGGGGTTAATCGGGGTTCTGTTCTTTTTTATGGGACATATTTTATCAGATCTCACATGGTACACTATAGTATCTACAGCCCTCTCAAGGGGCAAGAAATTGATTAATGATACCATATATCATCGTATTATTTTACTACTGGGTATATTTATCATGGTATTTTCGATTTATTTTATAAATAGTGGCTGGAAAATGCTTAAGTCCATTTAGTGACAAGGGGACGGCAGACTGTGCAAAAATGGGCAACTGTTCCAGCATCCCCATCCAACCCTTTATACTGCAATCTGCATAATATTGCCATATAATATAGCAAAATTAAAAATTGGCAGGTTAATAGGTGATT
>JAAYPJ010000016.1 GCA_012519835.1 Clostridiales bacterium | reverse complement strand
GAGAGAAGAGATGTAACTGACACAGGGGGACGGTGCTTTTGTGTTGTTGGGAAGATACAACACAAAAGCACCGTCCCCCTGTGTCGGGGATCTTTTTATTTGCCTTAAATTATGGTACAATAGTAATGACAGATATAGAATAGAAAAATAGTGGCGGACGATTTTGTCCGCCTAATTGTGGTGAGGTTAAATATCGGAAGCTAGAAGGGGAGATATATGATGGGAAAATTTAAAATCGTATCCGATTATAAACCTACAGGTGATCAGCCTGAGGCAATAAAAGCCTTGGCCGATGGAATCAATTCGGGAACAAAGCATCAGGTGTTGTTGGGAGTTACGGGTTCGGGAAAAACATTCACCATGGCAAATGTAATAGAAAAGGTTCAGAAACCTACCTTGGTGATTGCTCACAACAAAACTTTAGCAGCCCAACTTTGCAGTGAATTTAAAGAGTTCTTCCCGAATAATGCGGTAGAATACTTTGTAAGCTATTACGATTATTATCAACCTGAAGCATATATCGTGCATAGCGACACTTATATAGAAAAAGACTCATCAATTAACGATGAGATTGATAAATTGAGACATTCGGCTACCTCTGCTTTGTTGGAAAGGCGGGATGTTATCATAGTTGCCAGTGTTTCTTGTATTTATGGCTTGGGGGATCCCGAGGAATATAAAAACCTGGTGGTTTCACTCAGGGTAGGTATGGAAAAAAGCAGGGAAGAAGTTTTGAGGCAATTGGTAAATATACAATACGAGAGAAATGATATAAACTTTGTGCGTGGAACGTTCAGGGTGAGGGGAGATGTCGTGGAGATATTCCCTGCATCGTCTGCAGACAATGTTCTGCGTGTTGAATTTTTTGGTGATGAAATCGATCGAATAATGGAAGTAAATAGTCTGACAGGGGAGATAATCGGAATAAGACAGCATGCCTCCATTTTCCCGGCATCTCACTATGCCACAAGTTCGGGGAAAATAGAGACAGCTATAAAATCGATAGAAAAGGAATTGGAAGAGAGGATTAAACAGTTTAAGGAAGAGGACAAACTTATAGAAGCACAAAGGATACAACAGCGCACCATGTATGATATCGAAATGTTGAGAGAGATGGGATTTTGTCAGGGTATAGAAAACTATTCAAGGCACATAACGGGACGAGCGCCGGGAAGCAGGCCCTATACGCTTATAGATTATTTTCCGGATGATTATTTAATTATTGTAGATGAATCCCATGTTACACTTCCGCAGATCAGAGCAATGTATGGCGGGGATCGTTCGAGAAAGGATTCCTTGGTCAGTTACGGCTTCAGATTGCCGTCGGCATATGACAACAGGCCCCTTAACTTCGGGGAATTTGAACAGTCGGTAAACCAGATTTTATATGTAAGTGCTACTCCCGGACCTTATGAAATGGAGAAAAAGGACAAGATTGTGGAACAAGTGATAAGGCCTACGGGACTGTTGGATCCGGCAATTGAGGTCAGACCTATTGACGGGCAGATTGATAATTTGATAAGTGAAATAAACAAAAGAGTTGAGAAGAAACAGAGGGTGTTGGTTACTACGCTCACAAAAAAGATGGCGGAAGATTTGACAGATTATTTGAGTGAAATAAATATAAAAGTAAAATACCTGCATTCGGATGTGAAGACCATAGAAAGAATGGAAATAATCAGGGATCTTCGTCTGGGAGAGTTTGATGTTTTAGTGGGTATTAACCTGTTGAGAGAGGGTTTGGACCTTCCCGAGGTATCCTTGGTGGCCATATTAGATGCGGATAAGGAAGGATTTTTACGTTCTGAGATTTCACTGATCCAGACAGTGGGCAGGGCTGCACGAAACGTAGAAGGAAAAGTTATCATGTATGCGGACAGGATTACCAGGTCTATGGAAACAGCTATAAATGAGACAGAAAGAAGAAGAAAGATACAGGAGCAATATAATTTGGAGCATGATATAGAGCCAAAATCCATCGAAAAAGGCATCAGGGACGTGATAGAAGCGACCAAGGTCGCAGAAGAAGAGGATAAGTACGGAAAAACATCAACCAAGAAAATCTTATCTGCAGGAGAATTGAAAAAATTAATCAGGAGACTCGAAAAAGAAATGATGCAGGCAGCCAAAGATTTACAATTTGAAAGGGCCGCGGAGTTGAGGGACAAAATCAGTTCTTTAAAAAAGGATTCTAGGGAGACAGACGGAGCTTGGTCTGTCCGTGCACGGGAAGAGGGAGCAATTTATGTCAAAAGATAAAATCATCATAAGAGGAGCAAAAGAACACAATCTAAAAAATATTGATGTTGAGATACCAAGGGATAAATTTATAGTCATAACCGGGATTTCCGGCTCCGGTAAATCATCATTAGCCCTCGATACGATCTATGCAGAGGGCCAAAGACGGTATATAGAAAGTTTATCGTCATATGCAAGACAATTTCTGGGGCAGATGGAAAAGCCCGACGTGGAATATATAGAAGGGCTTTCACCGGCTATTTCAATAGATCAGAAAACTACCGGCAGAAACCCGCGTTCTACCGTAGGAACGGTCACGGAAATTTACGATTATCTAAGGTTGTTATTTGCCAGGGTGGGCGTACCGCACTGCCCTGTGTGCGGCATAGAGATCAGCCAGATGGAAGTTGAGCAGATAGTAGATAAGATTATGGAACTGGAACTCGGCACAAGATTACAGTTGTTGGCTCCCATCATCAGGGGGAAAAAAGGAGAGCATCAAAAAATATTGGAGGAAATAAAAAAAGAAGGTTTTGTAAGGGTCCGCATTGATGGGGAAGTGAGAGATTTATACGAGGATATTGAACTTGTCAAAACAAAGAAGCATGATATAGAAGTGGTGGTAGACAGGATTGTTGTAAAAGAAGGTATACAGTCGAGATTGGCGGATTCCATAGAGACAGTGTTGAAACTCAGTGATTCGTTGGTGATTGTAGATGTAATAGATAAAGAAGAGATGTTGTTTTCCACAAAATTTGCGTGTCCGGAGCACGGGATCGGGATAGAAGAATTAGCCCCCAGGATGTTTTCATTCAACAGTCCGTTTGGAGCATGTCCCGAATGCAACGGCATAGGATATATGAAAAGTATAGACCCGGAATTGGTGATTCCAAATAGAAATTTGACAATCAGGGAGGGGGCCGTAGCCCCTTGGAGCGGCTCGGGTGCTGCCAATGATAACACCTATTACTTTAAAATGTTGGAAAGCATAGTAAAACAATATGGTTACAATGTAGATACGCCGATAAAGGATTTGCCTGAAGAACTGCTCGAAGATATATTATATGGGAGCAGTAAGAAAAGAGTGGAGTTCAGGTATGAGTCCAAATTTGGGGGTATAAGGGACTATTCCTCCATATTCGAAGGAGTTATTCCCAACATGGCGAGAAGATACAGAACAACTAATTCCGAATATGCGAGAGCGAAGATCGACGAGTACACCGCTGAAAACAAATGTGAAACTTGCAAAGGTGCCAGACTTAAAGATGTTGCTTTGGCAGTTACCGTCGGGGGTAAAAACATCTTTGAGGTAACCGAACTTTCAGTGAAAGAGGCGAAACGGTTTTTCGATGAATTAAAATTGGATGAAAGAAGGACCTTTATTGCCAGACAGATATTGAAAGAGATCAAGGCCAGATTAGACTTTTTGGTAGATGTAGGGTTGGATTATTTAACTTTATCGAGAAGCGCAGGGAGTTTGTCCGGTGGAGAATCACAGCGAATTCGCTTGGCTACCCAGATAGGTTCCAGTCTGGTAGGCGTTTTATATATTTTAGACGAGCCCAGTATCGGACTACATCAGAAGGATAATCATAAGCTGCTGAAAACCCTGAGACATTTAACCGATCTCGGGAACACGGTGATAGTGGTAGAGCATGACGAAGGTACTATGCATATGGCGGATCATATTATCGATATCGGCCCGGGCGCGGGTATCCATGGAGGAAGTGTTGTTGCAGAAGGTACGGTAGATCAAATTATGCAGGTGGAACAGTCCGTCACAGGCCAGTATTTGAGCGGCAGAAAAGCGATTGGGGTTCCCGATAAGAGGCGAGAACCTAATGGCAATTGGCTGAAAATAATTGGTGCAAAAGAAAACAATTTAAAAAATATCGATGTTGAAATACCTTTAGGCGTGTTTACATGTATCACAGGTGTTTCGGGGTCCGGCAAAAGTACGTTGATAAATGAGATATTGTATAAAAAAATGGCCCAGGAATTATATCGTGCAAAAGCAAAGCCCGGTGACCACCAAGAAGTGACAGGTATAGAACACATCGATAAGGTGATTGAAATAGACCAGAGTCCGATAGGAAGGACACCACGCTCTAATCCCGCCACCTACACAGGTGTATTCGACGACATACGGGATATATTTGCACAGACTACAAAGGCCAAGATGCGCGGTTATTTAAAGGGAAGGTTCAGCTTTAATGTAAGGGGCGGAAGATGCGAGGCCTGCAGGGGAGACGGTATTATAAAAATAGAGATGCATTTTCTTCCCGACGTGTATGTGCCCTGCGAAGTATGTAAAGGTAAGAGATATAATAGGGAAACTTTGGAGATAAAATATAAAGGCAAGACAATATCTGACATTCTGGAGATGAATGTGGAGGAAGCCCTCAATTTCTTTGGTAACATACCGAGAATACAAAGAAAATTGCAGACCCTGTATGACGTAGGTTTGGGGTATATCAAATTGGGACAATCTTCCACCCAACTGTCGGGAGGAGAAGCCCAAAGAGTCAAGCTTGCATCCGAATTGGGCAAGAGAAGCACGGGTAAAACATTATATATATTGGACGAACCTACTACAGGTCTTCATACCGCCGATATAGACAGATTGATAGAGGTCTTGCAGAGGCTTGTGGATGGCGGAAATGCGATTTTGGTTATAGAACACAATCTGGACGTTATCAAAACAGCGGATTATATCATAGACCTCGGCCCCGAAGGCGGGGATGAAGGCGGGGAAGTCATTGCCACAGGCACCCCGGAACAGATCACTAAGATAGAACAATCCTATACAGGTAAGTTTTTAGAGCCCTTATTGGCATAGGTAGCGTTAGACTGTGTAAAAAAGCATATTTTCTACTTTTTGTCACTGCTATGAAAGTCCCGCATTTTTGTCATCCTGAGACGAGCAGTATAAGTTCGACCTGCGAAGGATCTATACCCCGAATAATACTTTCATTCATTGTGGTGTGGATAATACGCGCAAATTCTGAGAGCAGCGAGGAATCTGCATTTCAGACTGCTTAAGATCCTTCGCTTCGCTCAGGATAACAAAATACGGGAAAAGTGCTTTCCATACAGTCCGATGTGCTCTAGAATTACGGGAGGAAGAAATGTTTAACACAGATATAAAACAAAAATTGAAGACATTGCCGGATAAACCGGGGGTATATATGATGATGGACAAAAACCATAAGATCATATATGTCGGCAAAGCGATCTCACTTAAAAACAGGGTGAGACAATATTTCCAGTCCCCCGGAAGTCATTCCCCAAAGGTCAGGGCTATGGTGTCTCATATAAACACATTTGAATATATTGTTACGGATACGGAACTGGAAGCATTGATATTGGAATGTAACCTGATAAAGGAAAACAGACCGAAATATAATGTTTTGCTAAGGGATGATAAAACATATCCCTATATAAAAATTACCTTGGGTGAAGAATATCCCAGATTGGTCAAAACCAGAAGAATTATCAAAGATGGGGCCAAATATTTTGGTCCCTATACAAATGAGGGGGCCTTGAATGAAACCATAAATATCATTCATAACATATATCCCATAAGGAAATGCAACAACAATATAGAAAGAATGATCAAAAACCACGAAAGGCCCTGTTTAAATTATCATATAGAAAAATGCATGGGTCCGTGTACCGGGGAAATAGGCAAGGAAGAATATATGAATATGATAGATGAGATAATCATGTTCTTGGATGGCAAAGAGGAGGAACTTATCTATAAAATAGAAGAAAAAATGAAAAGGGCCGCGGACGCAATGGATTTTGAAAAAGCGGCTAAATATAGGGATCAAACGATAGCCCTCAATAGTATAGTAGAAAAACAAAAAATAGTTTCCGCAAACGGACAGGATCAGGATGTTATTGCTATGGCCAGAGGGGACAAGGATAGTTGGGTACAGGTATTTTTTGTCCGCAAAGGCAAGCTTGTCAGGCGGGAACATTTTATATTAAAGAATACTAAAGATAACAGTGATCGGGAGATTATTTCATCATTTTTAAAACAATTTTATAGCGGTTCCACATTTATACCAAAGGAAATATTGATAGAACAAGATGTAGATGATTTAAAGATATTGGAAGAATGGATAAGTGGTAAAAGGGGTAGTAAGGTTACTATCAGGGTCCCGCAGAGGGGAACCAAAAAACAACTGTTGGAAATGGTCAAGAAGAATGCTGTTATAGACATGGAACAAAACATAAAGATAAAGGAGTTAGAGAAAGAAAGAACAGAAGACACATTGGCGAAACTTACAGAGCTGTTAGATCTGGAGAAAATACCGGAACGAATAGAATGTTTTGATATTTCAAACATACAAGGGGTGGACTCCGTAGCCTCAATGGTGGTGTTTGAAGGCGGAAAACCCAAAAAGGACGATTACAGGAGGTTTAAAATCAGAACTGTAAAAGGACCAGATGATTATGCCAGTATTGAGGAGATAATTGTCAGGCGTTTTAAGAGGGGATTAGAGGAAACTCAAGGTATTATTGAACAGTCTATGGAGATATCGGAAGGCAGGTTTGCTGTTTTTCCCGATTTGATAATGATAGATGGCGGATCAGGGCAGGTCGGCAGTGTAAAAAGGGCACTTAATTCCCTGAAGTTGGATATCCCGATATGTGGTATAGTGAAAGACAAAAAACACCGTACCGAGGGGTTGATATATGAAGGAAAAGAGATACATGTTGAAAAAACATCAGATCCCTTTAGATTGATAACTAAAATTCAGGATGAAGCACACCGTTTTGCCATAAATTATCACAGGAGTTTGAGGAAAAAGACCATGTTACAATCCGTATTGGAAGAAATACCGGGGATAGGAGAGGCAAGAAGAAAGGCTCTGATGATGCATTTTGAGACCATTGATAGGATAAAAAACGCTACAGCGGAGGAACTGTCAGAGGTAAGGGGGATGAATAAGAAGGTGGCGGAGAATGTGCTGAAGTTTTTCAAAAAATAACAAAAGTTGGCGGGTTTCCGACATTTTGGCTTCCAGCCTCTGATTTCTAGCCGAATCAGGCCATAAAGGTCATAAAAACATTTACAATAGCCTATTAACATGGTATTATATAATTGTGAAATTATTAATTACTATAGAGTGTCTAGTTTTTTAAATTTGCGTTTGATAAGGTTTTATGAATAATATCGGAATAGGGGGGATTTAATTATTGTTTTTTGCCTAATATGATTGAACATTCAGGTTTTATAGCCATAGGTGTATAATTACAGCATACATTATAGTTAATATTTTAAACACATTTGGAGTAAACATGGTATAAATGTTGTACATGCATAATTCGCGGTCTCGCATGTTGGGGTTTATCTGTACAAACTATATTTATCTTGAAAGGAGTGGGGTGTGAATGGCTTGTTGTGGATGTAATGATAATGGAAATGTTGCAGTAAAAGATGTGGACAAATTGGATCAAATACTAAGTAAATACGAGGGTGTCAAGGGTAGCCTCATTAGTATTTTACAAGACGTCCAAGGGCTTTATGAATATTTACCAATAGAGGCATTAAATTATATATCGGAAGTGACCGGAATTAAGCTCGCTAAAATTTATGGCGTTGCTACTTTTTATACCCAGTTCAGATTAGACCCTGTGGGTAAACATGTGATACTGCTTTGTCAAGGTACTGCTTGTCATGTCAACGGTTCAAAGGCCATAGAAGAAGCCATCTGTGAGGAATTGGAAATAAGTGAAGGAGAAACCACGAAGGACGGTCTGTTTACCTTAACAAACGTGGCTTGTTTAGGTTGTTGTAGTTTGTCACCGGTAATGATGATAGATGGTGAGGTGCACGGCAAACTAACTCCAAAAAAGACAAAAGAAATTCTTAAAGCAATAAAGGCAGAAGAAGAATAATAAAACAAAGAGTAAAGGGGGAGTAGTACATGAAACTCATTGTGGGGCAAGGAAGTTGCGGTATAGCTGCCGGGGCTAGCAAGGCGTATAAAATTTTAGAGGAAGAAATTAAAAATAGCGGTGCAAATATAAAATTGGGTTCTACCGGATGTATTGGTATGTGCTATTTAGAGCCCATAGTGGATTTTATAGATGACGACGGCAAAAAAACGACTTTTGTAAAGGTAGACGAAGAAATAGCAAAACAAATAGTTAAGGATATAGTTGCCAGTAAGGTTGACTCT
Organism: Clostridiales bacterium; assembly: GCA_012519835.1. GTDB lineage: Bacteria > Bacillota > Clostridia > Peptostreptococcales > Natronincolaceae > JAAZJW01. Next base: position 18,545 of record JAAYPJ010000016.1, on the reverse strand, counting down.
AACGAAAATGTTATAAGTGATGAAGACAAAGAAGCTTTAGCTAAACAAAAAAGAATTTCCTTGAGAAATTGTGGGATTATTGATCCTGAGAACATAGACGAATATATAGAATCCGGAGGATATAAGGCTATCGAGAGATGCATCAAGGAAATGACACCTGAGGAAGTGATAGAAGAAGTAAAAGTTTCCGGATTGAGAGGTAGAGGTGGAGCAGGATTTCCTACCTGGTTTAAATTTAACGCAGCACGACAATCGCCCGGGACTGAAAAATATCTGGTCTGTAATGCGGATGAAGGTGACCCCGGTGCTTTTATGGACAGGAGTGTACTCGAGGGTGACCCCCATGCTTTGATTGAAGGTATGATAATAGCAGGGTATGCAATAGGAGCTTCGGAAGGGATTATATATGTAAGGGCCGAATATCCCCTAGCGATTAAGAGACTGAATATTGCCATGGCACAGGCGGAAGAAAGAGGATACTTAAATAAGGATTTGTTTGGCGAAGGCAAGTTTAAATTTAGTCTAAGGATCAAGGCGGGTGCAGGAGCCTTTGTATGTGGGGAAGAGACAGCACTTCTTGAATCACTGGAAGGTAACAGAGGAACACCTAGACCAAAACCCCCATTCCCGGCACAAAAAGGTTATTGGGGCAAGCCCACCAATATTAACAATGTTGAAACCTTTGCCAATGTACCGTTTATATTGGCTAACGGCGGGGATGCCTTTGCAGCCGTTGGAACAGAGGATAGCAAGGGAACAAAAGTGTTCGCGCTTGCAGGCAAGATTAAAAAAGGCGGATTGGTTGAAGTTCCTATGGGAATGACCATAAGGGAAATAATTTTCGGTATAGGCGGAGGAATTGCTGAAGATAAAGGATTTAAAGCGGTACAAATGGGTGGACCGTCAGGCGGATGTATACCTGCAGAGTTTTTGGATATACCGGTTGATTATGCTTCTATTACAAAAACGGGTGCTATCATGGGTTCCGGCGGTATGGTTGTTATGGACGAAACCACATGTATGGTGGATATGGCGAAATTTTTCTTGGACTTTACATGTAAGGAATCCTGCGGAAAATGTACACCATGTCGTGAAGGTACCAAGAGAATGTTAGAAATGCTTGAAAAAATAACTGAAGGTAAAGGTGAACCCGGAGATATAGAAAAATTAGAAGAATTGGGTAAATTTATAAATTCTGCCTCCCTTTGCGGTTTAGGTCAGACTGCCTCAAATCCTGTGCTTACTACAATAAGGTATTTCAGGGATGAATATGAAGCGCATATCAACGACAAAAAATGTCCGGCTAAACAGTGTAAGGCTCTGTTGACATATACAATAGACCCTGAAAAATGTACCGGATGTACTATATGCGCCAGAAATTGTCCTGTGGAAGCTATTACCGGCACCCTCAAAGAACCACACAAAATTAATCCGGACATTTGTATTAAATGTGGTAAGTGTTATGAGGTTTGTAGATTCGGCGCTGTGTCAGTCGAATAATTTGCATAGATAGGATAAAGAGGAGCAAATTGCAATTTAGGCGTTTTAATGTTTTGACCGAGGCATATAATTTTAAAAAATGGGGGGAAGAAAATGAGATATGTAACTCTTACGATAGATGGGAAAAAGGCGGTTGTACCTGCGAGTTATACTATACTTCAAGCTGCTGAAGAGGTTGGCATAGAGATACCGGCGTTATGTTATGACCCAGATTTGGAAATAGTAGGGGCCTGTAGATTGTGTCTGGTGGAAATCGAAGGTAATCCGAAATTGCATACCTCTTGTTCTATGGCGGTAACCGACGGTATGGTTGTTCATACCGAATCGGAAAAGGTTGTTCATGCAAGGAAAATGGTATTGCAACTACTTTTGGATAATCATCCGAATGATTGTTTGACTTGCCAAAAAGCAGGGGAATGTCTGTTGCAAAAATATGCATACATGTATGACGTTAAATTCAGGGAGCACGACGGTGCTTACAAACCCGAATATACAGATACTTCCAGCCCATATATTCTAAAAGATGAGGCCAAATGTATACTCTGCCATAAATGTGTCAGAATTTGTGAACAAGTGGCTGATAGACAGGTTCTAACCTTTGCTAACAGGGGATTTGAAACCAAGGTGGCATTTGATGCGGATATGTCAATAGAGGAATCAAGTTGTGTATCTTGCAACAGATGTGTTACGATATGCCCTGTAGGAGCATTATTAGATAAGAGACTGATGGGCAAAACCAGAATTTGGGATGGCGAAGTGACAGAATTCAAGTGCAAATCCTGCGAATATGGCTGTGATTTTGAGGTTCTGTCCAAAAACGGAAAGAATGTAGCCGTGAGGGCAAAATCACCGGGTGAAGGCAGACCGTTATGCTTGAAGGGAAGATTGACTTCTGAATTTTTGAACCTGGATGATCCCGAAACCCCTTATATAAAAGAGGATGGCAAGTTTATAGAGGCGAGTTGGGAAAAGGCATTAGAAATTGAAGGAATACTAGATAAATTGGATAAAATGGATTCGAAGGATGCCGAACAATGTTGATAGGCAGAAAGGAGGACAGCTGATGGTAAAAATAGAAATCAATGATGTAACCTATGATGTACCGGAAGATTTTACCGTACTTCAGGCCTGTGAACAAGCAGGTATCGACATACCTACATTATGTAATGACGACAGACTGGTAGCCCACGCTGCATGTAGAATGTGTCTGGTAGAAGTAGAAGGCATGAGGAATCTCATGACTGCATGTTCACTGAAGGTGTCTGACGGTATGAAGGTAAAGACGCATACGCCAAAGGTAATAGAAGCCAGAAGAAGCGTTTTGGACCTATTGATGTCAAATCACCCGAACGACTGTTTGACCTGTGAAAAGTCCGGAGAATGTAAATTGCAGGATTACTGCTACGAGTATGGAGTCGAGAGAGGCAGTTTTGTAGGAGAGAGAAGGGATCTACCTCCGGATGAAAGCAATGAATTTTATGATTATGATCGTAATAAATGTATACTTTGCGGTAGGTGTGTCAGGGTTTGTGAGGAGTTACAATGTACACATGCGTTGACTATAGATAACAGAGGCTTTGGGGCTTTAGCAGATACTCCCTTCAGGGCAGGACGTGCGGAATCTACTTGTGTATCCTGCGGTAACTGTGTAGCGGTATGCCCGGTAGGAGCACTTCTCCCGAAGAGAGAGAAAAGGATCAGGGCCTGGGATACCAAGAAGGTAAAGACTACTTGCACATATTGTGGGGTAGGTTGCCAGTTGGAGCTTATAACACACAAAGGAAAGGTAATCGGTTCCAAACCTGTCGAGCAGGGTGAACCTAATCACGGATTATTGTGTGTAAAGGGTAGCTATGCAACCGATTTTATCAATCATGAAGAAAGATTGAAAACCCCACTTATACGGAGAAACGGGGTTTTAGAAGAAGCATCTTGGAATGCGGCATTTGACCTTATAGTCTCAAAGATAAAGGAGACCAAAGAAAAATATGGCTCTAATTCTTTGGGTGGATTTACATCTGCAAGATGTACAAATGAGGATAACTACTTATTCCAGAAATTATTCAGGGCAGTAATAGGAACCAACAACGTGGATCACTGCGCCAGGCTCTGACATTCCGCTACAGTTGCAGGTCTTGCAACTACACTCGGAAGCGGGGCTATGACAAACAGTATTTCAGAGGTAGTAGATAATGATGTTATATTTGTTATCGGCACGAATACTACAGAGAATCACCCGGTTATAGGAACCCAAATTAAACGTGCAAAGGCAAAGGGTGCCAAACTGATAGTAGCCGAACCCAGGAGAATAGAACTTGCTGAAGAAGCAGATGTATTTTTACAGATAAAACCCGGTTCAAACATAGCACTTTTAAACGGAATGCTGAACTATATAATAGAAAACGATCTTCATGACAAAGAGTATATAGCGGAAAGAACCGAAAATTTCGAGGAGCTTAAGGAATCTGTAAAAAGCTATACACTTGAGAGAGTTGCCGAAATATGCGATGTGGATAAGGATGATATCGCGAAGGCGGCCAGAATGTATGCCGAATCGGATAGGGCAGGTATATACTATGCTATGGGTATAACTCAACATAGAACCGGAACTCATAATGTAATAGCCACATCTAACCTTGCACTTGCTTGTGGTAATATCGGCAGGGAATTCACAGGAGTAAACCCACTGCGTGGACAAAACAATGTACAGGGTGCATGTGATATGGGAGGGCTGCCCGCGGATTATTCCGGATATCAAAAAGTATTTAATGAGGATGTAGCCCAAAAATTTGAGAAGGCATGGGGAGTTGAAAACTTACCGAGAGAGGGCGGTCTGACTATACCTGATATGTTAGATGCAATCGGAGACGGTAGCTTAAGATTCCTATATATAATGGGAGAGAATCCTATGGTGTCTGATCCGGACATAAACCATGTAAAGCATGCTCTTGAAAGCATAGACTTTTTGGTGGTCCAGGATATCTTCTTAACCGAAACTGCTGAACTTGCGGATGTTGTTCTTCCTGCTGCTTCATTTGCAGAAAAGGACGGAACCTTCACGAATACGGAGAGAAGAGTCCAAAGGGTAAGAAAAGCCATTGAACCTGTAGGCGATTCTAAACCGGATTGGGTAATATTGATGGAAATCATGAGAAGATTGGGGTATGATAAGTTCTACAAAGATCCGTCCAAGATAATGGAAGAAATAGCCAGTGTTACACCACAATACGGAGGCATTTCATATGAAAGACTGGAAAATGGAGGTCTACAGTGGCCATGTCCTACCAAGGATCATCCGGGTACCAAGTATTTGCATAAGGAAAAAATAGCTAGGGGTAAGGGCTTATTCCATCCGGTTGAGCATATAGGAAGTGCTGAAACCAAGGATGAAGAATATCCGTTCATATTGACCACCGGAAGGATATTGTATCATTACCACACCAGGAGTATGACCGGACGAGAAGAGGGACTAAACAAAATAGCACCAAGTTCATTTATAGAAATAAATAAATGTACGGCAGACAAATTAGGATTTAAAGATGGTGAAACAATTAAGGTTTCTTCAAGAAGGGGAAGTGTAGACGTAGTAGTAAAGGTTACAGACATAATAGATGAGGATGTAGTGTTTATGCCATTCCATTATGCATGCGGAGCTGCAAACTATTTAACCGGTGCGGCATTAGATCCTATATCCAAGATACCGGAATATAAAGTATCGGCAGTTAAGTTAGAAAAAGTAGGCTAGAAGAACATCAGTATAATCGGGGGGCATAGCGCCCCCTTTATTTTTTTAAATTTTTCTATTTGGAGGCAAACGACGTGGCAATTATAGAAAAAATATATTTCAAAAAGGATGATATATGGAACCAAAAAAAACAAATAGATCTACATGCCTGTGAACTGAAAGAAGGCAAAAGGAATGTCAGTTTTATTACTTCTGAAGGCAACAACAGGCTCATCAATGACCGTATCAGAGGATTTTGTCATATGAAATTCAAAGCCAATTTTGTCGTCGACGGTATAGATGTGGATAATTTGACTGTAGGAGAGTTATTACAAATAGGGGATGCCGTCATAAAAATAACGGAAATAGGAAAAGAGTGTTATATTGATTGTCCCATTATAAAAAAATTTAATACCCTATGCGCTGTAAATGAACAAATTTTTTTCGGTGAGGTTTTGGAAGCGGGAATTGTCAAAGAAAAAGACAGTATAACATTTTTGCCATTGTTATGAAGGCTCTTTATTTTGTTGTCTCGAGACGCTGACCATCTACGCTGAACATAGACTGTCAGTAGGATTGTTATGAAGGCCCTTTATTTTGTCATCCCGAGACAGACAAAGTAAATTTTGCTTATGGGGATTTGTGTTTAAGAAAAAAATCTGTTTATTGTGGCGTGGGAAATGTGTGCAATTTTCAAGATAGAACCTGTTTTTAATTAGATGTGTATCGATACAGTACCGTGCAAAAATAGTTTAAATATACCCTTTACAGTTACAAAAGTTGATGATATAATGAAAAGTGTACTGATAGAACAGTACACTTAATAGTTTTATACATATTAAAAGGGGGGACCTAAACTATGCATGAAGATTTAAAATTCAATAGAATACAGGATTTAACGATATTAGGGCTTTTAATTGCTTTGGTAGCCGTATCGACGATGGTTATCAAGATTCCGACTATTGCTACACAGGGTTACATTCATTTGGGCGATAGCATGATTTTTTTAGCAGCAATTATGTTTGGAAAGAGGAAGGGAGCTATTGCAGGGGGCCTGGGTTCGGCTATGGCGGACTTGCTTTTAGCATACACTCATTGGGTACTGCCTACACTCATTATTAAGGCTCTTATGGGATATGGAGTTGGTATTATTGCGGATCAGGAAAGCAATGGTCTGGTCAATTTAAGAAATTGTATTGCTTTGATATTTGGAGCCGGCTGGATGGTGCTTGGCTATTTTGTAGCAGGCGGAATTATGAAAGGAAGCTTTTTGGTTGCAGCAGCCAGTGTGCCGGCAAACTTGATTCAAGGTTTTGTGGGGGCGCTGTTGTTTATACCGATAGGTGCTGCTTTGAAGAGAACCAAATATTTTGGGCAGCATGTGTTAAAGCAATAAAAAATGGAAAAGATAATTTTTTAAAATTATTATTTAAAGAGGGTACAGAAATCAAATTCTGTATCCCTTTTTTTATGACCTAACTCATGTTGGAAGTCGGAAGCCGGAAATCTGAATGCCGGAAACCTGTTAGAAGGGTAGGTGGTTTTAAATAAAGAGGTCCGGCACACCGGCACGCTGATTTCCGGTTTCTAGTTTGATAGGTTAAATTATTGTCCCGTTGCCATGTCCGGATAAACAGTTTAATTCTTTGATAATTGGTTATATAATTTATAGGAAAATAAAATGAGAATGGAGAAAGACTATGTGTATAAACGGAGATTTTATTTTAAAGAGTGATTTTGAAATCAGAGAGATAAGAAAAGAAGACGAACATGGGGATGTGGATCTTTTTATTCCGATAGGGCATAGGACAGTCAATTTATTTATACCCTTTATAGACGAGGATAAAATGTCGAGGATACAATTGTGTGAAGTTAAAAATATAGTTATCAGGTTTAATACCAAAGAAGGGAATAATAGATGCAGTATTCATTTTTTAAAGAACATAGATTTACTTTCTCACCTGCTTAATTTCGAACTTGATTATAAAAATTACGAAATAATTATTAAACAGGAGGAATACAGTGTGTCTTTCATATTAGTGGGGAAACAAAATCAATAGATTCCCCTTATAAGTAATTGTTTAAATTAAAAACAAATATACTATTAAATATAGTATAATATATGAGGCAAGGCTTAAAACAAGCAGGGGGTTTGTTGGGTATAATTATAGGTCAAGGGAGGCAACTTTAATGGATATGCAAAACAATATAATGGTATGCGTGACGAAACAAAAGACCTGTGAAAAATTGATTCAATCCGGGGTTAAAATTAAGGAACAAAGAGGGGGAAATCTTTTTGTTGTTCATGTAGCACCTACAGGTTGGAACTTTTTGGGCAATTCGAGTGAAGGGGAGGCTCTGGATTATCTGTTCGAAATTTCAAAATCTGTTGGAGCGGATATGACGGTATTGAGATCGTCGGAGGTTGTCGGGACCATAATAGATTTTTGCAGGGACAACAATATCAGTATTGTCGTTTTAGGGGAATCCCCGGGGGTTTCGGGGCACGATAATATTATTTTTAAGTTGAGGAAAAGGCTACAACCAAAGGTTGAAATAACTGTGGTGCCTGCTACCTAGGGCAGCAATTCAGGTGGCGAAAATTCATATATAAATCTTTATAAAGAATAGCGGTAAGGGGAAGGCAAAATGGGAAACACACAACATTTATATAGGACATACTCACAGTATCTTACAGAAAAGTATGGTGAAAAGGTATATAAGCTTCCGGTGAATTTACCGATAACTTGTCCAAATCGTGATGGGAAACTCAGTACAGGGGGGTGCACTTTTTGCGCCGAAGGGGGCACGGTGTTTGAAAATTTACCTGATTTCGGTTCGGTAAAACAACAAATCAATGGTATAAAAAAACAAATAAGGGAAAAATATAAGGCGAACAAGTATATTGCCTATTTCCAAAATTTTTCGAACACGTATATGTCCATAGACGTTTTTAAGGGTTACATAGAAGACGCGGTGATGGAAGATATAGTGGAAATTGCAATTTCAACAAGGCCGGATTGTATCAAGGAGGAGTATCTGGAATTTTTAGCGGATCTGCGACTCAGAAAGGGTGTGGAAATATCTCTTGAATTGGGGCTTCAGACCGCCAATTATCATACACTTAATAAAATAAACAGGGGACATACCCTTGGGGAATTTATAGATGCTGTTTTGGCTATAAAAAGACATGGATTTGAAATATGTGCACATTTAATACTTAACTTACCATGGGATGATATGGACGATGTGATCGAAAATGCAAAGGTCATAAGTGCACTCAATATAGAACAGGTTAAATTACATGCTTTGTATATAATGGAAAATACAATGATGGGGGAACAGTATAAAGCGGGAGAAATAAAACTTATTTCGGTTGAAGAATATAAAGAGAGAGTTATTACTTTTTTAGAATATTTATACCCCGATATAGTTATACAGAGATTAATCGGGAGAGCGCCAAAGGAGAATAGTTTGTTTGTTAATTGGAATATGAGCTGGTGGAAGATACGCGATCAGATCCATAAACAGATGAAAGATGAAGGAAGATACCAGGGGAAAAAAGCGGATTATTTAGGCGGGAAATCATTGAGATGACAACACTTCCGGGTAGGACAGAAGGGTGTTATATATAGAACGTTTTTAGGTATAAGTATTACCAAAACATACCTAGGGGGTTTTACCTATGATAAGACTTATAGTTGGGGCCGCGGGCACCGGAAAAACCAAAATGTTAACCCAATTAGCTAATGAGGATATTAAAAAAACCAAAGGGCATCTGGTTTATATTGATTATGAGGACGGGCGTATGTTGCAAATTGATCACAGGATCAGATATATCAGTATAGACGAGTATCAAGTTTCAGGTGAACAAGGTTTGTATGGTTTTATCTGCGGGATAATAGCGTCAAACTACGATATAGAAACAATCTATATCGATGGTTTATATAAAATAATTAATGTGAAATCGGATAACTCGGAGGAGTTTTTCAAGAAGCTCAATAATATAGGGCACAAACATAATGTTAATTTTGTATTAACCATGAGTTGTGATAAGGAAGAGTTACCGGGGCATTTGGAGACGTGGAACCGGGCTTAAACTAGGGATGCACTGGGGACGGTTCCTGATACACCCTGCTCTGTATCATTGCCAAGGGAAGGGTGCATGGGGAATCGTCCCCGGCGCATCAAAATATATATGCCGGCATTGGCGCATAATATATATATGTTTGTTGCAAAATTATCTTAATAAGGAGGAGAAGTATGAAGGCGAGGGTTGGCATCAACGGTTTTGGAAGAATTGGCAAAGCGGTTCTCAGAATAGCATTGGAGCATGATAGGGACATAGACATCATTGCTATTAACAGCACCAGTGGCCCGCAAAATCATGCACATATATTCAAATATGATTCTTTATATGGAAAGATAAATGAGGAAATCAGGGCAACGGAGGATGCATTATACATAGGGGATAAAAAAGTAAATTTTACTGCGTTCAGGGATCCGGCCGACATTCCATGGGGAGACATGGGGGTAGATATAGTTGTAGAGGCTACAGGGTTATTCTTAACTAAAGAGAGTGCCTCCAAGCATATACAAGGGGGGGCAAAAAAGGTAATTATATCTGCACCGGCAAAGTCCGGAGAAGATTTAAATATTGTTATGGGAGTAAATGAGGGTGAATATGATCCGAAGAAACACCACATTTTGTCTAACGTTTCCTGTACAACAAACTGTCTGGCTCCGGTTGCCAAGGTGTTGGAAGATAACTTTGGAATCAAAAATGGTTTGATGACCACAGTTCATGCTTATACCAATGATCAAAGAATACTGGATTTGCCACATAAGGACCCGAGAAGGGCGAGGGCAGCGGCAGAGTCTATTATACCGACTACCACGGGTGCGGCCAGATCTGTAGCCAAGGTTATTCCATCGTTGGAAGGCAAATTAAATGGGCTGGCCATGAGAGTTCCTATTCCGGTTGTATCCGTAGTAGATTTTGTGGTGGAACTGAACAAGGATACGACGGCGGAAGAGGTAAACCAAAAGTTTAAAGAAGCGGCTGATGGGGCTATGAAGGGAATTCTGGGCTATACGGAAGAACCGTTGGTGTCTATCGATTTCAAAAAAGATTCCAGATCGTCCATAATTGATGCTTTATCAACTATGATGGTTGGGGAAAGAATGTTAAAGGTGCTTTCATGGTATGATAACGAATGGGGATATTCTTGTAGAATTGTTGATTTGGCGGAGTATATAGCTAAAAAAGGGCTATAATCAGTGCGCCAAGATGCACAGGGGATGGTTCCTAATGCACCCTACTCCGCATCATTGTCAGAGGAAGGGTGAACCGGGAACCGTCCCCGATGTATCCTATGGGGAAATTACAGTAATAGGGGGATTGGTGATAGCATGGCAATTTATGCTATAGGGGATTTGCACTTAAGTGGCGATTCCGATAAACCTATGGATATATTTGGGGAACATTGGGCAGACCATGGGGATAAAATAAAAGCAAGTTGGTTAGAAAAGGTAAAGAAGGACGATGCTGTTCTTATCCCCGGAGATATTTCTTGGGCCATGACCCTGGAAAAGGCGATGGTTGATTTAGAATGGATTGCACATCTGCCGGGTACCAAATATCTGATAAGAGGTAACCATGATTACTGGTGGAAATCTATAACGAAGTTGAATTCATTGTTTGATTCCATGAACTTTATACAAAATAATTCTTTTACATATATGGAATACGTGATATGCGGTACAAGGGGATGGATATGTCCTAATAGCTATAAATTTACCGATCATGATGAGAAAATATATCTGCGGGAAGTTAACAGACTGGAGATGTCTCTGAAATCGGCAAAACAGCGACAGGGATATAAAGGTATAATTGCTATGATGCATTATCCTCCTACCAACGACAAATTAGAGCCATCCTTATTTACTGAAACTTTTGAAAAATACAATGTGGACTATGTAATTTATGGGCATTTACACGATGAAATATCTTATGATTATGGTCTGCAAGGTATACATAATGGAGTAAGTTATAGGTTGGTGTCCTGCGATTACGTCAATTTTGAATTGGTGAAAATCATAAAGTGACAAAAGGGGACGTACCCGGTTTGTCACGCTTTTGTCACGCGGATGTGACAAATTAGGTACGTCCCCTTTTGTCACAAAGGCCATCTGATGGTAGTAATCGCCAGATGGCCTTTATAACTAAGTTATATTTTATAATCTGTTACCGGAACCCAAAACATTCCTAATTTTATGCTGTACCATTTCTTTGATGGCTGTTCTGCCGGGACCCAGGTATTTTCTAGGGTCGAAATTGTCAGGATTTTCGGCCATATGTTTTCTGATTGCTGCTGTCATGGCAAGGCGTAGATCTGTGTCTATGTTTACCTTACATACTCCTAATTTGGTAGCTTGGCGAATCATTTCTTCAGGAACACCTTGTGCACCTGAAATCTTACCGCCATATTGATTGCATAAATCTACAAACTCGGGTAGCACCGTAGATGCACCGTGCAATACCAACGGAAATTTAGGCAGTAATTTTTGGATCTGTTTTAATCTTTCAAAATCTAATGAAGGTTCCCCTTTAAATTTGAAGGCGCCGTGGCTTGTGCCGATGGCAACAGCCAATGAATCAACTCCCGTTCTTTCAACAAATTCTGCAGCTTGTTCGGGAACCGTAAAAGTTGCATCTCTCTCGCTTACACTCACTGCGTCTTCTATACCGGCCAATCTGCCAAGTTCTGCTTCTACCACAACCCCTTTGCTGTGTGCGTATTCCACAACACGTTTGGTGATTTCAACGTTTTCTTCGAAGGGCCGGTGGGAAGCATCTATCATGACCGAAGTAAAACCGTCGTCTACACATTGTTTACAGATATCAAAGTCTTCACCGTGATCTAAGTGTAGTACGATGGGCAAATCGGAGTCCTCAATTGCAGCTTCTACCAGTTTCCTTAAGTAAATCGGGTTAGCATATTTTCTAGCTCCTGCGGATACCTGGAGAATCAGCGGGGCCTTTTCTTCTTTGGCTGCCTCAACAATCCCCTGGATTATTTCCATGTTATTAACATTGAAAGCACCAATGGCATATTTGCCCTCATATGCTTTTTCGAAAAGTTCCGTACTTGTAATCAGTGGCATATAAATTCCTCCTATATATTATGCATATTTCAGTTTCTATAATATGTATATTTTACTATATCCTATCATATGAACTATATACCGTCAATTGGGGTTGAAAATACCTCTTAAATGTGACATGTGGCATAGGGACGCTTTGTTTGCCGGATGACAAACAAAGCGTCCTTCATTCTTTATGCTAAAAATTATTACCGGGATCATTCAATTCTATTATTCTTTTTTAGAGAATTTCTTTGTTTGTCGGTTTATAGCTAGTGTGCAGCAGTTGATGTGATTTATGTCCTAACGGCTCCTTAAGGAAATCTTCGTAAATTTGTGTGATTTCCGGGTTTTCATGTGATTTTCTGATAGGACATTTTTCATCTTCAACATAAATAGCGTTGATACGCTCTTTTCTTTTCACATTACTTTTGGTGATGGGCTGTCCGCCACCGCCAATGCAGCCTCCCGGGCAAGCCATGATCTCGATAAAATGGTAGGGGGATTCACCTGCTTGAACCTGGTCCATAAGCTTACGGGCGTTTCCTAAACCGTGAGCGACTGCTACCTTGACTGTGATGCCTTTAAGGTCAACTTCCACCTCTTTGATGTCCTCAAAACCGCGCACTGCTGTAAAATTTACATCGTCGAGCGGATCGCCTGTGACAACTTCATAGACCGTACGCAAAGCGGCCTCTGCCACACCGCCCGTGGCCCCAAAGATAACCCCTGCTCCTGTATACTTGCCCATCCAGGGATCGAATTGACCGGGCTCTATCTTATCGAAATCGATTCCAAACATGCGGAAGAGTCTTCCTACTTCTCTGGTTGTCAGCACCAGGTCCACATCTCTGAATCCGCTGTCATTCATCTCCGGCCGAGCAGCCTCGAATTTTTTAGCTGTGCAGGGCATAACGGAAACAGAGTAGATCCCGGATGGATCAATATCCATTTTTTCTGCCCAGTAGGTTTTGACCAGAGCCCCGAACATTTGTTGAGGTGACTTACAGGTAGAGAGATTGCTCAGAAGGTCCGGGTAAAAGGTTTCTATGAAGTTGATCCAACCAGGGCTGCAGGAAGTCATCATAGGAAGTGTTCCATTTTCTTTTAATCTTTGGATAAGTTCGTTCCCCTCCTCGATAATGGTCAGGTCGGCAGTGAAGTTTGTATGTAAGACATAATCCATTCCGATACGTCGTAAACCTGCCACAAATTTATCCATCGGCATATCACCGGTGCCCATGCCCACTTCTTCACCGATAGCCTCCCGGACCGCAGGTGCAATCTGGGTGACCACTATTTTGTCAGGATCAGCTACCGCTGCCAGGAATTCATCGATTTGTTCATTTTCGGAGATAGCTCCTACAGGACAGGCATGGATACATTGACCACATAAAACACAGCCGGTTTCGGCCAGTGGTTTGCTCATCACCGGGGAAATACTGAGTTCATGATTGCGTCCCTCTACGCAGAGGGCGTTTACCGTCTGGATAACGCTGCAAGCTTCAACACAGCGGCGGCATTCAATACATTTGTCCGGCTCGCGTACTATGGCAATTGTGGAACGGTCTTCCGGTAACCCCTTCAGTTTCAGAGGGAACAGGTTATCACGGATTCCGTATTCTTCTACAAGGGCCTGTAGTTCACAGTTCTGGTTTCTGATGCAGTTCAGGCAGTCTTGTGGGTGGCGTCCCAGGATCAGTTGCAGAATCAGTTTTCTGGTTTTGATTACCCTCGGTGTATGTGTGCGGATAACCATACCTTCTTTTACCGCGGTGGAACAGGCTGTTTGCAGTAAATGTTCACCTTCCACCTCACAGACACAGACCCTGCAGTTGGCTTTAACTGCCTGATCCGGGTGGTGACAGAGTGTAGGAATTCTGATACCGATTTTTTCAGCCGCATCAAGGATTGTGGTGTCTTCCGCCACGGAAAGTTTGATACCGTCTATAGTCAGATTAATCATCTGTTTTACCCCCTTTCCTCGTCTAAAAGATTGAAATGTTTGACCGCACTCAGAATAGGTACAGGTGCTGCTTGGCCGAGTCCACAGAAGCAAGATACCTCCATCATCTCACCCAGATCGGTAAGCAAATCCAGATCAGCTTTTGTACCGTCACCGGTACAGATTTTTTGCATCAGATCATGGATGCGCATGGTGCCTTCTCGACAGGGTGTACATTTTCCGCAGGATTCGTGTTCAAAAAATTGACTGATTCTACAAACAACATCTCGCAGGTTCCTGCTTTCGTCGGTTACGAAAACAGCCCCTGAACCCAGGGTTGCACCGATCTTTTGCATGGCATCAAAGGCGATAGATGTGTCTAAGTACTCAGGCGAAATAAGTGCACCTGAATTTCCCCCGATTTGAACGGCCTGTAATTGTTTACCGTCGGCAATTCCTCCCCCAAATTTATAGATAATATCTCTGATTGTAGTATCGGTTGGTACTTCTATAAATGTTTTATTGACCAGATCACCCGTGAGCGTCATTACCTTAGTTCCCGGGTAGGAAGGATCACCGATTCCGGCGAACCAGGCACTTCCTTTTTCAATAATCTGAGGAATGTTGGCCAGGGTTTCCACATTAAAAACAGCGGTGGGTTTGCCCCATAGCCCGCTCACCGGTGGATATGGCGGTTTGGAGCGAGGTTCACCCCGTTTACCTTCGATAGATTCGATTAAAGCTGTTTCTTCGCCACAGACATAGGCTCCGGCACCCATACAAATTTCTATTTGGAAATCTCCCAAGACCCCTTTTTCTTTAGCCTGTAAAATAGCAGTTTTTAATATATCCGCTACATACGGGTATTCAGCACGTAAATAAATGATTCCTTTTTTTGCCCCTACGGCATATCCGCAGATGGCCATTCCCTCCAGGATTGCATGAGGGTCACCTTGTATGATGACACGATCCTTATAGGTTCCGGGCTCCCCCTCATCGGCATTGCAGAGAATAAACTTCTCTTCGCCGGACGCACCATGGGTAAACCGCAACTTTCTGCCTGTGTTGAAACCTGCTCCGCCTCGTCCTCTCAGGCCCGATTTTTCGAGTTCTTCTATAAGTTCAATCGGTTCCAGGTTATAAGCTTTTTCCAGCGCTTTGTAGCCGCCGGTATCGATATAGTCATCGATTTTTGAATTATCAATTTTGTTATAATTACGAAGAACGATACGCATCTCGACTCCCATTGTTTTATCCCCCTCTCAAAAAAATCTAATATTCTGCCAAAATGGTCGGTACTTTTTCCGGGGTAACATCGACATACGGCTTTCTATTAATAGTGATTGCCGGTGTTCCCTGGCATTGGCCTATACATTGTGTAAATTCCAAAGTAAATTTGCCATCGGGAGTTGTATCTCCCATCCTGATGCCCAATTCCCGCTCCAGGGTAGCCACTATTTCATTTGTTCCCGCCAGATGACACGGAGCACTTTCACAAATACGAATTATGTTTTTGCCCCGCGGTTTGGTGGAGAGGTAGGAGTAAAATGTTGCTACCTCGTAGGCATCCTTTGTCGGAATGCCAAATTCCTTAGCTGTGGCGATGATGGCTTCTTCCGGTAGGTAGTTGAATTCTTTTTGGATAGCGTGGTAGGCCTGAATAATTCCCCCGGGTAGTCCTTTGTGTTTACTGAGGATATCTTTATAGCTGTTCATAATTTTCACCTCCTTTCACAAAGATTATTTGTATCCATTTATGACATAATTAATTGTCAAAATTTTAACATATTCGGGTTGTATAATTGGTCAATTTTATAGCGAAGAGACAAAAACATTTTCCATTCCCTCATTCCCATCATATACAAGCATACTACCACATTATGCATATTCTGTTTTATTTTATCACGATGGTAATATATTGTCAATTATGGAAGTACTATCAATGTTATGGTATAATCAGACATAGGCCAACCCGGGATTCAGAAGATTTGTCGTGTCAGGAGTTTTACCTTTCCGGTGGTTTTAGGCTTTATTTACGACACCAAAGATACAGGCTACAGGATTTAAAAAATATTAAAGGGGGTGTTTAAAGACAAATGACTTAATTCGGATAAAACTTATAGCCCGAACAAAATAGTTGAAAGGGGAATGGGGATGAATAAAAAGGTTCTATGGATAACCAGAACAGCTTCTTTTGTTGCATTGCTGGTTGTATTGCAATTTGCAACCTCTTTTTTAAACAACACAATGATTACAGGTTCAATTGTCAATCTAATTTTAATAATATCTGTAATGATGGGCGGTCTTCTATGTGGTTCGACTGTTGCTGTCTTATCACCTATTTTTGCTAAATTCTTCGGAATCGGACCGCTTTGGACAATAATTCCGTTTATTGCCCTAGGCAACATTACCCTCGTTCTGTTATGGGGTTTTATTGGCAATCGAAAAGTAGGGAAACCCCGAATCAATCATATTATTGCACTGATAGTTGCCGCTGTTGCTAAGTTTTTGGTCTTATACATAAGCATAGTTAAAATTGCGATTCCCATTTTGCTGAATTTACCGAAACCACAAGCTAGTGTCGTTTCCGGAATGTTTTCTGTCCCTCAACTCATTACCGCATCAATTGGCGGTGTGCTTGCAATAATTATACTTCCTGTACTTCAAAAGGCCGTGCAATCAAGTCCCGCAAAGGCCCATTAAAATTCCGCAAGGGTGGCAAGGGGCGCTTTGTTTGCCATCAGGTGCGAAAATATTTCCAATATAATATTGAAAAGGCACAGACGCGTCTGTGCCTTTTTGAAATATGGCTTGGGAACTAAAATGTCCTATTTAGTCTTTAATATTTTTCCTTCCTCAACCGGATTTTCTTTTGCCGTGATATGATGCGGATCGATTTGATACACCTGCACAGGGCCACCGAATACCGGTGATCGGAGTTTATCGACATACTGCTTGGATAATGGCTCACTATAGTAACCGGGTACATATTTGTTGACTATTTCTTGCAAAATTCGCGTGGTTTCACCCAGATCGGTGATGGGCTGTGCCCTGCCAAAAATCATTACGCTCATATATGCCGTGTCTACGTCAGCCGGCACCGGGTCAACAACAGTTCCATATTCCCTGGAAACTGTAAAGCAGACCTCGGGGTTGGCTTCTATAACCCGATTTCGTCTTCCTCCGGTAGCTCCATGAAAATATATTTTTCCGTCCATCCAAATGAAATTGAGCGGAACAACATACGGCCGGTTGCCATCAACCATTCCAAGATGTCCTACCCGAGCCTGTTGTAGAAATGTTTCAATTTTGTTTTTATCAGTCACTTTTATGGCAAGGGGACGCTTTGTTTGCCACATTGACAAAAGGGGATATACCCAAATTGTCACATGCCCTGCTGCGGGAATTGTCCAACAAATAATATGGCAAACAAAATGTCTCCTTGCCATTAAATCACCTTATACCGTTCGATATTAAACTATTCTAAAAGAGGAATATTATGTATTGTCAGAAATGTGGTACAACGATAGAAGATAATGCAGAATTCTGCTACCAATGTGGCGAGCGCCGGGACGAAACCCGCTATAAAATGGCTGGAGTCATTCACCTAGAAACTAATATGATGCCTATAATAACGATAACCAATACTACTGTAGCAATGGCCCCACCTAAAATAAGCCCTCTATTCGATGTTCTTCTAACACTTGGGTTGGTGTTCATATCGCCCGAAAATTGTTTGAAAGGATTCGCGCCGGGCGGTTGTTGTGCGGGTGGCTGTTGCCCAAGTTTACCATCAGATACGAAAATATTTCCAATATGATGTAGTAATGTTTTATCAAATGGGTTATTATCTAGACATAAAATAATTGAGGGGGAGATTTTACTGATGGAACAAAAATATTGTCAATGTTGCGCTATGCCTATGGACAATGCGGGTGAAATGTATGGAACAAATTCCGAAGGATTTTTTCCCTACACTGAAACGTTGGAAAGACAAATAATTATTGAAAAGGCATAGATGCGTCTGTGCCTTTTTGAAATATGGCCGGAAAATTAAATTAGGTTGCAGATTAATGTGATATAGCAAATAATCCAACATGAAATGTTAGTGTATAATATTTGTAGGCAAAAATGCATAAAAAGGAAGAGCATCCTAAAGAGCCCTTCCCTATACATGAATCATCCATTATAATGTAATTGTCGAAAAGACATTGAAATGGGGGATAACAT
>JAAYPJ010000015.1 GCA_012519835.1 Clostridiales bacterium | reverse complement strand
ATTCAAGCATTCGGTTCATCATGAAAGCTTGGGGCCCTAAGCAGGGCATTACGAAACAAATCTTGTTTGGTAAAAATAAAAATATGTTTAGAACATTTAATAATTGTCCTAAACATATTATACGAGGGAGGAATAAAAATGAAAAGAACAGAAATTGTATTTATATTGGACAGAAGCGGATCCATGTCGGGGCTCGAAGAGGATACAATAGGCGGATACAATTCAATGCTTGAAAAGCAACAGAAGGAGGAAGGGGAAGCCATTGTAACTACAGTCTTGTTTGATCATGAATACGAAATAATTCATGACAGGATCAACATCAGGGAGATCATGCCCATAACGAAAAGGGAATATTTTGTAAGAGGAAGTACTGCCTTATTGGATGCTATAGGTATAACTGTAAACAAGATTATAAACTCCACGAGAAACACGAAAAAAGAGTATCGGGCGGATAAAGTTATGTTTGTAATCATAACGGACGGCATGGAAAATAGCAGCCACGAATATAGTTATGAAAAGGTCAAGGCCATGATAGAAAGGCAGAAGGAAAGATATAAATGGGAGTTTGTATTTTTAGGAGCAAACATAGATGCCATTTCAACTGCGGCGAGGTTCGGCATAGGGGAAAACAGGGCGGCTAACTATAATGCGGACAGCGAGGGCCTGGACATAAGTTATAATTCAGTTTGTAATATGATATCCGATATCAGACACTCAGGAGAGATAGATGACGATTGGAAGGAAAGTATAGATAAGGATTACAAAAAACGCGGGGGTAGACGCAGGAGATAGATAATTTTCAAAAGATCCTCCTCCCGTCCTATTTAAACAGGGGAGATAAACCTTAAATGGATATTACTAAAAAAACAACAAGAGATTTTTTTATTCAATACAAGGAGAAATATTCGGATTTAAAAGAATATCTTGAAAAGAATAATGTATTTGTTGATGAAGCCAAGAAAATGGGGTTTCAGGTTGAAGAATTTTCTAAAAGATTCGCAAAAAAACTGATGGGTCAGGTTGCCTTTCTCTGTTTTTTACGAAAAGGAAGGCAGCCTGAAAACAACATGCCTCGAAAAAATGGAGGTAGAACATTTGTCAGGGAAATTTTCGATTCCTCTGTCGGTGACACGGATAAAAATTTTTTTAATGACCATCTGGAACCGTTTCTTTATAACACACTGAATACCAAAAGAAAAAATCATTATTACGAAGAATTCAATTGTAAAATCCCATTTTTAAAGGAAGGTCTATTTGAACCGTTGAAAGGCTATCGTTGGCAGGATGCTAACTTTGAAATACCAAACGAATTGTTTTCAAACAAAAATGCGGATGGTATATTAGATATGTTTGACAGGTTTAACTTCACTATAAATAAAAACAAACCTTCAGATGGGGAAGTTGCCATTGAGCTGAAAATGTTAGGAAAAATATTTGAGGACCTTTTGGAGATCAAGGACAGAAAATCAAAAGGCGCCTTTTATACACCGAAAGAAATAGTGCAATATATGTGCCGTGAGTGCTTGATCAATTATTTGGTCGGCGAGGTCAATGTTTCATATGATGATATAAAAAGGTTTGTTTTATATGATGAATTGACAGAAGGCAGGGACGGTAGAAGCGGGATAAAAGATACTGGAGGTCCCGAGGGGAAAGGGGCCATACCCCAATCAATATATGATAATATGCTACAAATAGATGATGCTCTGAAAAATGTCAGGGTAGCGGACCTTGCAGTGGGGTCGGGGGCATACCCCCTCGGTATGTTAAACGAGATTATAAGAGTCAGAAACAATATTACGGAATTTATCATAAGAAAAGACAGGGAAGGCGCATTTGGCTGCAGGTATGGGGAAGTATCCACAAGAAAACGGCGTTCACCCTATAAAATGAAATTAGAAACCATAAAAAATTGCATTTTTGCGGTAGATATAGAACCCGACGCGGTAGATGTTGCAAGACTGAGATTGTGGCTCTCTGTGGTAGCGGAACAGGAAATTGACGACGAAGATTCAGAATTTCATCCATTGTCGGATTTGGACATGAACGTACATGTAGGAAACAGTTTAATCGATGAATGGGAATCAAAATTTGCAGGGGTTTTTAAAGAAAAAGGCGGGTTTGATATTGTTATCGGGAATCCGCCATATGTTGGTGAAAGGGGGAATAAAGAAATTTTCAGATCCATCGTCAAAACCCCCTTTGGCAAGAAGTATTATCAGGGCAAGATGGATTTGTTTTATTTCTTTTTTCATAAGGGAATTGATATATGCAGAGATAGCGGGATCATAGGATTTATTACGACTAATTATTACACTACGGCAAATGGGGCAGTTACACTGAGAAAGGATTTAAAAAGCAGGACGGACATATTGAGGCTGATTAATTTTAATGAACTCAGGGTATTTGAATCCGCCTTGGGACAGCACAATTTAATTACCCTGTTGAGGAAAAACAATTCGGAAATAAAGCCCGGTACCGAAATAATCAATGTTAGAAAGTCAGGATATGCAACCAAAGAAGAGTTAAAGAGAATCCTGGAGGGAAGATGTACCGAAACAGATTATTTTTTCCAAGCCTATGGCAAGTTATTTGACGGTGACCAAACATATATCAGGATTGCGGAAGACACAGATAATGTATTGGAATCAATTTTGAATAAGATTTCCAGGGGGGTAAAGATAGACAAGATTTGTAACGTTAACCAGGGAATCGTTTCAGGGGCAGACAAACTGACAACCGGACATATCAATAAATTTGGTATTGAGGGGCAGAAAGGTGAAGGGATTTTCATATTAACCACAGATGAAATAAAGGATAAAATGTTTGAACCACAAGAAATAGAATTATTAAAGCCCTTCTTTAAAAATTCGGATATTTCAAGGTATAAATCCAACGCAGAAACCGATAAAAGTATTATTTACATAGACAGAAATTTAAAAAGGATAGGCGATAAATATCCTAATATTCAAAAGCATCTTAGCAGGTATTATCCAATATTGTCCCAACGGAGGGAAACTGCAAATGGCTCGATAGAATACTTTCATCTGCATTGGGGGAGAGACGAGAGGATATTTAAAGGGGAGAAAATAGTTACTCCACAGAGAAGTAAATTGAACACATTTGCATATAACAATGTTCCGTGGTATTCAAGTGCGGATGTATATTATATTACATCCAAAAATAAGAACATAGAACTGAAATATTTGCTGGGAATTTTAAATTCTAAACTATATTATGTTTGGTTTTATCACAGAGGCAAAAAGAAAGGTGAAATATTGGAATTATACCAAACCCCATTGAAAGAGACGCCTATTATACTGTCCGAGGACGGGACGAATGCGATGGTTGAATTAGTCGATGCAATGCTTAACGAAACCGGGGAAAGCAAAATAAGGTTATTACAATCCGATATAAACAAATTGGTTTATCAGATTTATGGATTAGACGATTCGGAAGTTCAATGGATAGAAAGATTTTTGCAGGTGCAGGGGTCTGCCGGAGTTATTGTTGAAAAATTATAGGTGCTCATGGTATTATATAAAAATAGAACAATACAGAAAGTAATGGAGCAAATAATCTTTTCTCCACCGATTACTATATCATTTTTGAAATGGAAAGCGGAGATAGAATGGAAATAATACTGGATTTTTTAGAAATCAATCGTGAAAGGATGGGGCAGATGAGAAGTGATTGTGTAAAAAAGGGTGTACAGCAGGCACCACACCGTTCTTTGTTTAATGCACTTGGAATGACGGGCGAGGAACTTAACAGGCCGTTAATCGGTATTGTCAATTCATATAACGAAATTGTACCCGGACATATAAATTTAGATAAAGTAGTAGACGCGGTAAAATTAGGGGTAGCAATGGCCGGGGGAACCCCGATAGAATTCCCCGCAATTGCGGTATGTGACGGTATAGCCATGGGACATCAGGGGATGAAATACTCCCTTGTCACAAGGGATCTAATTGCGGATTCTACAGAAGCAATGGTGATGGCCCACGGTTTTGATGCACTGGTTATGGTGCCGAACTGTGATAAAAACGTGCCGGGGCTTCTGATGGCAGCGGCGAGACTGAATATCCCGACAATATTTGTCAGCGGGGGCCCGATGCTGGCCGGAAGGATAAATAGAGGCAAGACAAGCCTATCTTCCATATTTGAAGCGGTAGGCGCTTATGCGGCGGGGAACATGACACTTGAAGAAGTGGAGGAGTATGAAAATAAGGCATGCCCGACCTGCGGATCCTGTTCCGGCATGTATACGGCAAACAGTATGAACTGCTTGACAGAAGCTTTGGGTATGGGATTAAGGGGCAACGGAACCATACCTGCGGTATATTCGGCGAGAATTCAATTGGCAAAACATGCGGGTATGCAGATTATGGAACTGTTAAAGAAGGATATCAGACCAAGGGATATCATGACTGAGGACGCCTTTATGAATGCACTGGCCGTAGATATGGCGTTAGGTTGCAGCACGAACAGTATGCTACATTTACCGGCTATTGCTCATGAGGCGGGTGTGGAGTTAAATCTGGACATTGCCAATGAAATCAGCGCAAGAACACCGAACCTGTGCCATTTAGCACCGGCAGGCCCTTCGTATATCGAGGAGTTGGATGAAGCGGGAGGAGTCTATGCCGTTATGAACGAACTGAATAAAAAAGGCCTTTTAAGGACGGACATCATCACATGCACGGGGAAAACAGTAGCGGAAAATATAGAAGGCTGTATCAATATGAATCCTGAAATTATCAGACCCATCGAAAATCCCTATAGTGAAACCGGGGGAATTGCGGTATTGAAAGGAAATCTGGCACCGGATTCCTGTGTTGTAAAACGTTCTGCGGTTCTACCGGAGATGATGAAACATGAAGGCCCGGCAAGGGTGTTCGACTGTGAAGAGGATGCGGTTGCGGCTATCAAAGGCGGAAAAATTGTTGCCGGCGATGTGGTAGTGATCAGATATGAGGGCCCGAAAGGCGGTCCGGGTATGAGGGAAATGCTCAACCCTACTTCCGCAATTGCAGGCATGGGCTTGGACAGCACGGTGGCACTCATAACTGACGGACGATTCAGCGGCGCATCCAGAGGCGCATCCATAGGACACGTATCGCCGGAGGCGGCGGTAGGTGGCAATATCGCACTTATCGAAGAGGGAGACATAATCAAGATAGATATAGATGCAAACACGATAGAAATAGATGTGACGGATGAGGAATTAGAAAGACGAAGGACAAACTGGGTTCCGAGACAGCCCCAAATTACAACGGGTTATTTGGCACGCTATGCAGCCCTAGTGTCTTCAGGCAATAGGGGGGCCATACTGGAAATCCCGAAAAAATAAAAATATATTTTGAATATAAAACAAGTATCGGAGTTGCAAATAAAACGCAAAGCGGATTAGTCTACTTTGCGTTTTTATAAGCACAGGACATTTAACTGTTAAAACCTTCATATACATATATCATGATTTTTGTTATCGGATTAAAGAGAATCAACACAATTATAAAATTGGAAACCCCATGCAATATATCGAAGGGAATTCCGCGAATCCAATATGTCAATCCGTATGCATATCCATAGAAAAAGGATTCTACTATAGCAAAAAAAACCCCAAAAAACAGCCCAAACAGCCCTGCAATGGTAGCATATCCATATTCGTCTTTGACGGTTTTCTTTACAATATGCGTAATAAATATCAACATAGGCCAAATGAAATAATATCCTAAAAGCCAGGTGGAAAGGCCATATATAAATATTTCCGTTGTTGAAAAAATGATTGAAATTATAATACTGTGTTTAACGCCGAAAACAATGGTGTATACAATAAACAACAACGATACGATCTCCACGTTAGGAACAAGACTCAGTGCCAGTTTTCCGATGGTTATTGAGGCACTCAACAAACCTATAACCGCAATATCTTTGGCTTTCAATTCTACCATTTCTTTAACTCAAATTTATAATTATCGTTATTATTTAACGGTATTTCAGACGGACCCGAGGTGGCATCCGACCCATTTACATAGATGTGGAAATATTCATTTTCACTTTCATTCGCGGTGTAATTCATCATACCCGTAATCATTGAACCCAGGTCATATTTTTTAAAGCTTAATCCTAACTTCTGTTGATTTTCATCCAAAAGTCCAATCAAGAATTCATGGTCTGTTGTAAAATCGAAATTTTTATTTATATTTTCCTTGTCAATTACTATTTGGACCGTAACATTTTTAAGCCCCTCTGTTCCTTTCGGGGATAAAAAGGCCTTATACCCCAGCAAAGCCAATGCAGCAATTACTAGTAACAGAACAATTGTAAGTATTTTCTTTTTCATGTTAGTTTCCTTCCTTTCATAACAAAAACCCTCTAATCAACAATTAAAGGGTTTTTAAGCATCGGTTAAATTACAGTTGTGGTAAAGATATGTAATATATAGAATCTGTAATACCTTAAACACCCCCCATTACCCGTGAAGTTAACGGTGTTTTTCGCATGGGCAGGTCTTCCGGCTCGGATGTAAGCCCCGATTTTGCCTTCCCGGTTAACCCAGTGGCTTTATAAAATCGACACATACCTTACGGCGGCGGGACCGCACAGGCTTTAAACCTGTTTCCCTTTTAATGCTTATTATTTACTTACTGCAACCCATACCATTATTAAATTGTTCATTAATGATACTATAGTTTTTACTAAAAGGCAATCTAATTAAATTTTTTTGGATGTTTTATATGAGTTTCGGTTACTGTTCACACCCTAACCCATGCGCAGTCAACTGACTGTGCAAAATTTCAATATTCATATAAAAACTTATATAAAACATCTTTACATCAAACGTATGTTCGGATATAATGATTAAAAGAACATACGTTTGACAAGGAGATGATATTATGAAATTTATGATATTTGTTGGTACTGTGAGAGAACTTAAGGAATATCTTATTTTATGGAAACGCTTAAAATAGTTGGCAAAGGGGTTGGCTAAATCGTTCGACAAAATATAAATAAAAATGGGGTAAAACAGGATAAAATGTTGAAACATGGCCATTTCCTGGGAAATAATATGCTTAGAATTTATTAAATTACCGATTTTAGGGGATAAACTGTCAAGAAAATTGCAGACAACAGCATATAAAAGTATATTTAGGGTATTAAATAACCGGACTCAACAAGAAATAAACAAAGTATATGTGGTATAATATGTGGATGAAGGATGTGATAAGAGCAATGATAGATGATCTGATATCCATATCTATTGTTATGTTTGTATTAGCGTTCAGCGGTTATATACTTGCCACTCTGAAGGAAAAGATTAATTTAAATAACAATACTGTTTTTTTAGATAATAAAACCTTAAGCTCGCATGATTTAGAAGACCTTGACATTAAGCATTTCATGTTGGGAAATATAGAAATTATGGTGGGAGATGAGGTAAAGATAATATTGGAAAATGATAACAAACTTGTGGGGGTTGTACTCGGTGCCAATAAATCGAACAACACGATTGCACTTGTCACTAGAGGAACCGATGTTATCAAACTGAATATTAAATCTATCAGAAATCTCAGAGTCATCAGCAGATACGGTAAGTTTTTTACCAGATTTTAGGAGCATCTATCTATAAAAAAATCCTCAATTTTTTGGGGGTTTTTTTATAATGTCAGGAGGGTTATAGTCAGTATTAATACTTGGATATTACAAAAAAAATGGGTTCTATTTAAAGGATTTTTTAGGAAGATGGAGAATTATATGATTAATACTGTTTATAGATTTGGTGGGTGATTTTTTGGGCAATATCAGAAAACCGAAAAAAATAAAAAAACGTAAGAATAGAGGGCTCTATCTGGCTATTTTAATTGTTATTTTATATTTTGGTTCGCGAATGACACCTCTATTGAATGCATCGGCTCAGAACACCTGTGTGATTGAATACGGCAAGATTGAAAATTCTATAGAATCCGTGGGTTTTATTGCAAGAGAGGAAAAGATACTTACTACTATCAATAACGGGGATGTAAAGTATTTTGTTTCCGAAGGTGAAAGGGTTGCAAAGGGTCAAAAATTAGCTGAAATTTATTTAGAACAGTTAGACGAAAGATCGAGAAAAGACCTTGAAGCAATCAATTTGAGGTTGCAAAATATTAAAGGGAAACAGGATGGACAGGATTTTTTTAAAGCTGATGTTGAAAAACTGGATAAACAGATATCGACCTTAACAAAACTCATACAACAGGATTTAAGAGAGGAAAAGTATGAAAGGATAGCCGATTATAAGGAAGAATTAAAAGGCCTCTTAGATAAAAAAAGTATCATTGCCGGCGAAAAAAGCTTTTCCGGTAAAAATGTTGTTCAATTAGAACAACAAAAAAGTCAGTTAGAGAATAAAGTTAACTCCTCGGTTCAAACTATTTATAGTGATTCATCCGGTTTTGTTGCTTTAGGCAGTGATGGGTTTGAGGAATTGCTGAACTACAAGCTATTGCACGAGATTACCGGTAAACAATTTAAATTGTTGAAGGACAGTAATCTGGATCTGTCTCCCGAAGAAACGCAAAAAGAGAAACTTGCCATCAGGATTATAAAAAACCATAAATGGAGTGTTGTCGTCGAGATAGACGCCGAGCAGGGGGAAGGAATAGAAAAAGGCAAAAATGTTCGGATCAGGACTGCAGGTCAAAATAAGGAACTGGAGGCCGTTGTCCGTAACGTCACGGACGAAGAGGATAAAAAAATAGTTATTTTTGACTTGGATGAATTTATAGCCGATTTCTATAACATACGAACAATGGCGGTGGAGATTGTATTGAGCCAACATGAGGGTGCAATAGTTCCCAACTCTTCTATAATAGAAAAAGAAGGTGTAAAAGGTGTATATACTGTGGATATCGGCGGTGTTCTCAACTTCAAACCGGTAAAAACCCAGATTTCCAATAAAGAATTTTCCATACTCTATGATGGTTCCTTTGAACAGGAGTCGAGAGATGATCCGAACCGTGTGGAGCAAATAAAAACAATTAACTTGTATGATGAAATAGTGATAAACGCCGACAAAGTCAAGGAAGGCAAGAGAATAAGATAAGTAGGAGTGTTTGGATTGGCACTAAAGGAAAATATCGAACATGTTTTGGCCGGAATGAAAGATGCGGCAGCCATCTCCGATCGGGAATTATGTGATATTGAGCTTGTAGCTGTTACCAAGACTGTTGGTGCAGATGTTATAAAAGAAGCCATAGATTATGGCATTTTACATGTGGGTGAAAGCAGAGTACAAGAACTGTTAGACAAGTATGAACAAATTGGGGATGCTGTAAAATGGCACCTAATTGGGCATCTTCAGCGCAATAAAGTTAAATATATCATCGACAAAGTAGAAATCATTCATTCCCTTGATTCCTACAGGTTAGCAAAGGAAATCAATAAGAGAGCAAAAAGCATAGATCGTGTAATTAAATGCTTGTTACAAGTGAATGTTTCGGGAGAAAAAACTAAACACGGTATCAGTCCAGAGGATGTAGAACATATTTTGGAGGAAATTGCGCCCTTGGATAATGTGAGGGTTGTCGGTTTAATGACAATAGCTCCCCATGTCGATGATAAAGAACAGATCAGACAATGTTTTAAAACACTCAGGAGCATATTCAATCAGGTAGCTGAAACAGATCTGCCAAATATCGAGATGAAGTATTTGTCTATGGGGATGTCTGATGATTTTGATATTGCCATACAAGAAGGTGCAAACATTATACGCGTTGGCACTTCTATATTTGGCAAGAGAAACTATTCAAAATAAAAAAGGAGGAGGAATTTATTATGTCATCTAAATTGATTGACAAGGTAAAAGTTTTTATGGGGTTTGATGCGTTCGAGGATAATGAAATAGAAGAAGAATTTCTGGAAGAAGAGGAGGATGAAATTCCTATTGTAAGCGGAAGGAGAAACAAGGTTGTCAACATACATACTACCACGCAAATGAAAGTCGTGCTCTACGAACCGAACAATTTTGAGGAAGCACCGAGCATTGTGGACGATTTAAAAAACAGAAAACCCGTAATTATTAACCTGGAGAATATAAACCCCGAACTTGCCAGAAAATTTTTTGATTTCTTAAACGGGGCCATATATGCGTTAGATGGAAACATTCAAAAAGTTTCCTCGGGAATTTTTATTTTAGCGCCGAACAATGTGGATATTTCGGGTAATATAAAAGAGGAACTAAAAAATAAAGGCGTGTTTCCCTGGCAAAGGTAAAAAATAAACGGCAGATATATGTCATCTGAACGAAATTGGGGAACCTTGATGTTGGGAACGAGGAGATGAGAGATTTTGTTTGCTTCACAGGCAGTAGCGGATACTCTATGGCATTTAGTAAGGCTTATCAATGTATTAATTTTAGTCAGAATTGCTTTGCAATTTTTTAATATCAATCCGTCAAACCCTATTGTACGATTTATATATGATGTAACCGAATTTATTCTCGCACCGATACGTAATGTTATCAGCAACTTATTCGGTTATTCCGGGTTTTTGGATTTTTCTCCTCTGGTAGCAATAATTCTGATACAAGTAATATATAATATAGTTGTAAGAATATTGTAGTTTTGATGGAGTGATGATATATATGATAACACCTTTAGAAATACAAAATAAGGAATTTAGAAGAGGTATAAGGGGTTATAAGGAAGATGAAGTGGATGAATTTTTGGATAAGATAATACTTGACTATGAAAAACTCTATAAGGAAAATCTGGAGTTAAAGGATAATCTGGAAGGCATGCACCACCAATTGGAACAGTATAGAGAGATAGAAGAAACATTAAAGAAGACCTTGATAATGGCTCAAAATGCGGCTGAAGATGTGAAGGCCAATGCACATAAGGAATCGGAACTTATAATGCAGGAAACCGACGCAAAGGTCAAGGAAATTATTATCAAAGCGAATAATGAGGCGGAGAACACCAGAAGCGAATTTGAAAATATAAAAAATCAGATGCAAATTTTTAAAACAAGGTTTAAGGCGTTGTTACAATCACAATTAGATTCAATTGATAAGATGTGTGATGATTTAGAGGGGGAAAATTAGGATAACAAAAAATGAAAGTCGCATTTTATGCGGCTTTTGTAATCTAATTTGAAAATATTATGCATAACCGGAGGAATTTTTATGAATAAGATAGGAATAATAGGTGCCATGGATGAGGAAATAAGATTTTTAAGAAATGAAATGAAAATCAAGGAAATAAAGACAATCGCCGACATGGATTTTTATATAGGTATTATTGAAAATAAAGAAGTGGTGCTGGTCAGGTGTGGAATAGGCAAAGTAAATGCCGCCATATGCACCCAGATCCTGATCAGTGTATTTGATATAAAAACAATTATAAACATAGGAGTAGCCGGCGCAATAAAGGATACCCTGAATATACTGGATATAGTTGTTTCTACGGATGTACAACAACATGATTTTGATGTAACGGGATTTGGGTACAGGCTAGGGGAAATTCCCCGGATGAGAAAATCTGTTTTCCCGGCGGATGAAAATCTGATACAGAAAGCCCTGGATGCCTCCAACGAGGTATTGACCGACAATAAGGTAGTGAAGGGCCGAATTGTTTCCGGAGATATATTTGTCAGTGATGTTAAATTGAAACAGAATATATTGGAAAATTTTGGGGGCTATTGCACGGAAATGGAAGGCGCTGCCATAGGCCACACTTGCTATGTCAATAACATACCGTTTGTTGTTGTCAGAGTTATATCCGATAAGGCTGACGGATCGGCGCATGGTAATTTTCATGAGTTTGTTTATCAGGCGGTCAACCATTCCGGAAATATCGTAAAAACAATGTTGAAAAAGATATAGAATAGCATGGAATAAAAACAAAACCTAAGTATATACGTGGGATAGAAATTAATTTGAGGGATAAAATAATATCGGAGTGGTAATTATGTCTGAAGATAAAGATAACCAACATAATGGTGGAATATCTGAAAAAATAGCTAATATAGATAAAATAGACGAGTTGTCGAGAAAGATGGACAATATGCGGGTAGCGGAATACATTGAGATGGCGTCCAATCCTAAGCGGATTATTTTTTTGAATTTTGTCGCCGGATTAATCAGAGGCCTGGGAATGGGTATCGGCTTTACTATTTTAGCCGGGGTTGTATTATATATGATGCGACGTTGGGTCAACCTTCCTGTTGTCGGCAGGCTCATCGCCGAATTGCTCGATATTGTCGACACCTATAGATAGGAGGAATCCGTTGGACAAGGAAAAAATAGAATATTTCAAAAAGAAGCTGCTGAAAGAAAAGGAAGATGCCCTGAATGTCCTTAAGATAATGGAAGAACGGCATCCCACGGATCAATCCCTGAAGGAATATATACAGGAACTTTCCTTTTATGATAACCACCCCGCGGATATTGCTACAGAGCTGACTACAGCGACAATGCAGGCAAATCTGGAAAACCATCAGCGCTATAGAATTACGGAAATAGACAGGGCCCTCGAGAAGATTGAGGACGGGACTTACGGTAGCTGCCAAATCTGTGGAGCGGATGTATTGGAGGAAAGACTGGAATTGATGCCGGAAGCCAATATCTGCATAAATTGTGCGCGAGATAAATTGGATGCATATAAATCGGATACGGACAGACCTGCGGAGGAAGACGTAATATACCCTTCCTATAGAAAAGAATATGAGGATTATGACGGTTATACAGGATTTGACGGGGAGGATGCATACCAAGCCGTTGCAAGGTTCAACGAGGTAAAAGATGACCCCTCTCATGCCACCGGAGATCACTTGGGTATATTTGATGACTACGATATAGGGACAGTCGAGGAAGTCGAAAGTGTGTCTGAGGGTGATTATGAATCCCGGACAACCTACACGGGGGAAGGGATGATGAATTCGAGAAAGCAGGAAGATAAAGAAGATGAAGAAGATGAGGAAGGGGTT
>JAAYPJ010000093.1 GCA_012519835.1 Clostridiales bacterium | reverse complement strand
TACATTACATACATTGGGCGCAGCAAAAACCATAGACAGGGTAATAGATGTGTTCCCGCCATATCAGCAGCAGCAGATTCGCATTCAATTTGCCTCTGTTATAGAGGGTATTATTTCACAGCAGTTGTTAACAAGAGCAAATAATTCGGGAAGGGTGGCGGCGTTTGAAATAATGGTAGCCACACCTGCAGTCAGAAACCTGATCAGAGAAGGAAAAACCCATCAGATACAGACAAATATCCAAACAGGAATGAAGTTCGGTATGCAGACTATGGATCACTCTTTATTGGAACTATATAAAAGTGGAATAATAGACAAAGGAACCATTTTGACCCAGGCAATAGATATAGAACTGATAAAAAGAAATTTATAACCGTGTTATTCCAAGACGAACAGTATAAATGTCATCTTGAAATGAACAGTATAAGCTCGATTTCCGAAAGATCTGTTAAAGATAGGACGTGCGAACATGGCAACATATAAATACGAGGCAATCACAAATGAAGGTAAACCCCTAAAGGGCACATATAATGCTAAAGATAAAGAAGAAGTAATATCGATGTTAAGGGAAAACAGATATTATCCTGTTAATATTGAAAAAGGCGAAGAGGAAAAAGATATAAGGGACCTTAAAATCTTCAGCAGGGTTAAAATAAAAGATATAGCTGTATTCTGCAGACAATTTTACACCATGCTCAATGCAGGTGTAACAATAATAAATTGTTTGGATATATTGCGCCAACAGACCGAAAACAAAAAATTGAAACATATAGTCGGAAATGTTTATGAAGAGGTCCAAAAGGGATTAACCTTTTCGGAAGCATTGAGGAACCATACAAGTGTATTTCCGGACCTACTGATAAACATGGTAGAGGCCGGGGAGGTGAGCGGTAATCTGGATACTATAATGGATAGGATGGCCGGCCATTATGAGAAAGAATTCAGAATAAATAATAAGGTAAGAGGTGCTATGGTTTATCCTATTATATTGAGTATCGTTGCTATCGGGGTGGTAATTTTTATGATAACATTTGTAATGCCCACATTCATGGAGATGTTTGAGGGGAGCGATATTCCGCTTCCGGCCCCCACAAGATTATTGCTCGGATTCAGTGATATGCTACAGCATTACTGGTATTTATTTATAGGCGGATTTATTCTGATTGTAATAGGTATCAGGCGAGCATTAAAAATAGAACAAGGAAGACTCCTGGCGGACAGAGTACAATTAAGGCTTCCGATAATAAAAGGAATTACAGAAAAAATAGTCACATCCAGATTTACAAGAACACTTTCCACCCTATCATCCAGCGGGGTTCCGCTTTTACAATCCCTGGAAATTGTTGCGAATGTAGTGGGAAATAAGGTAGTCGGGGATGGAATAAACATTGCAAAGGAGGAAGTGAGAAAAGGCACAAGCCTATCAGATACAATTAAAGATATCGGTGTTTTTCCGCTTATGGTTACATCCATGATAGAAGTAGGAGAAGAATCCGGGGCCCTGGATGAAATATTGGAGAAAACGGCTGCTTTTTACGATGAGGAGCTGGAAACCGCCCTACAAAAATTAACGACCATGATAGAGCCCTTGATGATTGTAGTTATGGCGGCGGTAATCGGCTTTATAGTTGTTTCGATGGTATTACCTATGTTCAGCATGTATGATGCATTGGGATAAAACATCCTGAACATGGTGTATTAAATATAAAAATAAACATTGTCATATTGTTAAAGGGGGTGAGGGGTGCATAGGGAGTCGGAGGATGCACAGGAATTGTTTTAGCTTTTAAAAATATTGAAAAGGAGGAAAATCAAATGATTAAGTTTTTTTCAAAACATCTCAATAACAAAAAAGGATTTACATTGATTGAATTGATTGTAGTAATCGTAATCTTGGGAATCTTGGCAGCAATTGTAGTGCCCAGGATAGGAAGATTCCGTACCAGGGCTGCCAATGCTGCACACAATGCTAATGTTAGAACATTATTGGGAGCAGCTACGACATGTTTGGCGGAGAAGGGGACTGATTACGAACTTGAATGGCCCGGGACTGAAGGTGAGGAAGAAACAGCGGAATGGAGAGAGTATCTAAATTCATGGCCTACACCGCCGAAGGGGGCTGAATATAACGAAGGTGAAGAAACCGATAAATATACGGTTGAAATAAAAGATGGCGAAATAGTCGTAACTCCCGGGCTAATACCTGAGAAAGCCAGCGAATAAATGCACAGCAGGAATGCACAATGCAGAATGCACAGTGGGGACAGGTACCTGTGTGCATTAATTTAAATTTATCTATAGGGAAGGGTTAAGATAGTAACGGTGCCGGGCACCAAGTTATCAAGTTATTGAACATTAACGGTGCCGGGTACCAAGTTAAAGTTATTGAAATAAAAAGGGGGAAAAAATGCTCGATTTAATCTTTATATTTATCATAGGTCTTTTAATAGGTTCCTTTTTAAATGTATGTATATATAGAATACCTGTTGAACAGTCGAT
>JAAYPJ010000014.1 GCA_012519835.1 Clostridiales bacterium | reverse complement strand
TGGGGATACATGAATGTTAGGAGTGGCTAACAGCCACAGTCTTGTAGGACTTGATAATAAAAAGGTTATCAAGGCAATACAGGGTTTTAATACGAAAGTATTGATCCGAGTGGTTGAATCCTGTGACACCACCGCTTTATTATATAATAAGGCGAAAAACCCGGATATATAATTGTCTAGGTTTTAGAAACCAGGTGTCAGATGTATAGGGGCAGATTGATAAAGGGGATCGGCGGCTTTTACTATGTCGATGTAAAGGGAGAAATATTTGAATGTAAACCTAGGGGACTTTTCAGAAAAAAAGAAATTGTTCCTGTAATCGGGGACTACGTCAAAATAAGTATTTTGGATAGCGAAAATAAGAAAGGCGTCATTGAGGAGATAGAAACCCGGCATAATGAACTGGTCAGGCCTTGTGTTTCCAATGTAGACCAAATCATAATTGTGTTTGCCGTGACTCAGCCGGTGCCCCATTTTCCCCTTTTGGATAGGTTTTTAGTTTTAGCGGAGAGCCAAAAATTAAAAATAATTATCTGTCTTAATAAGATCGATTTATTGGATGAAGATGAGTACGAGGAAATAGTCGATATATATTTTACCGTCAATTATAAAGTGATTTTAACCAGTGGTATAGAGTGTGAGGGAATAGATGATCTGAGCAGAGAACTTGAGGGTAAAACCACGGTATTTGCAGGGCCGTCCGGGGTCGGCAAATCTACCCTCTTGAATTGTATCAATCCGGGTCTGCAACTGGAAACAGGAAAAGTGAGCCGGAAAACCGGAAGGGGTAGACATATTACAAGACATGCGGAACTCATAAATATTGGGGAAAACAGTTGGGTTGTGGATACCCCGGGTTTCAGTTCTTTAGCTATTGACTCCATAGACGAAGAGGATTTACATTACTATTTTCCGGAATTTATGCTTTATACAGACACCTGTAGATTTAATTCCTGTAGACATATAAATGAACCTGATTGTGGGATTAAAAGGGCCGTGGAATCGGGAAAAATCTCACAACAGAGATATGACAGCTATGTTCAGCTTATTGATGAGATCAGAAAAAGCAGGAGGTATTAACAATGAAATTAGCTCCGTCGATATTAGCGGCAGATTTCTCCAATCTACTAAAAGATATAAAAATGGTTGAGGAGGCAGGGTGTGATATGCTCCATATAGATGTAATGGATGGGCATTTTGTACCCAATATTACAATAGGTCCTCTTGTGATAGAAAGTTTAAAGGGGAAAACCAATCTCCCTTTTGATGTGCATTTGATGATAGAAAATCCCGATAGATATATCTCACAGTTTGTAAAGGCGGGTGCCCACATTATATCTGTTCATAGCGAGGCCTGTATCCATTTGCATAGAACTATACAACTCATAAGGGACCATAATGTGAAGGCGGCTGTTGCATTAAATCCCGCCACACCCTTGAATGTTTTGGAGTATGTATTGGAAGACCTGGATATGGTACTTTTAATGACTGTCAATCCAGGTTTTGGAGGACAGGATTTTATAGAATCGGGTTTATCTAAAATAAGGACATTGAAGAAAATGATAGATGACAGGGGCCTGAACATCGATATTCAGGTAGACGGCGGAATCAAGGCGGATAACGTCAAGGAGATTGTTAAGGCAGGTGCCAACATAATTGTTGCCGGATCCGCCATATTTAACAGTAAAGATGTCAGACAAACAATAAAACAATTTAAAGCAAATGCATTATAAAATAAGGGATATAAAATCCATAGCCGGGGAATTCATCATATCGGTCAAGGACGGTACCTTGTTGATTGTCGAAATATGCCCTAAAATGGCATAAAAATTTTAAATATTTTTGTGACACTTTCGCCACCTATGAATAGTATAGTAGTATGATACTTTATAAAAGTGGGTGGAGATATGTTTAGGAGAAGAAAATGCCATTCCGCACTCAGACTTAAACTTATCGGTTTAATAATTGCATTGATCGGAGTAGTAATATTTTTATATGTTATTCCGATGCAAATATGGTTCTTGCTGATAGCCAGCCTGTTTATTTTAATAGGGCTATTACTATATAGAACAGGTTATTAAATATAATATAAAAAACCGCCAATTAAATTGCACAAACAGGGGACGGTCCTCTGTTTGTTATGTCAAATTGTTAAATATAATATAAAAAGCCGCCAATTAAATTGGGGCTTTTTTATATAAATTTATAGAGCTCTTTTAACTTTACCGGAACGCAGACATCTTGTACATACATTGATTCTTTTTACCGTGCCATCTACTACAGCTCTGACTCTTTTCAGGTTAGGCTCCCAAGCTCTTCTACTATGACGGTTTGAGTGACTGATCTTATTACCCGAAACTCCACCTTTGCCACAAATTTTGCATACTCTAGCCACCATCACACCTCCCTTTAGCCTAATTCGTCCTCCGAAACACAATAATATTATCATATATAACATATTTATGCAATATCAATATTTAAAAAGATTGTATCAAGTTACTGATTGAACTATTCCCAATAATCATATACAATGTAATATTATACTATATATGATTATTATCGGGAACTATATTGCAATAAAATAGGGAATAAATATAATGAGGAAGAAATAAATTGGGGAGGTTTTTTAATGCCGGGTAAACTAATTAATAATTTGGGTACTATTATAATTGACGATCATGTGCTGACATCTATTGCGGGCATGTCGACTATGGAGTGTTATGGCGTGGTAGGTATGGCGGCCAGAACTGCGGCGGGAGGGCTCGTGGAGTTATTCAAAAAGGAACAATTGGGAAGAGGTGTGAAGGTACATATCGAGGACAATGAAATAACAATTGACGTATTTGTAATCGTTGAATTCGGCACCCGTATATCCGTAGTTGCGAATAACATTATAGAAAAGGTAAAATATAATACAGAACATTTGACAGGGATGAACGTTAAAAAGGTTAATATCAATGTCCAGGGTGTCAGGGTTCAGAAGTAATCTAAGGAGGTAACAATAGTTGGAAATTGAATATATTGATGGGTCGTTATTAAAGAAGATGATATTATCAGGTGCAGAATCCCTAGAAAAAAACAAAGATATAGTCAACTCCTTAAATGTATTTCCTGTTCCCGACGGAGATACCGGAACAAATATGTCATTAACTATGCAATCTGCGGTGAGAGAGATAAAGGCCGCAAAAATCGATACACTGGAAAGTGTTTCAGGTGCTGCCGCTGACGGATCTTTGATGGGTGCCAGGGGCAACTCGGGAGTAATTTTATCCCAACTTTTCAGGGGGTTTGTAAAGGGAGTCAAGAACAAGGAGAAAATCAATACAAAGGGTTTAGCCAAAGCCCTTATGGTTGCTTCCGATGTTGCATATAAAGCGGTTATGAAACCGGTAGAAGGTACTATTTTAACGGTGGCGAGAGAGAGTGCAGAAGCGGCACTGGTGATTGCAAATACTGAAAAAAATGTGGTAACTTTCATGGAAAAGGTTATCGTAGAAGCTGAAAAATCCCTCAACAGGACACCCGAGATGCTCAAGGTGTTAAAAGATGCCGGAGTTGTCGATTCCGGCGGCAAGGGATTAATCTATATATATTTAGGTGCATTGGCGGGAATTACTGGGGACCCACACGTACTTGAATGGGACAGTGCCGCGGAACATGGTTATGTCCACCGTATAGAGGAAGTTGACAGTGAGATAGAGTTCGGATATTGTACTGAATTTATAATTCACTCTAACAATATGGATACTGATAAATTTAAATCAGCCATAGGGGGATACGGAGATTCGATGTTGGTTGTGGGAAATGATAGTGTAGTAAAGGTGCATATACATACGGACCACCCGGGAAAGGTACTGGAGCATGCATTGGAGACAGGGCAGTTGAGTGATATAAAAATAGATAATATGAGACTGCAGCATAGACATGAACTGTTCGAACAAGATGAGGAAAAAGCCGATGAGGAAGCCAAGGAACAGATAGACAAATACGGTTTTATTGTGGTTGCAATGGGAGAAGGATTGATCAGAATATTTAAAGATTTTGCTTTTGTCCATGTCATCGAGGGGGGCCAAACTATGAACCCCAGTACAGAGGATTTTATAAATGCCATTAAAAATGTAAATGCCGAGACAATAATTATTTTACCCAACAATAGCAACGTTGTTATGGCGGCCAACCAAGCCAAGGATATTTCGAATAAAGATATCATTGTAATCCCCTCGAAATCCATTCCGCAGGGCTTGACAGCTTTATTATCATTTGATTTCGAGGCTACCCCCGAGACCAACGAAAAAGCCATGACGGAATCAATTGGAACAGTTAAAACAGGCCGGGTTACTTATGCAATAAGGAATACTGATTATAATTCCTTAGAAATTCATGAAGGGGATATTATAGGAATTGATGATGATGAAATAAAATCTGTGGGAAAAGATATCAAACAGGTGTGTATGGACCTTATGGAAGAGATGGTAACGGATGAGAGCGAAATAATAACTATTTTTTACGGATCTGATGTAACCGAAGAGGAAGCCGATGAAATATTGGAAGAGTTGACCGAAAAGTACGGGGATATAGATGTCGAATTATATTATGGAGGACAACCACTGTATTATTACATATTTTCTATCGAATAGGGAAGCATCGTGGGTGCTTCCCTTTGGGCTACTCGGTGGTTTTAATTTGTTCTGTCGGTTTCCGGGTTCTTCTGCTATAATAAAAACAAAAGAATATTTGGAGTGTTAACGGATGAGCGAATTAAAACGGGACATTCGGTATATTAAGGGAGTAGGGCCTAGAAAGTCTTATCTTTTAAAACGTCTCGATATTAATACTGTTGAAGACATGATATGGCATATGCCGAGGGGATATGACGACAGGAGAAACATTAAAAAAATTGGCGATTTGGAATTGGGCGAAAAGGTAACTTTTTATGGAAAAATATCCGGGGAGATAAATATATCGAGACCCAGAAGAAATTTGTTACTGACCAAATTTAACGTTAGGGACGAGACCGGAAGCATCGAAATTGTATTTTTTAATAGGGCATATTTAAAAAGGATGCTGATTCCGGGCCAGAGAGTGATGATAAACGGCGAAATCAAAAAAGGGTATAAGGGGTTACAGGTAACCGGTCCTATTATAGAGAAAGCGGATACACAGAGTGATAATAGACAGTGCATAGTCCCGATATACCCGTCAACTGACGGCCTGAGCCAGAAGGAACTTATTTCAATACAAAAAAAAGCACTCCAAATAGTTAATAATTCAGTAATGGAATATTTGCCTGAAAGGATAATACGGAATCACAGACTTTGCGGTATCAAATTTGCCTTGCATAATATACATTTCCCAATTTCCATACAGGCATTAAAAATAGCCAAATACAGATTGGTGTTTGAGGAATTTTTTCTTTTACAGTTAGGGCTGTTCAATATAAAGGGGAGGGTGCTACAGGATAAAACGGGGATAGTTCTCAAAAATAATGATAAAATAGATGAGTTTATTAAAAAGCTGCCCTTTGCATTGACTGAAGCCCAAAAAAGCGTTTTTAGGGAGATATCCTCGGATTTGGAAAAGGATATACCGATGAACAGGTTAGTACAAGGTGATGTGGGTTCAGGCAAAACAATCGTAGCCATAATGTCTTTGCTAAAAGCAGTGACAAACGGCTATCAAGGCGGATTTATGGCCCCGACGGAAATATTGGCGGAACAGCACTATCTTTCCATGAAGGAATTGCTCGAGCCCTTTGGGGTTAGGGTGAGGCTTTTGGTGGGGAGCCTGCCCAAGAATGAAAAGGACAAAACATTAAAAGAAATAGAACTTGGGGAAGTAGATATAGTGGTAGGCACACATGCGCTTATCCAGGAGGGTGTAAATTTTTGTAACCTGGCTTTGGTAATTACAGACGAGCAGCACAGGTTTGGAGTGAGGCAAAGAGCCGTATTTGCCGACAAAGGGGAAAATCCCCATGTCTTGGTTATGACGGCAACCCCAATACCCAGAACCTTGGCACTGATTTTGTACGGCGATTTGGATATATCAACCATAGATCAGTTGCCACCGGGCAGGAGAACTATAAAAACTTATAGCCGTACTTCAGTCAATCGAAACCGTATTTACGATTTTGTGAAAAGACAATTGGACGAAGGGAGACAAGCCTATGTGGTTTGTCCGTTGATAGAAGAATCGGAGTATATGGATATCCAATCAGCCATAAAAATTGCTGATGAACTCTCCACGGTTCTACTGAAGAATTATAACGTGGCACTTCTTCACGGGAAAATGCCGACCAAGGAAAAGGAAAAAATAATGGCCGGTTTTAAGGAAGGAAACATAGATGTTTTGGTTTCAACCACTGTTATAGAGGTGGGAATAGACGTCCCCAATGCGACTATTATGGTAGTGGAAAGTGCGGAACGTTTCGGATTGACCCAGCTCCACCAGTTGAGAGGAAGGGTAGGGAGAGGAGGTCATCAATCGTACTGTATCTTAATAAATAACAGTGAATCGGTAATCTCCAAACGACGCATGGATATAATGCAAAATACTGCAGACGGATTTATTATATCCAAAAAAGACCTGCAGATCAGGGGGCCCGGGGAATTTTTTGGAACCAAGCAACATGGTTTGCCGGAACTTAAGGTGGCCAATCTGTTTAAACATATATCTGTACTGAAAACAGTGCAAAAAGAAGTAGAAAAAATGATAGCGGCGGATCCGAATTTGAATTTGGACAACTACCCGCTACTCAAGGAGAAACTGGAACAAAAATTTTGCTTCGAGGAAGGGTATTCGTTTCTTAGCTAATGACAATGAATTTGTCATCCAAGACGGATAGAATGGTTTTGACCTCGGGAAAATTAAGAATCTGATGAAAAATATTTTGTCTATAAACGGTGGATATGCTAAAATAATTGTAGATTAAGGCTAAATTTTTGTACTGATAGATAGAAAAAAGGATATCGAATAAAAATCAACAATACAACGGTTTAAATTGAGAGGAATCAGTCCATGAGGGTTATTTCAGGAAAAGCAAGAGGTCACACCTTGAGGGCATCCAAAGGCCTAAATATGAGACCTACCGCGGATAGGGTGAAAGAATCTATATTTAACATTATCCGGACAAAGTTATGCGGCAGCATTGTAATAGACTTATTTGCGGGAAGTGGCGGTTTGGGTATAGAAGCTCTGTCAAGAGATGCCGATAAGGCCTATTTTGTAGATAACAATAAAAACAGTATTCGGTTGATTGAAAGCAATCTTAAAAAAACCGGTTTGATTGATAATTCTGAAATGGTTCATATGGATGTATTAGATGGTATAGTAGGGTTGGGAAAACATAGAGTGAAGGCCGATGTTATATTTTTAGACCCGCCATATTCGAGGGGATTTATAAAACCTGCCTTAGAAGCAATTTTTGCTCATAATATACTACAACCTGACGGCATAATAATTGCCGAACATGATATAAAAGATGAAGTTCCGGATAATGTACATGAATTAAAAAAATACAGAACCAATAAATATGGAAACGTAGCAATTTCCTTTTATCGGTTAGGGGGAGAGACAGATGAAGGTAATAATCTATCCGGGAAGCTTTGATCCGATTACCAACGGGCATTTAGATGTGATTGAAAGGGCTTCTAAAATGTGCGAGCATCTAATTGTATCTATAATATATAATCCGAATAAAACCCCCCTGTTTACCTTAGAGGAAAGGTTCAGACAGGTTAAAGGTGCCGTGGAAGGCTATTCCAACGTGACGGTGGAGACCTTTACGGGACTATTGGCGGAATATGCACAACAAAAGCAGGCAATGGGTATTGTGAAGGGACTGAGGGCTATATCGGATTTTGAATATGAATTTCAGATGGCACTGATGAATCGAAAACTATGCCCCGGCATTGAGACAATATTTTTAATGACCAGCAATGAATATTCTTTTCTGAGTTCCAGCATAGTTAAGGAGGTTGCCAGGTTTGGCGGGTGCATAAAAGGATTAGTACCCGAAAATGTTCGCAAGGAGGTAATCAACAAATTTTCAAATTAAGTTGGCCGGGTTAAATGGCCATATAGTAAGGGGGACAATATAATGAATGTATTAAAACTTCTCGAAGAACTGGAGGATATAGTCGAAAATTGTTCATCTATACCTTTTGTACAAAAAGTACTGGTTGACAAGGGAGAGATATTGGAGATTATCAAGGAGATCAGAATCCATCTTCCGGACGAAATTAAGCAAGCCCAATGGATTAAGGAAGAAAGACAGCGTATATTGGCAGAGGCCCAGCAAGAAGCGGACACGATTTCAGAGGAGGCAAACAAACATATTCTGTCAATGATTGAACAGGATGAAATCACCAAGTTAGCCAATGAACAGGCAGAGAAAATAATTACACAAGCACAAAATAATGCTAAGGAAATGCGGTTGGGCGCAAAGGACTACGTAGACGGTTTACTGCAATCTGTTGAACTGGATCTGGCGGATTTAATCAATACTATTAAGGAAAATAGGAATGAACTGGAAGGTATGAAATAATTATTGTTTTATTTTTTTTTACGGACTATATGATTGTAAATTTTTAGCACAGATCCGATTATCAGTGATAAAAAGAGCAAACCTATCAGAACAGCTATAAACAATTCAATTGATAATTTACAGTTGTATAAAAATCTTTTATAAGGATCCGTCAATTGATATGTACTGTATGCAGGATACGATATGGGGAAATAATTGCTGAATATGGGAAAAAGCATATAAGATATCAGTGATGCCGATAATCCGTGTAAAATTTTCGAAATTACATATATACGTGGTTTTATATCTGTATCCTCTAAAATACTTGCAACC
Source organism: Clostridiales bacterium (assembly GCA_012519835.1). Lineage (GTDB taxonomy): Bacteria > Bacillota > Clostridia > Peptostreptococcales > Natronincolaceae > JAAZJW01. The sequence continues at coordinate 2,521 of JAAYPJ010000014.1, read as the reverse complement.
TGCGCATGCACGGAAAAGCCGCTCCATCCTATTATAAAACTGATAATGGCAATTTTAGTAGATAAATCAACCCCCATGCTGTCCGCAACGAATTTTGTTCCCGTAGTTATTTCAAAAAGTCCGGCAATCAGGGAATGAATAATTGTTGGAGATATTTTTAAGGGAAACAATGCAACTATAATAGAGGTGATCAGGTCTATTATTTTTAAAAGTTTTAACATATGGATAACGACGGCGAATAAGGTTATAAAGCCTCCTACCATCAATATAGTGTTTAACGAGTTTTTAACGGCATTGCCCAAAATAATTCCTATAGACGGACTTTGGTTGCTTTTTGTTTTTATTTTGGAGAAGGCCCTTCTGATTAAATTTTCTTTTTGCCCGACAGGTTTGTTATCTTGAAATGATTTTTTATAAAAACTGAATATTATACCGACTATGATAGCACCCAAATAGTGTGAGAAGGCTATGAGGGCGCCCAGTTCCGGTGATTTAAACATTCCTACGGATACCGAGCCGATCATAAACAGGGGTCCCGAGGTGCTGCAAAATGATATAAGTCTCTGGGCCTCAATTTTGGTTAAAATTTTGTCTGATTTAAATTTAGAAACAATTTTAGCCCCGACAGGATATCCCGATGTGATGCTCATAACAAAAGCAAAAGAGCCCTCCCCGGGAACGTTGAAAACAGGTCTCATTATCGGCTCCAATATTGTACCTATAAACTTGACAATACCGAGATTGATCAATAATTCCGAGCCGATAAAAAATGGCAGCAGCGCCGGAATTACCAACGTTGCCCATATAACAAGCCCGTTGTAGGCTGCCTGCACAGATTCTGCCGGATATATCATAATTGTAATTACCAACAAGAGCACGGTTAATATAATTAAATAATTGGAAAAAGCCTTACATAACCTGTAATTTATGAATTTTCGAAAATACGTTGCAATGAAGATAAATATTAGTACAAATCCGGCAAACAGAATAACATTCAAGGGCATAGTATTTCTCCTTAATGAAAACATATTTTTTTGTGAAATTTTTTAACGGATTTTTTATCTCAATTCGTTGAGTGTTATAATCATATTCTGCAAATGTGATTTCATTGTATTTTCCATCAAAATCCTATCGCACATATTTAATAGTTAGTAAATGTTGCAATAGGTCTATACTAAATATATTTTATAAGGCGGGGCGTTATTCGTATTGCGGCAAATAACAATCTAAATATTTTCATAATGAGGCTTTGTTGTATAATCCAGAGGCTCCTTGATGGCCGATCTGTTTTTAAAAGCTAGGGAATATATATTGGTTGCACGTATGTCTATATTTAACATTCTATGTGCAGCCTTATTTTGTGGACGGTAATATTTTAAATTAGATATTATGGGGATAGAAGAAGTAGTTTTTAAAACCCTAAGTATTTCCCGTCCTTTTGTGTTAAAGGCCAATATACGGGCATATTGGGGACCGCCGTTGTCGTTACAATAGGAAATATCGTCTTTGCTTATATTCAACAAAATGTGCGTCAGAATTCGTTGTAATCTTGTTGTTGTATAACGCTTACTCTTAATGCAATCATGAAGCCCTTCCAGGGTGTCCATTCTGACGGCACATCGATAGATTTTGTTTTCCAGCCCTTCCACCACATCAAAAACATTTCTTATATTACCCGGGTTGCTTCTCCTCAGTATGGTAAAAACAGATCTTTCAAAATCCGTGTCAGAGATAGGAGCCAACCCGGCCTTTATGTTGGATAACAGAATATTGAACGTAGAATTCGGGATGACGTGACTGATATCCGATAGAGGTTTACCGCTAAATATATGTTTTCTTATAGCGGTAGCACTTGCAATCGGGATATCGGAAATTTTTTTGTCACTATAACAGGTCATTTTTCTACTGACGGTACGGGGTACGATGGTGCTGTCCAATTGTTTAATCGCTTTCAGATATTCTATACCCAAAATATTATTTGAACTTTTCATGATATCGTCTATTAAGACCAATTCATCGATATTACAATGTTCCGTTTTTTTAAGATATTCGACCATAGCCTTAGAACGAGCAACGGGGAATGTAAAACCCAGGTTAACATAGTTTTTCAGTATTATCGAAAAATGGGGCGGAGGCTTAGCCAATATATCGGCGATTTTTGAAAGCAAACCAATATCGCCTATTTCGCTGCCAAAGCTGATATAGTTGACAGCTTCCAAACTGTCAAGCAGACTGACAGCCCCGTAGGCAAAAAGCTCCGCTGTTGAGCAGGCATAAAGAGTAGGGAGCTCAATTACCAGATCGACACCCGATCTTACAGCCATTTTTGCACGCTCCCATTTGTGCAGGATGGCGGGTTCTCCCCTCTGAAGGAAATTGCCGCTCATTACCGCCACGGTATGTGTAGCGTCGGTAATTCTTTTGGATGTGTTCAAATGATATAAATGCCCATTGTGAAATGGGTTATACTCTGTAATCAAACCTAAAATATCCATAATCCCTCCAAAAAAAATTTGTTTGA
>JAAYPJ010000092.1 GCA_012519835.1 Clostridiales bacterium | reverse complement strand
CCTTCACGGTCACCGTTTGTACAGCGCGTCTCGGGGCGACATTTTATGATTATTATTTTCTATCTATTAAACTGATCACGGCTTTCACTATCCCGTCACTTGTCAATCCGTATTTTTTCATGAGCTCCGCCGGTTTTCCGGATTCCCCAAAGGTATCTTTTATACCTATGCGTTTTAACGGTACAGGATGGTTCTCGCCTATTACCTCCGCAACGGCCGAACCTAATCCGCCAATGATGTTATGCTCTTCTGCAGTCACTATAGCTCCGGTCTCCTTGGCAGCCTCGATAATTAAATTTTCATCTATAGGTTTGATGGTATGCATATTGATCACCCTTGCCTTTATTCCTCGGGTTTCCAGTTCCCCGGCGGCCTCTAATGCTTCACCGACCATCAGCCCTGTCGTAATTATGGTTGCATCATCACCTTTATTTAAAACTACACCTTTACCCATTTCAAATTTATAGGATTTTTCATCATTGATAACAGGCACAGCGAGCCTTCCCAGCCTGACATATACGGGCCCGTCCATTTTTGAAACGGCATGTATGACAGCCCTTGTCTCAACACTATCGGAAGGTACAATCACTGTCATATTAGGAATAGTCCTCATACATGAAATATCCTCTATGGCTTGATGTGAAGCGCCGTCTTCACCCACCGTAATTCCTGAATGGGTTGCACATATCTTTACATTCAATTTCGGATAGCCGATAGAATTTCTTACTATTTCAAAAGCACGACCTGTCGCAAATATAGCAAAGGTGCTGGCAAAGACAATTTTACCCGCTGTAGATAATCCTGCAGCAACTCCCATAAGATTTTGTTCCGCAATTCCGACATTAATAAACCTGTCGGGGAATTCCTGTCCAAAAGCATATGTTTTAGTTGATTTGGAAAGATCCGCATCAAGCACAACGATATTTTCATTTACCCTGCCCAGTTCTACCAAAGCCTTGCCGTATGCATCACGTGTAGCTACCATTTCCGTCATTATATTTCACCCCCAAGTTCCTTCAATGCCTGCAATTTCTGTTCATCTTTGGGAGCCTTTCCATGCCAGTCTACCTCATTCTCCATAAAGGAAACTCCTTTGCCCTTTATTGTTTTGGCCACAATTACTGTGGGTGCATCTTTCGCTTGTTTGGCCTTATCGATTGATGCAATTATATCTTCAATACAGTGCCCGTCTGTTTCGATAACATTCCAGCCGAAAGCCCTGAATTTATCTGTTACCGGTTCTACAGACAGGATTTCCTCATTTGTTCCGTCTATCTGAAGTCCGTTGTGATCCACAATTGCAGTCAAATTATCTAACCTATAATGGGCTGCCAACATTGCAGCCTCCCAAACAATACCCTCCTGCAGTTCGCCATCGCCCAGGAGTGTATACACCCTGTAATCCTTTTTGTCTATTTTGGCCGCTATTGCCATTCCGCATGATGCTGAAAAGCCTTGTCCTAATGAACCCGTAGACATGTCTACACCCGGAGTTCCCTTCATATCAGGGTGTCCTTGCAGCATGGAATCTATTTTTCTCAATTTCAGCAACTCCTCTTTGGGGAAAAAACCTTTCCTTGCTAAAACCGCATATAGCGCAGGTGCAGCATGTCCCTTAGACAGCGCGAATCGATCCCTGTCCTCCCATTGCGGGTTGTTACTGTCTACACTCATTTCATGAAAATATAACACCGTTAAAATATCGGCTGCCGACAGAGAACCGCCCGGATGGCCCGAGCCTGCTTCCGTGATCATTGTAATGATATCTTTTCTGATATCGGTAGCTATTGCCTCTAAGTCCCGTACGTTCAACTCAATTCCTCCTACCTTTTGTTTTCTATCTGCTTAAAACCTTCCCCAAGTACTTCATGTATGGTTGTAACCATTATAAAAGCGTCATCATCTATTTCATGCACAAGCTTTTTCAATTTTGCTACCTGGGCACGGTTTACTACACATAAAAGCACATCCTTCTGTTCGCCGGTGTAGAATCCCCTTCCCTCCAGTGCAGTAACCCCTCTGTCCAGTTCTAAATTTATCTTCCTGCCAATCTCTTCGGGATAGTTGGAAATAATATAAAATGCCTTTGAATAGTTCAATCCTTCTATTACAAAATCCGCCATATGAACCATTATGTAAAGCGCTATAGCTGAATATAACGATATCTCTATATTTTTTACAATAATACCGGCTATTATAACTATCACCAGATCCAATATCATCATCGATTTGGCTATACTAAAATGGGGAAAGTACTTATTAATTATAGCCCCTGCCAAATCCGTACCTCCGGTGGTTCCCCCGCTTCTAAAAACAAAGCCTATCCCTGCTCCCACAATTACACCACCATAGATAGCGGATAACAACAGATCACTTGTCAGCACATAGCTGTTTCCAAACATAATAATAAATAATCTGGTAAAAGCGGAAAGTGTGACAGTTGCAAAAATCGTTTTTAAGCCAAAGGTACTCCCCAGTATAAATAAACCTATAATAAACAGGGGGATGTTGATGGCCAGGTTGGTCACATCTATAGGTATATGAAATGCTTTTTGTATGACAACAGATAGCCCTGTCACTCCGCCGGGTGCTATCGTGTTAGGTGCAAAAAATAAGACCAGGCCCAAGGCTATCAGTGCACATCCCAAAATTATCCCTGTATATTCAATTAATATTGCAAAACCTTTATTTTTCATAAAACCATTCTCCCGTTAAGCGATAGTTATTTTGTAAAAATAAATTTAGCTAAAAACTTTGGAAGGACCAGCATTCTTTTGAACCTCCAGGGTTCTTTCAGAAGCCTGTAAAACCATTCCAAGCCGAGTTTTTGAAAAACCGTAGGGGCCCTTTTGGCGACACCTGCATATATATCTACACTTCCGCCTACGCCCATGGCTAATCTACAGTTTAGTCTGTCTTTATTTCTATTTATCCATTTCT
>JAAYPJ010000091.1 GCA_012519835.1 Clostridiales bacterium | reverse complement strand
ATGATATGTTGGGCAGATAATCCGGCTGTTACCGGTCCTACTGCCGGTGCTAAGCGTAGTTATCAGGCTAACCTAAAATGGTTGGTTGCTGTGGATATTTTTGAAAATGAAACAGCTGCTTTCTGGAAAGCACCCGGAACTAATCCGAAGGATATCCAGACAGAAGTATTTATGTTACCTGCCACAGCGTCCATGGAACGTGATGGAACTAAGGCTAACAGTGGTCGTTGGATTCAGTGGCAGTGGAAAGCACAGGATCCGCCTGGAGAAGCCAAGTCGGATCTGCAGATTGCATACGATCTACTCAGGAAGCTAAAGGAAGCTTATGCTGATAATTCCGGAGCTCTACCGGGTCCTATTACGGAAATGCTTTGGGATTATGGTATGGATGACGATGAAAGTACGGTTGACATAGTTAAGGTATGTAAGGCACTGAACGGATATAATGTTGCCGACGGATCCTTTGTCACCAACTTTGTCGGCTTAAAGGATGACGGATCTACCGCTTGTGGCGACTGGCTATACAGTGGCTATTATAATAACCTGAAGAATCCCGCTTGCCAAAGCCGTATAAGGGAAAAAGAGGGTATCGGATCTCATCTTGGATGGTCATTTGCTTGGCCGCTTAACCGTCGTATTGTTTACAATCGCTGTGCGGCTGATAGAGACGGAAATCCTTGGAATCCTGAACTGCAAATGTTTTGGTGGGATGATGAAGGCAAGTTGATAAAACAGTATGACATCAATGACTGGCCGGGAGGCTGGACATACGAATATGTGCAAGATTTCCCATATATAATGTTACCGGAAGGCCGTGCTCGACTCTTTGCTGTTGCTGGGGTAAACGATGCTCCGGTGCCTGTGCATTATGAACCGGCGGAAAGCTTGGTGCCAAACCTATTTTATCCTAAAGCAACCTTTAACCCGATAACCCAACGTTTCTATAAGGATCACGTAGTAGAAACAGACGAAGAACGGGCAAGGTATCCTTATATTTTGAGCACCTATAGAGTTACGGAACATTATCAATCCGGTATTATGACTCGTAATATGCCTTGGTTGAACGAGTTAATGCCTGAACTCTTTATAGAGATTGACGAAGAATTGGCTGATAAATTAGGTATCAAAAATGGAGATTTTGTTGAAGTTGAAAGTAAGCGTCTCCTCAAAGATGGCAAGCAAGGCCACGTCGATGCTAAGGCTTGTGTTACTAAACGTTTGAAACCTATGGAGATACACGGACAGAAAAGACATATGGTAGGAATGCCCTTCCATTGGGGCTTCGCTGGAATGTCTACGGGTCATATAACAAATGACCTATGTCCTTCGATAGGATGCGCTAATACTAATATTCCTGAATCTAAAGCATCTCTATGCAATATCAGGAAGAAGGGGGTGTAAGGTATGAAGAAAGCTATCCTTATAGATACTAGTAAATGTATTGGCTGCCGCGCCTGTCAAGCAGCTTGTAAACAATGGAACCAGCTACCAGCGGAAGAAACCACCTTCAACGGTAATTACGAAAATCCACCTCAATTATCACCTGACACCTGGATGCGCATTACCTTTAAAGAAGCAGAGGAAAACGGCAAGTTAGACTGGTACTTTGGAAACAACAGATGTATGCATTGTACCGATGCGGCCTGTATGATTGTTTGCCCCGTGGGAGCAATTTATCGTACGGAAACAGGATCTGTTGCAATCAATAACGACAAATGCATTGGTTGTAACTACTGTGTTGCCAACTGTCCTTTCCAAGCGATGAGCTTTGATCGACAGTCTAACCATCCCGTAAAGTGCACCATGTGCATTGACCGTACTGCTAACGACTTTATACCTGCTTGTGCCAAAGCTTGTCCCACCGGCGCTATTGAATATGGTGATCGGACTGCGCTGGTTAACAAGGCCACCAAAAAGGTAGCCGAGTTGAAAGCTAAAGGTAAGAGTAAGGCCAGAGTATATGGCCTCGAGGAGGTATCGGGAACCGGTACCATGTTTGTTCTACAAAATGATCCGGAATATTATGGCCTACCTGCAGATCCTTATGTTCCTGTCAAGGCAAGGGTTTGGAGTATTATTTTCAAGCCTCTTAGGGTGCTGGTAGTCATAGCTGTAGCTCTCGGATTATGGGGCAACCGTTCCGAGTCCAAAGGAATTCAGGATGCTACCACAGCGGCTAAAGGTAAGTAATCTTAATTTTGCGGATTATATATTGTTAATTTGGGGGTGAGGAAGTGGAAGTTAAGACCTTTAAAGACGGTGGGGCCCATGTACCCCACTATAAAAGCTTTACAGAAGATAAACCTATTACCAGGATGGATGCTCCGGAGGAGGTAATAATACCTTTATCACAACATTTAGGTGCACCCAACGAGCCTCTTGTTAAAGTCGGGGATAAGGTAGAGGTAGGGCAAAAGATTGGGGAGGTAGATGAATTTATTTCAGCCCCGGTACATGCCAGTATCTCCGGAACAGTAACGGCCATAGAACCTCGTCCTGCCTACACGGGTGGCGAGATAATGAGCATAGTAATTAAGAACGATGGCGGACCTCAAGAATTTGTATCCAAGGAAAAACGCGATCCCGATAAAATGACGATTGAAGAATTAAGGGAAGCAATTCGGGATGCCGGTATTGTAGGTATGGGGGGAGCTGCATTTCCTACTCATGCTAATATCAGTGTAAAAAAACCTGTTGAATACCTTGTTCTCAATGGTGCCGAATGTGAACCGTTTCTAACATGTGACCACCGCCAGATGTTGGAGCGACCATATGAGTTGGTAGAAGGTGCCAGGATTCTTATGCGTACTATTGAATCAAAGAAATGTCGTATAGGTATAGAGGAAAACAAACCTGATGCTATTGCGGCTGTTGCCGAAAAGGCCAGGGGTTATGACGGAATCGAAGTGGTTCCTCTTGCCGTAAAATATCCTCAGGGAAATAAGGACCAGCTTATTGAAGCTACCACAGGCAAATATTCAATACGTGGTGTTCGTTCAGCTGATGTAGGTTGCCTTGTTCGTAATGTAGGTACCACTATTGCCTGTTATGATGCTGTTGTACATGGAAAACCTTCCATGGAGAGGGTAGTTACCGTCAGCGGCCCTACAGTGCCCAGATGTGGTAATTATATAATAAAGATTGGTACCAAGATAGGTCATGTACTCAAGGAATGCGGTGTGGATGACTTGGATGGTTATAAAGTAGTATTGGGTGGACCTATGACCGGTATGGCTGTATCAGATCTGGAATCAGGTGTTGTAAAAGGCACCACCGGCATTCTTGTATTGCCGCCTGATATGGTACGGGAAGAAGTTGCATATTCTAGCTGTGTACGTTGTGGTAAGTGCGTTGACCACTGTCCTATGCTATTATATCCCAATCAACTGAGCATATATGCCGAAGCGGAAATGTATGACGAATTGATGGAATGGGATGTTATGGATTGCATGGAATGTGGTATTTGCTCGTATATTTGTCCTGCCCAGCGTCCCATCGTGCATTTGATTCGTATGGTAAAACCTACTATCAGAAAGATGCAACGTGCGGCAGCAGGAAAATAGATAGAAAAGGAGGAGATACCTAGTGGATAATCAAAAACTAGTTTTTACGCCGGCACCACATTTAAAAGATGATTTAACAGTAAACCAGGCAATGCGGGATGTAATAATTGCTCTTATTCCCGTCAGTTTGGTGGCAGTTTACTTTTTCAAGTTTTATGCCGTGTTTATGATAGCAGTCTGTATGGTTACGGCGGCTATTACCGAGTTGGTTTTCCGTAAGGTTATGAAGAAGGAATCGAGCCTTGGTGACTACAGCGCCCTCCTAACGGGGCTTCTGGTGGCCTTATGTTTTCCCGCTACTGCTAAATGGTGGATGGGAGCATTAGCTACTTTTATAGCTGTAGGAATCGCTAAGGAATCAATGGGCGGGTTAGGTTGGAATCGTTTTAACCCGGCTTTGTTCGGAAGGGTAGCTGTTATTGTTTTGGCTCCGATTATCATGCTGATAGGAACCAACTTTCTGCTTGTGCCTGCTAATTTCGGTGCGGTAGATGTTGTGACCAGGGCTACTCCGTTAGCCATGTTGAAGCAAGGTATGGAAATGCCGAGCATAATAAAGCTTTTTGTTGCTTACCCTGGTGGCGCTATGTCGGAAGTTTCACCCCTTGCACTTCTGTTGGGGGCTGCATACTTGTTCTATCGTGGTCATATTAAATGGCATATTCCGGTTTCTATTCTAGCTACAGTGGCTGTATTAGCACTTGTAACTGGTCAGAATCCATTGTATCATCTCTTTACCGGAGGAATGTTCTTAGGTGCCTTCTTTATGGCTACTGATTGGGTCACTTGCCCTATTACCAGTAAGGGTAGATTGATTTTTGGTGTTGCTATCGGAGTTTTAATTATTATTTTCCGTGTAGGACTCGCTCCTACTGAGGGGGTAGCTTTTTCCATACTTATTATGAATGCCTTTGTACCCCTAATCGATCGAGTTACAAAGCGGATTTCCTATGTTGATCCTAGACTTAGGGGAGCGGTAGCACCCGGTCGGGAACGTGCAACAGCCAAAAGTTAATAAAAAGATCGAGTTTTGCAACAAATGATATCTCACTTATAGTGAAGTAAAAAAACATAAAATTATGACAAAAATATAAAAAGTTTAGCTCCGAGCCTGTTAACCTAAATAATTTAATGACATGGTTTTCAGGCCGATAGGGTGTAATTGGAAACGATTATGCCTCCCATTGCGGAAAGGAGAAATTTTAAGTGGTTTTTCATGAATTAACATGCTCTCCTTACGGTGGATGGTATAAAAATTGACACCGGAAGGGGAGCATTTTTATGTTAAAATAGGAGATGACAGTATCATAGTAACAATGCCGGTCTGTCCGGTGTTGGATTATGCAAGAAAAATCAGTCGACACAACAGGTCAATAAGTGATAAAATTAAAGTAGCAAATAATTGGGGGAGACTTAATGTTTAAAAAGTTTATAAGAAAATTTTCCGCATTTGAACTTATTTTAATGGCCTTGATGGCTACCTTGGGCATAGCTACAAAACCTGTCATAGTTCCTTTGGTTCATATTATTACGGGACCCCTGTATATTCCCGGGGGGGCCATTGCAGGTGGGTTTTATATGATATGGATTGTATTAGGGGTGGGATTGATTAATAAAATAGGTGTAGCTACCATTATAGCCTCAGTGCAGGCTATAATGATAGTCAGCTTAGGTATATTCGGGACCCATGGTATCATGAGTTTTTTAACCTATATAATTCCGGGATTGGCGGTAGATATACTTCTTATATTGGTAAGATATCGCAATCCCAGTTTAGGCAATTTCTTTCTATGTGGAATGATGGCAAATCTTAGCGGAACCTTTCTCGTAAATGTAATTTTCTTTAGATTGCCCTTTGTGCCTTTGATTTTAATTTTATCCAGCGCTGCTCTGTCCGGAGGAGTAGGGGGTATAATAGCCTATACAATGATTAATAAATTAGGACAGCAAGGTATTTTGACAAGTCTAATGTCGAGGGGTGAAACGGTTGAATAAATTGAATAGATCGAATAGAAGAAACGCGGTTTTATTGGTGTTTCTAATAATTATAATTCTTATAGCGGTAGGTGTATCCATAGGCAAAATTAATAAAAAGACAGGATATACGCCTCCCTTTGGCCAAAGACAGGCTGAGTATGTTTTGGGGATAGAATTGTAATGATTTATCCTATAGAAGTTAATGATCTATACTATAAGTACGAGGGAAATCTTAGAGAGATATTAAACGGTGTAAATCTAAAGGTAGTGGAGGGGGAAGCGGTAGCAATAGTGGGACTGAGCGGTTGCGGGAAGAGCACATTGCTATACAATATATGCGGTATAATTCCCCATATTTATAAGGGGGAGGCAAGAGGCCAAGTTAAAATTTGGGGTAAGAATATATTGGATATGAAATTACCTGAAATAGCCACAAAGGTGGGAATAGTATTCCAGGATCCGGATACACAGCTTTTTTCGCCTACAGTTGAAAATGAAATAGCATTCGGTCCGGAAAATTTATGTGTTGCGAGAGAAGAGATAGGATTAAGGATCGAGAGGGTATTGAAGATAGTTAATATGGAAAAGTATAGACTGGAAAACCCCAACAGTTTATCAGGAGGGCAGAAGCAGCTGATAGCTATAGCTTCTGTCCTTGCTATGGAAACAGAAATATTGTTATTTGATGAAATATTGTCCCAAATAGACCATGAGGGTAAAATAAAAATCAGAGAGGTTATAAAGGAATTAAAGGGAGAGGGAAAGACAATAGTTTTAATAGAACATGATTTAGACAATCTTCAAATTGCCGATAGAGTCCTACAACTAAAGGATGGCAAATTAGAAGAGTTCAAGGATGGTGAAACTGTTGGACTCAATAGGGCTTAAAAGTGTGAATTTTGGGTATATAAAGGGTAAAAAAATTATAAAAAATATAGATATAGATATAAATATTAAAGATATAACCTGTATAATAGGACCTAACGGAAGCGGAAAAACCACCTTGGGTAAGTTGATGATGGGAATATTGAGACCTGACTCGGGTGAAATATATCTGGTTGGCGAAGACATAGCCGAGATGTCCTTAGGCCAAATTGGAAGAAAGATAGGCTACCTGTTTCAAAACCCGGAAAAACAATTTTTTTCTAATACGGTGGAAGATGAAATCAAATTTATTCCTGAGATTAAAGGCCTTGACAAAAAATATATAGAGGAAAAAACAGCGTTGTTGCTTGATTTGTTCCAACTAAACCATATAAAAAATTCATTTCCCCTCAAGTTAAGCCAGGGGGAAAAACAACGCCTCGCCTTAGCCGCCATATTGGTAAACGAACCGGGGTATTTAATATTGGACGAACCCACTAAAGGACTGGATGTCGAGCGGCGGAAAGTCTTGGTTCAAGTACTGAAAAAACTTCATGGTGAGGGAATAGGGATGACAGTTATAACTCATGATTATGCTTTCATTGATCAGATTTCCGACCGCATTTTAAAAATGCATGAGGGTGAAATAGTTGAGGACAAGAGAAATGAACGTTGATCCCAGAACAAAATTAGTGATTGTATTGTGCCTGTCCACACTGGCCATATTCATTAAAGATGTATTGTTTTTGAACGGAGTATTGCTGATAACCATAATAATTTCCCTGATTTTTAAAACAAATATGCTGCAAATTTTGAGAAAGATAAAAAGACTTTTGTATGTGCTCCTGGCTATAGCAGTAATACAAAGTGTGTTTTCTGCAGGTGGCCGAACCCTTATTGAAGTGGGGGAATTGGTTATCTTAACCACAGTTGGACTTCAAAAAGGTTTGGAATTTGTTATCAGGATTATGATAATAATCTTGTCTGCAACCATAATTACAACCTCAAATTCGAGGGAAATAGTACAGGGACTTGTTCAGTGGAAACTACCTTACGAAATTGCTTTTATGGTATCAATAGGCATCAGGTTTTTGCCGATATTGATAGAGGAGATAAAGGATTCCGTGATTGCAATTCAGCTCAGGGGTATAGAAATAGAAAAAATACCTTTGAGGGAAAGGTTTCGTGTATATTCCTATCTCTTTACACCGGTTTTTGTAAGCACTATAATAAGGGCGCAAAAACTGTCTATGTCCATAGAAATGCGCGGATTCAGGGCATATGAAACGAGGACAAGCTACACGGTTTTGGAAATGTCTTATACTGACTACCTGGTTATATTTTCAAGCCTGTTATGTACATCTGCATTGATGTATTTATATGTGAGTTAGTTTGTCGGGATATATAGTCCCCGAGGCATTTTCCTTATCAAAATCTGATACTTAAATTGTTCATTTATAATTAAAATTATTACAAATGGGGAGGCAAACGTGATGAAAGTTCTGTCGGTAATAGGTACATCTAAAACAGGAAAGACCACGATTATAGAAAATATAATAAGGGAATTGAGGAGAAGAAGATACACAGTAGGTTCTGTTAAAGATATTCATTTTGAAAAATTTGCTATGGACACGGAGGGGACAAATACGGACAGACATAAAAAGGCCGGTTCACAGCTGGTAACCGCTAGGGGGATGTATGAAACGGATGTGCTGTTTCAAGAGAGGATCAGCATGGATAAGTTATTGAGATTCTATGACCACGATTTTGTAATTTTGGAGGGTGTTACAGATATTAATGCACCTAGAATAGTGGCGGCTATCGACAAGGAAGGCATAGAAGCAAAATATGATGAATTAACTTTCTGTATATCAGGGGTGATATCCAATACCGAGACGGAATATAAGGGTTTGCCGGTGATCAATTCTATAGATAACATAGAAAGATTAGTGGATTTAATAGAGGAAAAGGTATATGACAGATTGCCGGACTTTCCAACCGAGTGTTGTGATGCCTGTGGTTTCAATTGCAGGGAATTAGGCTCTAAAATATTAAAAGGGGAAGCAAAAAGGGAAAACTGTAGAATATTAAATACAGAGGTGGAACTTTTGGTAGATGGCAATAAAATTCAAATTGTACCCTTTGTAGAGGATATACTTGCAAATGCAGTATTGGGGGTTGTTAAGGAACTGGAGGGTTATAAAAAAGGCAAAGAGATAAAAGTGACAATAAATCGATAACATAACAGGACGGTTTTAAGTGATTTGCTGTGTTAATTGGTTTCAGCTCGATGGGAATACCCAGCAAACAAATTTCATAAATAACAAAAAGGTTATATATCTGAAATTTTAGAAATATAACCTTTTTATTTAATCAGCAGTTATTTAATCAATAGTTATTTTCAGATTCCACAATATTGTCGTCTTCATATTCATTATAACTGTTGCCTGTCTCTTCACCGTTCGCCGGCCAACTTGGAAAGGAGTCCCCGAACCCGTCTACCAGTGGATCATAGTATTCATACGGTATTTCGTAAATATAATCCAACGGGGTTATGCCGCCATTTTCGGACGGATAATAAGGCACAGGCCTTTTTACGAAAACCCTGGATTCCGTCAGCCAAAGCGGTGTCAGAGCTGTAGCCAATTTGCCCGATGGCGTATGGATATCCGCAAATACGTGACAGTTGCATTCTTCCTTAGGTTCGGTGCCTTTTATGAATATCTCACTTCTTACAGTACTGCCCCTTGGATCCAGGGCACAAGCTTCTGTAGGAAGCTTACCGGAAATAGTACATACATTGACCCTGACTATGTCACTCGGCATTCCAAAATCTTTAAAGGTAAGGCCCTCGTGGACCCTTTTCATCACCTTGCCCCACAAAGTTGCTGCGGCCGAGCTGCCTGTAGCCAGGCTTACAGGCTGATCGGAACCAATCCATACGGAAGCTGAATAATAGGGTGTATAGCCTATAAACCAGGCGTCCTTCCGATCATCTGTTGTGCCTGTTTTACCGGCCACAGGTATATTGCCGATACTTGCGCCCCCCCCTGTGCCCCTGGAAGATGTAACTACACCGCGGAGCATATCGGTTACAACATATGCGACCTGGGGAGTTACTACCCGGTGCCGTTCGGGTGTGTTTTCTAAAATGAGGTTATCGTGTCTATCATATATTGAGGTGAATGTAATTGGTTTAGTATATGTTCCGTTGTTGGCCAATACGTTGAAGGCAGCGTCCATTTCCAATGGACTGACCCCTCTTGTCATACCGCCTAAAGCGGTAGGCAGGCTTTCGTCTGTGTATTTTTTACCATTGACAACCAAGGGATTATCTTTGGTATAGACGGTGGTTATGCCCATTTTTTTCATATAGTCCAGCATGGTACTTATTGAGCTGTTTTCGCTTCCGGTCAGCATGCTTCCCAGCTTAACGGCAACCAAGTTGCTGGAACGCTCCAGAGCTTCGCGGAGTGTAATAAGGCCTCGGTATCCCCCGCTTAAATATAGGTTTCTGGGCCAGGGCTTGCCGGGAGTTGATTTGTTGAAGTAGCCCGGTATATCGTCAATCACATTTGACGTGGTAAAGCCATGATCAATGGCCGGTGTATAGACAGCTATGGGTTTAATAGAAGAACCCGGTTGTCGTGGGCTTAGGGCCCTGTTAAATATTTTTTGCCCCGATGTCATGCGTCCGCCTATTATAGCCTTGATTTCACCGGTTTGGGGATCACTAATTACCATGGCTGACTGTGGTTGGATCTGCCCCTTATCGTCCACCAGGTTTTTTTGCTCATCTTCGGAAAAGCCTTTTTTCTTTAATAAGGTAGCCTTATCAGAACCCTTTATTTTGGGAAAATTATTTGGGTCGGCATATTCCTCTTCCAGTATTTTTTGAATTTTTGTATCCAACGTACTGTTGATTCTAAGACCACCCGAATAAAGCATACTGTTTGCCTCATCATTAGAATATCCGTGGTTTTCAAGGGTTTTTATAACATCTCTTTTTACCAAATCCCCAAAATATGAAGAAATATCCCTGGCCACCAAACGGTTGGGTTTTAAACTGGATTTAACATCCTCCTGTAATGCTTGGTTGTATTGGGTGTCTGTAATAAAACCCAATCGTTTCATTGAATTGAGCACCAGTTTTTGTCTTTTGATAACATGTTCATCGATTTTTTCATTCATTACCACAGTATATACGGGATCAGAGTCGTCCAGTATAATATGATGTTCGTTAACGTCCGCTTTTTCCAACGTTATAATCGGTGAATTTTTAGAAGGATGTCTCGTAATACCCGCGATTAATGCTGATTCCGCGATGGTAAGGTCCTTGGCGTCTTTAGAAAAGTATACCTGTGACGCGGCCTGTACCCCATACGAGTTACTTCCTAAATAAATTGTATTTAAATATGCCTCCAAAATTTGTTCTTTCGATAGTTGTTTGTCCAACATTATGCCATAATAAGCGTCCTTTATTTTTCTGGTATATGTCTTATCTGACCGATTCAAATATAAATTGATAGCCAACTGTTGATTGATTGTACTGGCTCCTTGTTTAGAACCGGTACGTATATTTGCCCAAAATGCGCCAAAAATACGTTTAATATCTACACCCTTATGAGTCCAAAATCGTTCGTCTTCTATAGCCACGAAAGCATCCCTTAAATGTTTAGGCATTTCGGCATAATCTATTACAACCCTGAAATTGTTAGATTGAATTTGTTCAATTACTTGACCCTCAGAATCCAAAATAAAGGAACTCTGGTCTAACATTTCATATATGTTCGAAGCATCAATAGGTTCCGCTGTTTTTATAACACTCATGACTATGCCTGCGGTGGCGCCTGCTGCAATGAAGCCGATCAGTATAATTGCAACCAATAATACCCTGATAACACTCACTTTTCTTTTTTTATTATTTTTACTGTTTTGTTTTTGAGATTTTTTTTCCGACATCATGTAACACCTCCGTTAATACAGAAACTTGCAGGCCAGTGAAAAAATTAATTCATAATATTTTAACTTCAAAACAACATTATAAATATAACACAAACGTATTAACATTACAATTATATCATAGTTTATGCAAACTATACATTATGTTTTAATCCCATTAATACTATATAAATAAGCAATATATTCAATCACAATAGACATACATGCACTGTATAATAATAAAAAGGGTGGTATATTTGGATGCTATTAAAGTCAGGAAAAGGAGCAATATAAAATTTAGGATTATATCGATAATAGTTATGGTTACCCTAATTTTAGGTGGCTATTTTGTATACCTGGATAGGAAAATAGTGCCTATGGTATTAGCTATCGGGGAACTGAAGGCGCAAGAGATGATCACGAGAGTTATAAATGAATCCATACGCAAGGTATTGAGACAGGATATAGGATATAAAGACTTGATTTCCATAAAAGAGGATTCCGAAGGAAATATAGTCATGATGCAAGCCGATACATTTATGATGAATAGCATAGCATCAGATGTTGCGCTGACCATTCAGGATCACCTTGGGCAAACCGGAGAGGCTACCGAAAGGATACCCCTGGGTAATATTATAGGAAGCCAATTTTTTGCACAATGCGGACCCAGAATAAAATTAACCATAACCCCAATGGGCATGGTTGATGTAAATTTTGGGACAGAATTTGAACATGCCGGTATAAACCAGACAAGACATAGGGTATATTTGATTGTCAATACGGAAGCCAAGGTAATAGTGCCCTTTAACTCGAGCAATATGCATGTGACAACATACCTTCCGGTGGCAGAGACAATTATTGTCGGTAAAATTCCCGAAAATTATATCTGCGTGCCGTTTATTACCCCCAACTAGGTTAGGTGCCGGTTGTGAGTACGTATAGGGTATGTTATATTAGAAACAGGGATCATCAGGGAAAACCGCAAACAACAATAGGTTGTTTTATACAAAAGGAGAAGAATTTATATGGGAACAGAAACCATGCAAGATGAAAAACAAAGGGTAATATTAGTAGGATTGAATAATACCGGGGAAAAGGAAAGTGTTGATATAGAAGCTTCCATGGAGGAATTAGGTGAACTGGCCAAGGCTGCAAATGCCGAGGTCTTAGCTATAGCGATTCAAAATAGGCCATCCATAGATGCTGCCTACTATATAGGTAAAGGAAAGGCGGAGGAAATAAAACAGCTATGTGAAACTTTAGGGGTAAATATGGTCATATTCAACGATGAACTGTCCGGTTCCCAGATACGAAATCTGGAGGATATCCTGAATGTTAACGTTATTGATCGTACTGTCCTTATTTTGGATATTTTCGCCCAAAGGGCAAATACAAAGGAAGGCAGGCTCCAGGTGGAATTGGCACAATTAAAATATAGATTGCCGAGACTTATAGGGTTGGGCAGACAATTGTCCCAGCTGGGTGCAGGAATAGGCACCAGAGGACCCGGTGAACAAAAATTAGAAACCGACCGTAGACATATATTAAGAAGAATCGATGATATACAACATGAATTAAAGGAAGTCAGAAAAAACAGACGGGTCCAGAGGGGAAGAAGGATCAAGTCGGGACTTCCGATTGTTGCCTTGGTAGGCTATACGAATTCGGGAAAATCCACGCTCATGAACTCGCTATTAAAAATGAGTGAAGGATATGATTATGCCAGGGAAGTTTATGTCAAGGATGTGCTGTTTGCCACATTGGATACATCCATGCGCAAGTTGTCTTTTCCGGATAAATTGGAATTTATACTTACGGATACAGTCGGATTTGTAAGCAAATTGCCCCATGCCTTAATAGATGCTTTTAAGGCAACCCTGGAGGAAGTGAAATATGCGGATTTGCTTATACATGTTATAGACGCTTCAAATGAGGAATACAATCTACAAAGAGAAACTACGTTTAATGTATTGCGCGAACTGGGTGTTGAAAATAAAAATATAATAAACGTTTATAATAAAATTGATAAAATATCGGATACAACATTAATTCCCAGGCAGGATAAGACATTAACCGTTTCTGCAAAAACAGGTGAAAATTTGGAACTGTTGATACAATATATAAGGGACAGGATAAGTCCACAGATTATTGGGGTTGATCTATTGATTCCTTACGATAGGGCCGGTCTTATATCGGATCTGCATGATGACGGCGTGGTAGCCGAATTAGAATACGCGGAAAAAGGAATCAGGGCAAAAGCAGGTGTTGAGAAAACGCATTATCACAAATACGAGCCTTTTTTGATTTGATAAACATTCCTACAAATGGTTGTAAAAAGGTGTGATTTAATATATTATAATATATAAGATAAAGAGAAGGAGGATTAGTCCGATGCTTTTTAGAAATTGTGCAGGTGGGGTTGTGTTCTATGCAAATCAGGTGTTTATCTTCAAAAACGAAAAAAACGAATGGGTTTTGCCAAAGGGAATAATTCGTAACAAGGACCTCTCGAGGGACGTGGCATTGGAACGGGTCAAAATTGAGACCGGTATTGATGCCGAAATTCTTTCAACTGCAGGAGGAACCAGTTACGAATTTTATTCTGTCACAAGAAAGCAGCCTGTATGCAATCAAATTACGTGGTATATTATGAACGCAAAGACAAAACAGTTTGAAATCAACAGACAGTTAGGGTTTAAGGAAGGCGGTTTTTATACCGTGGATGAGGCCCTAGAAATGATTACCTATAGCCAGGATAAATCCTTAGTTAATTTATCTTACAAGAAATATAAAAAAATGATGAGGCAGAAGGCCGTAGCGACAATAAAAGCAACAGAAGCAGTGATATAAACTTTATTAAATATGCACATATAAATAGCGTGTAGTAAAGAGAAGCAGGTTATTATCACCGCTTCTTTTTACTGTGTGCTATTATATGATATAATATATTGGCCGGTTTGCTGTGCCGGCCGGCTTTTTATTAAACATTTGTTACCTGTTATGTGCAATAGATCGACTATAGTATAAAAAGGATTGGTAGTGCATGTTAAAGGAATATAAAACCTTATTATCATACGGTAAGAGTGAGGTTGTTATCGAAAGATCGAAATTTATAGGACACGCAACTCCTGTTGAAAGCGAGGAGGAGGCCGTGGCTTTTATAGAAAAAATAAAAACCGAGTATTGGAATGCCACGCATAATGTTCCGGCCTACATGGTCGGTGAAAACAACGAAATACAGCGATATAGTGATGATAAGGAACCTTCCGGAACGGCAGGGGTTCCGGTGTTGGAAGTGATCAAGAGGGAAGATTTAAAAAATGTTGCGGTAGTTGTAACGAGATATTTTGGCGGGATTAAGCTCGGTACGGGCGGTTTAGTAAGGGCCTATACAAGAGGGGCAAAGATCGCCTTAGAAGCGGCAAAAATAATAACTAAAAAATTGCACAAACTTGTTATTGTGACAACGGAGTATACTATATCGGGGAAGGTTCAAAACGAAATTTTACAAAATGGATATTTAATAAAAGAGACAAAATATGATGATGCGGTTCATTTCTATATATATGTAGGAATAAATTTTCTCGAGCGTTTTGAGGGCCAAATTACGGAGTGGACAAGCGGGAGATGTAATTTGAATTTCATGGGAATGGAATACTTGACCGAAATAGATGGAAAAATAACTGTTATATAAAACAATCTATTCTTTTTCATCGGCCTTGAAACAAAACCCGTGGATCCCCATAATTAACAGAAATATCCCAAAATATGTTCTCAGTAATTTAGAAGGAATAATCAGGGCTAACTTTGAACCCATATAGGCACCGAAAATTCCGAAAAGTATGAGGGAGAAACTTAATTTCAACAATATGTTTTTATTGCGAAAATGGGTAATTAACGCAACTATTGCAACGGGTATAAATGAGAACAGGTTGATACTCTGAATAGTCTGTTGTCTGAAGTCTGTTAAAAATGTTAAACCGGGGATCAAAATGGTACCACCGCCTATTCCCATGCCACCTATTGCACCGATTGCCAGGCCTAACAGAAAAAATATCATTGAAATATCATCCTTATAGCAGCAATAACCATAAAGAAACTGAATATCTTCCTAAGACGGTTTGCTGAAATTTTGTTTAAAATATTAGAGCCTATATAACTCCCGATAATTCCCCCGACTGCTACCTGTAATGTGACATTTACTGCAGTAAAACCGTTTTTATAGTAAACATAACTGCTTATTATGGAAAGGGGAAGGATTATAGATATTGCTGTAGCTTGGGCTTTATGTTGACTGATTCCTAAAATGAATGTAAGCGCTAGAACGAGAATCGTTCCACCGCCGCCACCAAATAGCCCGTTGATAATGCCCGACACAAAACCAATTGCGCTGATTTTAATCCAGTATATAAATTTAGACACTGTGTCTCCCCCGATAAATATTTATATGAATTTGTGGGGATGGACGCTCCTGTCCATCCTAGGGGTTATTTTATCCAAATTGAGCAAAACTATGCCGGATGGTAGATTTTAAAAACAAAAGGGGTGTCCTGATGGATCGAAATATATATAATAAGATTGATGAGGTTGTAACATGGCTCAGGGAACAGGTAAACAGCTGTGGTGCCAAGGGACTTGTGGTGGGGATTTCAGGAGGCGTAGATTCTGCGGTTGTTGCCTGTCTGATCAAAAGGGCCTTCCCCGACAACTCACTGGGCGTGGTATTACCTATAAAAAGTGATGCAAGAGACATAGAGGATGGAATTTCAAGTGTAAAGGCCTGTAATATAGAACATTTGGAGATTGATCTGGAAAAAGAACATGACAGTATTATGAAAAAGGTTACAACACAGTTAAATGATAAAGGCAAGCTAAACAATAATACAGTGAGAATAGCAGATGCCAATTTAAGGGCAAGACTGAGGATGTGTGTTCTTTATGCAATTGCCAACAACCTGGATTACCTGGTAGTAGGCACGGACAATAAGGCGGAAATGTATACCGGGTATTTTACCAAATACGGCGATGGCGGTGTAGACCTCCAACCCATAGCTGAACTAAAAAAACATGAGGTATATGAGTGGGCAAGGGTATTGGGTGTGCCTAGTGAGGTTATCGATAAGGAACCGTCCGCGGGATTATGGAAAGGCCAAACCGATGAAGAGGAAATGGGCACGACCTACGAGAAGATCGATTTATATTTGGACGGTGAATTTATACCAAAAGAAGATCTCGAAATTATACAAAAAATGCATAGAAATTCCGCCCACAAGAGGACAGTCCCGCCTTCGCCCAAATTAACTCGTTGTTCTGATTGATAACACTGGCCTGTCTGTAGTGAGATTATAAATTGAATAAGAATAAAGGGGGGTAATACATTATGAAATCTAAGGCGATATCGGTGATATTGTCAATGATATTAGCGGGGAGTCTCGGGGTTGGACAGAATATAACAATAATAGAGGACCATACAACTGAGGACCATACAATAGCGGAAGACCGGGAGGCAGGGTGTGTAACAATAGAAGCGTTATTTTTAGGGGACATTTGTTTGGGAACGGGCTTTGGAAGTAAGCATAGGTTTCAGGATGTATATAATGAAAAGGGGGCCGAGTATTTTTTTAGTGGGGTAAGGGAGGAATTCAGGGATAAGGACCTGATAGTAGCAAATTTAGAGAATGTATTTACAGACAACAAAGATTATCAAAAAGGAAAGATATATACCTATAGGGCGGATCCTAAATACATAGATATAATAAAAAAGAGCGGGATAACATATTTAGGAGTAGTAAATAACCATATGGGGGATTATTTACAATCGGGTTTTGATGACAGCATAAAAAATCTTGACGCCGAGGGGATAAAATGGTTCGGGACAAACGAAATTAAATCAAACAGCGTCGAGTTGGGGGATATAATAGTTGACAAAAAAGAGGTATATGAAAAAGACGGATTTAAAATAGGTCTATTAGCCTACAATGGATTTTATGAAAGCTATGCGACTGATAGTATGATAAAAAGGGACATAGAATACTTCAGGAATATAGGAGTAGATTACATAGTAGCATTAGTACATTGGGGTGGGCAAAACACCCATGATATTACACCGAGACAGAAATCATACGGACGTCATTTAATAGATATGGGGGTAGATTTAATAATAGGCGGACATCCGCATGCGGTGCAGGAAATAGAGACATATAAAGGGAAAAGGATATATTATAGTTTGGGGGATTTTCTATTTGTAGAAAGAAAAGTACCGAAATGTGCAGATAGTTTAATGGTGCAGTTAAAATTAACTAAAACGTTGGACGGGGTTATAACAGAAGAATTTAAGAACATACCGGCATTCTGGGGTGGAAACAAGATAGAAAACACATTCAGGCCGGTAGCAAACAAGGATAAGGAAGATATAGAAAGAGTACATAAATTAATAAAGCAGTAAAAATCAATAAAAACATAAAGACGTATTTATAGTTATTATTTGTACTTTAATTGATTGTTGAATTGAAATCAATCGGGATTAAGAATTTTAGTCCCGATTGGTTTTTTTGTTGCGCGTGATAGTAGTGCTTATCGTTATTGATAAAACAACCTTAAGCAGAAGATAAAAAAATCCTGTAAAAAAAATGACAAAAAAGCAGGACAATTTGGATATAAGTCGAATAATTTATGGTATGAAGAAAAAATTACTATTTCAGATGGGGGGAATGATGCATATTTTAAAAAACAAGGGCAAATATGCCATTTGTATTGGCTTGATAACTATATTGTCTACCTCTATAGCATTTGGGTTGGATTACGAGGCTATAGTAATTGCACCCGGGACAACCATAAGGCAAGAGAAGGCTTTTGATAGCAAACAGCTGGACAAGCTGAGTGTGGGGGCTAAAATTGTTGTAAAGGAGATATCAGATGATTGGTATCATATAAAAGTCTCAGAGGGTTCATGCGAAGGGTGGATTTGTTCGGAGGATGCGGTAATTAACGACAATTTATTCAAGAAAAACAGCCTCAAGAGAGGCGAAGTGACAACGGATGTTCTCAATGTAAGGACAGGACCGTCCACCGATTATACCAGGAGTACCCAAATTCGTCGTGGAGATACGGTTACTATCATCAATACATCCGATACGCCTGAAAAATGGTACGAAGTTGTTTTAAGTAACAGTATCAAAGGATGGGTACATTCAGATTATATTAAAATTACTTATAATTTTCCGAAAGGAAGTATAAATATCGATTCTGTCATATTAAAGGAGCAACCGAACGATAATGCGGCCCGGATTGCAAAATTGGAAAAAGACGAAATGATTTATATCAAAAACTATGTTAATGATTGGTATAACATAATAACACCGGCAGATGCGGAAGGCTGGGTAAAGAGCGAACATGTCACAGCTTTACCTGTCAGTACCTCCGGTGTCAGCAGGTCAGGGACAGGCAGGGAGGTCTTTAGCAACATAGAGGCTGTTGCAACAAAATATCTGGGCAAAAAATACGTATATGGCGGAAATGGACCAAACAGCTTTGATTGTTCCGGTTTTACATCATACATATTAAAGACATACTATGGAGAATATTTAAGGTCTAAGGGGATTAACAGTTTTCCAAGGACAGCCAGTGCACAGGCCACAATTGGAACACCTGTAAGCAGGGGAAATTTAGAAAAGGGTGATCTTGTATTTTTTGACACATCAGGCAGAATAGGTGATAATATAAGCCATGTGGGGATATACATAGGCAGTGGAAAGATAGTTCATGCATCTTCATCCAGATGTAGAATTGTAACAGATAATTTGTCGGACCGATACTATAGCACTAGGTTTATGAAAGCAGTCAGACTGTAAACATAAAAGGGATATTTTTGGTTGGCTAAAAATATCTCTTTTAGTTTGGCCACATATTTTTCCCTCCAAGGAATAATTCTATAATTTTACTATATATATATTAAGACAAGTATTGGCGAAAAGAGCTCGTCCGTTTAGCCGGAACAAGGAATATATATAATAAGTATGATTATAGATAGAGTGTTGATTTACTATGTCAGGAGGGATTATTTTGAAGAGGCCCAGAATCGGAATACGAAAAAAACGGAAAAAGACTAATATAATAATGGTTTTATTGTTTTTATTTATATTACCTGTGATGGCTTTAATAATAGGATCAAAGATCACCGAATGGTGGGTCATACCTACGATTAACACTGATGATATATTGGGGCTTAGAGACGAAACCATTTTCGAAGAGGACGGCAAGGCGGCAGGGGGTGCACAGGAGGAAATAAATGGTGCCGAACATACGACCGGAGGGAAGGGAACGGACGGGGAAACAGCTAATTTAAATTCTATATCAATATATATGATACAGGTAGCCAGTGTATCCGATAACAAAAATACGGAGTCATTAATTGAAGAGTTAAGTAGCTGCAACTTGCCCCATTTTGTATACAAATCGGGTGATACATATAAAATTTATACATTTGTTTCAACCAATAGGGGGGATATAGAAGACAAAATAGACAGAGTAAGGGAAATTTATAAAGATGCATATATAGGGCAGATGCATATACCACAAAAACAAGTACAATATCTATGTGAAGAAAACAAAGGCACAAAGGAATTTATAGAGGACATGAATTCACTGTTAGAATTGTTAAAACAATCTTCCGATAATTTATATAGCCTTGACGGTGAGGAAACAAAATTAAATGAATATAAAGGGATACTGGAGAAACATCAAAAACTCCTAGGTCAGATGCTCGAAAGGGTTGACAGGACAAATTTACCCAAGGATTTTACCAATGTGGATGATATAAAAAATATGATCGAGTATCAAACAAAGAATATTACGGAATCATTGAAAATAATCGAAAAAAAGCAAGAACCCTATAAACTCCAAGGTTATCTTTCTGATAATTTGTTCAGTGCTATAGAGGTAATTAAAAAGTAGATGCGGCAGGGGGAAGTTTAAAAAATATGCAAAAGATAGACTATAATGCTTGTTTAATGTCAGGTTTTGTACTAATATAGTAGTGTAGGGCAATTATTTTATAACAATAAATTAATGATTATAGACTTTAAATAATTCTAAATGTGTTTAAACAAGGAATATTGATACTGTATGTGCTGTGCTATATATGTTTTTTTAAATATTCAGTAGATTTAGTATACAATATTCTGTTTGTTTATATATCCATATATATTAATTGATGATTAACATATATAGATATGCCGATCCGGATGCACAGTATAAATTTTTAAAACTATAATCAAATAATATTTAAGGGGTGAAACATGCAATGAAGTCTTTAACCTTTAGGGGTGGTATTCATCCCCCCGGCTATAAGGAAACAACAGCTCATCTGGAGGTAGAAAAGGCTGTTGAACCGAGTGTTGTATTTATACCATTAAAACAGCATGCAGGGGCACCTTGCCAGCCTTTGGTAAAGGTTGGGGATCGTGTCACTGTAGGAGAGCGAATAGGGGAATCTGATGCTTTTATTTCAGCTTTAGTGCATTCAAGCGTATCCGGAACAGTCAAGGAAATCACTAAAATACCGGATGCTACCGGCGGGGAAGTTCAGGCTGTAGTTATTGAATCTGACGGTTTAAATGAAGTACATCCTTCTGTAAAACCGGCAGGAGGCATTGAATCATTA
The DNA here is from genome assembly GCA_012519835.1 of Clostridiales bacterium. Taxonomy (GTDB): domain Bacteria; phylum Bacillota; class Clostridia; order Peptostreptococcales; family Natronincolaceae; genus JAAZJW01. The sequence goes on along the minus strand of JAAYPJ010000091.1, from coordinate 27,059 downwards.
AAACCTGAAGAAATTGTGGCAGCTGTCAGGAATGCAGGAATAGTTGGTATGGGAGGCGCCACTTTTCCTACCCATGTCAAAATAACGGAGTTAAAAGACAAAAAAGTTGACAATTTCATACTGAACGGGGCGGAATGTGAGCCTTATTTGACGGCAGATCATCGTCTGATGCTGGAAAATCCTGAAGATATCATATATGGATTGAGGGCTATGATGAAGGCAAAAAACTCAAAGAACGGCTTTATAGGTATTGAGGATAATAAGCCGGATGCTATCAAAGCCATGAAAAAAGCTGCAGAACATTATCCCAACATTAAGATTGTTGCACTTCATACAAAATATCCACAAGGTGCAAGCGATCAATTAGTTTATGCCTGCATAGGCAAAGAGGTGCCTGCGGGTGGAAGTTCATCGGACGCAGGGGTAGTCGTGCACAACGTTGCAACAGCAGCACAGGTTGCTAAGGTGTTAAAAACAGGTATGCCATCAATTGATAGAATAACTACTGTTGCAGGTAATGCTATAGCAAACCCTAAAAATCTATTAATAAAGGTAGGGGTCCCTATCAAAGAGGTAATTGAGCAATGCGGGGGCTATTCTAAAACCCCGGGTAAAATCATCATGGGCGGGCCTATGATGGGGATTGCTCAATATACGGACGATGTTGTAATAACAAAAGGTTCCTCCGGGTTGTTGATATTTGATGAGGAGGAAGCAAAAATTCCGGAACCGGAGCAATGTATACGCTGCGGTAAGTGCGTTGAAATTTGTCCTGTTAATTTACAACCGTTACTAATCAGCGCATATTCCTTAAATAATATGATGGAACATGCAGAAAAATACAGAGCGGCGGATTGTATCGAATGTGGTTCATGCTCATTTATCTGTCCATCGAAAAGACCTTTATTACAGTCCATTAGGGTAGCAAAAGCTGCAATTGCTGAGAAGAAGAGAAAGCAAAGTAATTAATTGATGGGAGGGAAAATTGATGGAAGAAAGACTGTTTGTATCTTCTTCACCCCATATAAGGGATGAAAATACGATACAAAAAATGATGTTGGATGTGGTAATTGCATTATTACCTGCAACATTAGGGGCATTATATTATTTTAGAATAAACGGAGCAAAGATCATACTTTTATCGGTACTCACGGCTGTTGCTTCGGAAGCCGTGTTCCAAAAATTAAGAAAACAACCTATAACTATTAACGATTTGAGTGCGGTAGTAACAGGGTTGTTATTGGCTTTTAATATACCGGCCTCCGCTCCATGGTGGATTCCGGTTTTGGGAGCCGTTTTTGCTATAGTGGTTGTAAAACAATTTTTCGGGGGGATAGGTCATAACTTTATGAACCCTGCGTTGGCGGCCAGGATTATGTTGATGATTTCGTATACCGGGCATATGACGAGCTGGGTTAAACCGGGTGCGGATGCTGTATCTACCGCAACACCACTGAGTTTTGTAAAAGGGCTCACCGAGGTTCCGGGCAAAGCACCTAAATTATTCGACATGTTCATGGGAAATACGGGGGGCTGCTTGGGTGAAACATCGGCAATATTGTTGATATTAGGCGGGATTTATCTTGTATATAGGGGCATTATTTCTATACAGGTACCTGCGATATATATTGCTACGGTAGCAGTTTTCACCTTGATCTTCGGACAATTTGATGTTTATTTTATGGTATATCACCTATTGGCGGGTGGCTTGATGCTGGGAGCGATTTACATGGCTACCGATTACGCATCTGCACCGGTAACGCCGAAAGGAAGGATAATTTTTGCGCTTGGCTGTGGTATTTTAACTTCCGTATTCAGGCTTTACGGCGGTTACCCGGAAGGGGTAGGTTTTTCTATCCTCTTAATGAATATTGCAGCACCTTTGATTGAAAAATATACAAGCCCTAGAGTGTTCGGGGAGGTGAGGTAAATGCAAAAAGTAGTCAAATTAGGTTTAATATTATTGATAGTAACTGCTGTATCGGCAGGCGCGCTCAGTGTTACAAATAATTTCACAAAAGATATTATTGAACAAAAAGCTATTGAAGCAAACCTCGCATATATGAGGGAGATACTGCCCGATGCTGATGATTTCAAAGTGGTGGAGAGCTCCGCAATTGCCGATATAATTGAGGTTGAAGAAGCTTATGAGGCTATAAAAGGCGGGGATACCTCCGGTTATGTAATTAAAACCAAGACATCAGGATATGGCGGCGATGTTTTAATATTAACGGGTATTAATGTTGATGGAACTATTGCCGGCATGAGGGTAGCATCGCAATCGGAGACACCTAACCTTGGAACCAAAATTACCGAGGATGAATTCGGGTCACAATTTGAAGGGTTGTCGACAGATAAGGAGCTTAAGTTGAATGAAGACGTAGACCAAGTTACAGGTGCCACTATTTCGTCGACTGCTGCAATCAAAGGAATCAATGCATCAATAAAATTATTTGAAAGTGTGCTCAAGTAATATATAAACTATAGTTTCGGGGGTGAGTTTATGAATATCAGAAGAGTGTTTATGGACGGGGTAATTTTTAACAATCCCACGTTTGTACAGGTTATAGGGATGTGTCCTACTCTTGCTGTGTCAAATTCTGCTGTAAATGGATTCGGAATGGGCCTTGCGGCCACAGCTGTGTTGATCGGTTCTAACGTAGTAATTTCTATGCTCAGGAAGGCGACGCCGGATGAGATCAGAATTCCTATTTTTATCGTTGTAATTGCGACATTTGTAACAATAATAGAAATGGTTGTGCAGGCATTTTTTACACCATTATACGAAGCACTCGGTATATTCCTACCGTTAATCGTTGTTAACTGTATTATTTTGGCTAGGGCTGAAGCATTTGCATTTAAAAATTCGGTCCTTAGTTCTGCAGTCGATGGTTTGGCCAATGGACTCGGTTTCACATTGGCACTTACAATTCTCGGGACCATCAGGGAATTGTTTGGTGCAGGTTCGGTTTTTGGAAAAACAATTATGTGGGGCAGTTTTGAACCGATGTCCATCATAGTCCAACCTTCTGGAGGTTTTCTGGTTCTAGGGATACTTCTTGCCATTTTTTCAATTTTTACAGCTAAAAAAGCAAGTGTATAAATTAGGGGGTGGAGTTGGTGTCTTTATTTGTCATAATAATTAGCGGTATATTAATAAACAACTATGTTTTATCACGTATATTGGGAATATGCCCGTTTTTGGGAGTTTCTAAACAGGTAGAAACCGCCTTCGGTATGAGTATGGCAGTTACTTTCGTTATGACTTTGGCGGGGGTAATGACCTGGTTGGCTCAGACATATATTTTGGAAGAATTAGGATTGGGGTATATGCAAACAGTCACATTTATTCTCGTAATAGCTGCACTAGTTCAATTTGTGGAGATGGTTATACAAAAATTTAGTCCTACCCTGTATCAATCTTTAGGTATATACTTACCACTTATAACTACTAACTGTGCAGTACTGGGAGTATCAATTTTAAATATCAAAGAAAGATTCGGTTTATTAGAAACCGCTGTTAACTCAGCAGCGTCGGCAATTGGTTTCGGTTTGGCAATTGTACTATTTGCCGGAATCAGGGAACGTCTAGAGTTATCAAATATTCCTGAAGCTTTTAAGGGATTTCCGATTGCATTGTTTACTGCAAGTTTAATGTCATTGGCATTCCTTGGCTTCGCTGGATTGGTGTAAAGGGGTGATTATATGGATTTAAGAACATTTATAGATCCCATAATAAGTCTTGGTGGAATGGGTTTAATATTCGGTGCGGGTCTGGCCTTTGCATCCCAAAAATTTGCTGTCGAGGTTGATGAGAAGGTCAGCGCTATCAGGTCTGTTCTTCCGGGGGCGAACTGTGGGGCCTGTGGTTATCCCGGGTGTGACGGCATGGCAAGTGCTATTGCGGCGGGCGAAGCGCCGGTAAACGGTTGTCCTGTTGGAGGTGCGGACGTTGCAGCGAAAGTTGGGGAAATTATGGGTGTAAAAGCCGATGCCCAGGACAAAAAGGTAGCCAAGGTTATTTGTGACGGTGATATTACAAAATGTGGGGAAAAGTTTAAATATGAAGGGATTCAAGATTGCGTGGCGGCGGCTGCTATTCAAGGTGGAAGCAAAGCCTGTCCATATGGGTGTCTAGGGCTGGGTACATGTGTAAAAGCCTGCCAATTCGGAGCGATCGAAATAGTGCAAGGGGTCGCAAGGATAGACCCTGAAAAATGCACATCTTGTGGGAAATGTATAGAAGCATGCCCGAAAAATATAATCGATTGGGTTCCTTATAAACAGAGTGTTGTTATTACATGCAGTAACAAAGACCCCGGAAAGATAGTCAGGGGAATATGTGAAGTCGGGTGTATAGGATGTAGAATTTGTGTCAAAAATTGCCCGACAGGTACAATCGGGTTCGAGAATAATCTGGCGTTTATCAACTATGAAAATTGTACTAACTGTTTTACATGTGTTGAAAAATGCCCTACAAAGGCGATTGAAGGCAATTTAGAGATAAAACAAAGACTCGGTTTATAGAATTTAAATAGTGATACAAGGAGCTTTCTAAAAGCTCCTTTATTATTGTTAAATATAAGAACCAATTATCACTTGTATATTAAAACAGATGATGATAAACTTTTAGTGTATTGATTTTATATTACAAATTTTTAAATTATATTATAGATAGTCGAATTTATTGTCGTTAAAATGTTAATGGTGTATAATTTGTTTGAGAACTAAAATTAAATTTATTGTTTCAGAGGAAGTGTGTAGACTACTATGAACATAAAAAAAATGATACATTTGGCCATGCTGACCTCCGTAGGGTTGGGACTCCATATTATTGAATCAACGATACCCAATCCTTTTACTGCCTTTGCACCCGGTGCGAAGCTGGGACTGGCTAATATCGTCGGGCTAATTACATTAGCTATATATGGGATAAAATATGCCCTGGCTGTCAATCTGTTGAGAAGTTTTATCGGAGGAGTAGCGTCAGGGGTCATGATTTCCACGGTATATAGCATGTCGGGGGCTTTTGTCAGCACACTTTTGATGTGGATTATATATAGATTTTTTAGAAAATACTTCAGTTTAATAGGCGTAAGTGTTTTTGGAGCATCAGGGCATAACATAGCACAGCTGACAGTAGCAAGTATTATCATCAGGAATCCTAAAATATTTGCTTATCTGCCGGTGTTGATGCTGACCAGCATTTTTACAGGAATATTTATTGGGATTACGGCAAATTATACTTTGAGCAAAACCGGCACTAACATGGATTATATAACTAGAACTTAGGAAAATGGGGGATAGAAATGGGGAGAAATAAAAATTCCTGGTTGTTGGTATTATTTGTTATTACAGGTATTATTTTAGGCAGTTTGATAGGAAATTTTTTTGGCCCTTCGGTCCCTTTTTTAAATTACGGACCCGAACATTTGGGGTTGAATAATATAGAAATCAATTTAGGGGTTATTTACTTTCAGGTAACTTTATTATTTAAAATCAACGTTACCGGCTTGATTGGACTTTTATTGGCATTGATTATATTTAACAGGTTGTAGGTGGGGATATGAAGACAATAGTCCTGGCATCCAATTCGTCGAGAAGAAAAGAAATCCTCGAAAGTCTGGGGGTAGATTTTAGGGTAATCGGTAGTAATATTGAGGAAGAAATCAGCGGACAACTTTCACCTGTAAAGGTTGTTGAACGTTTTGCTTATTTAAAGGCGAAAAACGTTTCCGATAAATTAAATGGACACTATATCGTCATAGGGGCCGATACGGTAGTGGAATGTGATGAAATATTGGGCAAGCCCCGGGACGAATGTGATGCATATGGTATGTTAAAACTCCTTTCAGGAAGGGTCCATAGAGTTATTACAGGATTTGCGATAATAGACTGTTTGACAGGGCAACGGTTTGTTGATTATGAAAGTACCAAGGTATACTTTAAAGAATTGCAAGATGAAGAAATCCAAAGATATATTGTTTCCGGTGAATATATAGACAAGGCCGGGGCCTATGCAATTCAAGGGAAAGCTTCTTTATTTATAGAAAGGATAGAAGGAGATTATTTTAATGTTGTAGGATTGCCGGTATTTAAACTGGGTTTAGCACTGCATAATAATTTTGACATCAGCCTTCTTTAGATTCCAAAATTTTAGGGGTGGGTTGGTTATGAATGATTATTGTGAATACACTACTATCAAAAATATGCCTATGAGTGAACGACCGAGGGAAAAAATGCTCACTTATGGTTGTCAGAGTTTGTCTAACGCGGAATTATTAGCAATTATATTGTCTTCAGGGACAAAGGACAAAACGGCAATCGATTTAGCAAGGGGAATATTAAATATGTCCAACGAAGGGCTAAGATTCCTCACGGATTGTACTATTGAAGAATTGATGCAAATAAGAGGTATCGGTTTGGCAAAGGCCTCCCAGATCTTAGCCGCTGTGGAGCTCGGGAAACGTATAGCCCTAACAACAAATGTAAACAATTATAAAATACAAGGCCCTGAGGATGTGGGAAATCTGTTGATGGAAGAGATGAGATATCTAAACAAGGAAATTTTTAATATCATATTACTGAATACTAAGAACAATGTGATTGCTATAGAGAATATATCGGTAGGCAGCCTGAATGCCTCGATTGTCCATCCCAGGGAAGTATTTAATATAGCAATTAGAAGAAGCAGTTCTGCCATAATATTGGCACATAATCATCCGAGTGGGGATCCTAAACCGAGTACGGAGGATATCAACATAACAAAAAGACTCATAGAGGCGGGTTCAATTGTTGGAATAAATGTATTAGATCATATAATTATAGGGGATGGAATTTATTTCAGTATGAAAGAAAAAGAAATAATATAATTGTTGTGCAAAAGGAAGGAGCATTGCAGATGGGTGTGTTTAAGTTTTTATCACGCGATATGGGAATTGATTTGGGAACAGCAAATACATTGGTTTATGTGAGAGGGAAAGGTATTGTACTTAATGAACCTTCTGTGGTTGCGATTCAAAATGATACAAAAACTGTGTTATCTGTGGGTGAGGATGCAAAAAAAATGATAGGCAGAACACCGGGCAATATAGTTGCGATCAGGCCGATGAAAGACGGTGTAATTGCGGATTTTGACGTAACTCAAAGTATGTTGAAGTACTTTATCAAAAAAGTTTATTCGAGAAGGACATTAATACAACCCAGAGTAGTTGTGAGTGTTCCTTCCGGGGTCACCGAAGTGGAAAAAAGGGCAGTAGAAGAGGCCACATTACAGGCGGGGGCGAGAGAGGCTTATTTGATTGAGGAGCCTATGGCTGCGGCTATAGGTGCCGGACTGCCTGTTGAGGAGCCTACAGGCAGTATGGTTGTAGATATCGGAGGGGGAACCACGGAAGTTGCCATTATCTCTCTCGGAGGTATTGTAACCGCTAAGTCTATTAGAATTGGTGGTGACGAATTAGACGAGGCTATTGTTCAATATATAAAAAGAGAATATAATTTGATGATTGGTGAAAGAACAGCCGAGGAAGTGAAGGTAATAATCGGATCTGCATTTATGAAGGCTGAAGAAGCAAAAATGCTCGTCAGAGGCAGAGACCTGGTTTCAGGGTTACCTAAAACATTAGAAATAACATCAGTTGAAATAATGGACGCGTTGAGGGAACCTGTCAGCCAGATTATCGAGGCTATTAAGTATACACTGGAAAAGACCCCACCGGAGCTTGCGGCTGACATCATGGAGGTGGGTATAATGCTTACGGGTGGTGGTGCCCTGCTCGACGGGCTGGATAAATTGGTAATAAAAGAAACGGGAATGCCCGTACAGATTGCCGCAGATCCCTTGGACTGTGTAGTAATGGGTACGGGAAAAACTATAGAAGAAATAGATACCTTAAGGAGAGTTTTAATAAGACCCAAGAGGTTGGGATAAGAAGGTGGGTTTTAGCAAGACTCAAAAGGTTGAGATAAGAAGGAAAGTTTTAATGAGACTTAAAGGGTTGGGATAAGTTGGTGATATAAATGTCCAGAAATAGGCTGAAAAATAAACCTAGAAATAAACCAGCAATGATAGTGGCAATTGTCGCTATCATTCTCATTATAATTATAGGGGTTACGGCTAAGCAGAGAGAAAATATTACCATTATGGAGAAATGGATTGGAAACATAATAACACCCATTCAGAATGTTGCTAATAGGGGTATTAACAGAATAAAAGAAGGAATCGATTCCATAGCCGATATAGCAGGTTTGAGGGTTGAAAATGAAGATCTGAAAAAGGAGATTGAGTTACTGCGGCAGGAAGTTTCAAAATTGAACATGACCAGAAGCGAACTTGAGGAACTGAGAGACTTGAAATATGCCCTGAACCATATAAAGGATGATAACGAGCATAATATTATTTCCGCCGACATAATAGGAAAGAGTCCCAGTAATTGGTTCAATGTGTTTACAATTGATGCCGGTGAAAATAGGGGTGTCAAAAAAGACAGTATAATACTTAATTCCGATGGGCTTGTTGGAAGGGTTTATGAAGTTGGAGGCAATTGGTCAAAGGTTATTTCTATTATAGATAACAGCAGTTCTGTCAGTTTCCAAATAATGAGGGATAGTAACCTGCAGGGCATAGTTACGGGAAGCATTACCAGTGAAATAAACGGGTATTTGTTTGATCCCTTAGCGGATATAATTATAGGTGACAAAATAGTTACTTCAGGGTTGGGGACTTATCCAAAGGGAATTATAATAGGTGAAATTATAGGAATAGACAAATCCGGTGACCATTTATTAAAAACAATCAAAGTAGAACCCGCGGTTAACTTTAAGAGAATAACTAAGGTGATAGTAATGGAACCGGTGCAACTTTATTAGCAATAAAAGGGGAAACCATGGTGAGGTCAATTATAATCGGCTTAATTATTTTATTTAATTTAATATTACAATCCACATTATTTCAATGGGTTGAAATATACGGTGTGGTTCCGAATACTTCGTTGATTCTTGTTATGTCTTTTGCCATATACAGCGGCAGAAATAGGGGGGCCGTCATAGGCTTTTTAATGGGTATTTTGCAGGATATTATTTTTGGGCGTACAATCGGTCTAAACGCATTGGTATTTATGGTCATCGGGTATTTGATCGGCCTTATGGATCAAAAAATATCTAAGGACAACTTGCTCATCCCCTTTGTTTTGACCATGCTGGCAACAGTATTTTATGAAACGATAAATCTCTTATTATTATTTTTATTAGGATGCAGAATAGAATTATTAAATATAATAAAAAAAATGTTAATAACAGAAGTGATATATAATTCCTTTGTTTCCCTTGTTATCTATTATTATATATCGAAGTTGTTTAAATTGAGCCTAATGAAAAAGGGATATTAATTGGGGTGTGATGTAATTGTTACTTAAAAAATTAAAAGACAGATATAACGTAATACTTTTGGTGTTTGCTATAATCATCATTGCCATAGTCTTAAGACTGGCAGCCCTGATGATAGTTGAAGGGCAAAATTATCGGGAGCAGGCTGAGAACCGAATTTTTAAAAATATCCCGCTGAGCGCTCCCAGGGGTGAGATAAGGGACAGATACGGCAGGTTGTTGGCCGGCAGTCGTCCCAGTTTTACTGTGCAAATTATGAGAAATGAAATAGACAGCAAGGGAATAAATACAACAGCATTGAAATTGATAAACATATTGGAACAAAATGGTGATAAGTACACGGACGAATTTCCAATTATACTGACAGAAACCGGTGAGTGTGCTTTTACCTATGATATAGATTTGGCGAATTGGAAGGAAACTTACGGATTGGTAGGAGTTAAAAATGGTAAAGAAGCCTTCGAAATTTTAAAGGAAAGGTATGATATAGATATAGAAGACCCCGTGGAGGCCCAACTTGAACTACTGAAAATACCGGATTTGACTGTACCTATATCTATAAAGGAGGATACCAGGTGGGAATATACAGATATGTTAAAAAAGGAGGATTGGCTGAAGAGCTACGGGTTCAAAAAATATGATGTAGAGGCCATAGAAGTTTTTAATGAAATCAGAAAAAATTACGAGATACCTGATGAGTATTCCCTTGAGGATGCCAGAAAAATAATGGTGGTACGCCAAAGAATAAGAAATAGCGGTTATTTACAATATAACCCGGTAAAGATAGCACAGGATATTTCACCGCAGTCTGTAGCCAGGATAGAGGAAAACACCCTGGAATTACCGGGGATAAGCATAGTTGTCGAACCCATCAGATATTACCCGGAGGGGAAATTGGCTGCTCACTTGTTAGGGAATTTGGGTAAGATTGCACAGCAGCATGAAATAGATAAGTATATCAAGGAATTAAAATATCTGCCTTCCGATATCATAGGCAAGACGGGGCTTGAACATAAATTTGAGGAAATATTGAAGGGAACGGACGGGTACCAGAAAGTAATTGTAAATTCCAGCGGCAGATTAGTAGAGGTTTTGGAAAGGAAAGAGCCTATTCCTGGAGGAACTCTATATCTGACAATAGATGCAAATTTACAGAGGAAGACAGAAGAAGTATTGGAAGATGTTTTAAAAGCTATTCAAACCGGCGGGACTTATGAAACCAGATGGGGAAAAAACACCTTTCTGGGTACCGGTGGAGTCAGGGCGAATGCAAAATCAGGTGCTGTCGTGGTATTGGACGTTAAAAACGGTAATGTCCTGGCATTGGTGAGTTACCCGTCTTACGACCCCAACCTCTTTGCCACAGGCATAAGCACATCGGACTGGCAAGATTTGATGCCTGAAAATGAAAGGGATATTCTGTCACCCAGGCCCCTTCTAAATATGGCATTGAGTACGGCGGTGCAACCCGGTTCCACATTTAAAATGTCTGTAGCTGTTGCTGCCCTAGAGCAGGGACTAAGTCCCAATTACAGAATTTTGGATAAGGGCTTTATCAAAATCGGGGGGCATTCCTTTGGCAATTGGCTATGGAACCAAAGCGGGAGGACTATGGGCTATCAAAACATAGTTGAAGCTATCAGGGAATCCAACAACTACTATTTTTATTCTATAGCTAACGGATATGATTATGGAGCGGGAAGACCCCTTCCAATCAAAATGACCCCGGAAATATTGATAGATTATGCCAAAAAATTCGGACTAAACGATTATACAGGTATAGAAATAGACGTCCCGAAAGAAAGATCCGGGGGTGTTCCCAGTCTGGAAAGAAAATTGGCAACAGTCAAGGCCATGTTAAATAGTTATTTAACCAGACAAATGAATATACAAGATTTAGATCCGGAAAGAGTCGAACTAAACGCAGAAAACTTGAAGAATGTAATAGACAACATTGTAAGCTGGGCAGAGGAAAACCCTCCAAGGGCAACTATTGAGAAGCGTATAGTGGAGCTGGGAGTCAAAAAAGAAAAAGCGGGCATATATACAGATGCAGCTAAATACAACTATTTTAATCAAGCCAAATGGAGTGTATCCGATACCATGAACTTTGCTATTGGCCAGGGCCAACATGCATATACCCCGATTCAAATGGCAAATTTTATGGCTATTCTAGCCAACGGGGGATATAAATACAATGTCAGCGTTGTCAATAAATTTAAATCAATTGAAAATGGGCAGATTGAAGAATTTCCTACTGAGATAATAGAGAAAATTAAATTAAATGACTACAATAATTTAGATATAGTGAAGGTCGGTATGCATCAGGTTACATCAATAGGATCGACCAGGCTAACTTTTGATAAATTACCTGTGGATGTTGCGGCCAAAACAGGCACGGCACAAAAAACCGGCAAAATTCCTCCGGTGGACGAGGTAGAATATTTAAAAACACACTTATCAAGGTATGGGGTTTCGTTAAAACAGGTAGAAGAAAAAATGCTGCAATTGAAAAATAAAAATAAGAACAGCGCAAAATATATGGACGATGCTTTTGTTATGAGGGAAGCAATAAAGCAGATAAATCCCGGGATCAAGGACAAAGACATCGACCAGTTTAAGTCTGATTATGACAGTTTTACCTGGTTCACGGGGTTTGCACCCTATGAAGATCCGCAAATTGCAATTGCAATTCTTATTCCACAAGGTGGCTCAGGGGGATATGGGGCCCCTATATTCAGGGAGATTGTGGCTGAATATATGGGTTTGAATGAAACGGGCAGTAATGAAAATTTTGATATCAGTAGCAGGTTATTACCGTAGGAATCTCTCCACATAACCCGACAGGGAGTATGTAACCATAACATAAATCAGGGTTTCCCGGATTAGGCCTTAATTTATGTAGATTTACTTAGAAAAATAAGTGTTAATGTCTATCAGTTTTTTGGTATGCAAAGAAGGGATTAAACAGTTCATAGAGAATTTATTAATATAGGCAATATGCCGCTGGGGGGAATAAGCACCATGGTTCAAGAAAACATAATAAAATTTAGAGGTACTAAGGATGGAATTTTAATTCATATTGAGCCCCAACATGATTTTGAAATTATAAAACAGCAGTTGATAAGCAAAATCGAAAAGGCAAAGTATTTCTTTGAGGACGCTAAAATTTTTGATATATATTGCGATACCTTGACTGTTGAACAAAAAAAAGAATTGGAAACACTTATGGCAACGAGATATAAAATGTATGTTTTAAACCCGGAAGAAAAGGACACTTTAAACAAGTCTAAGCCGGTAGAAACTGTATTTGCAGGAATAACGGAAGGCAAAACAAAATTTATACGAGGTACCATAAGGTCGGGGCAAAATATAAATTACAGGGGAAATATAGTAATCTTAGGTGATGTTAACCCCGGAGCACAAATAGTAGCCTATGGTAACATTATTGTCATGGGTAGCCTGCGCGGGGTTGCACATGCAGGTTCAAATGGTAACAGAAACGCTTGTGTGGCTGCATTTTATTTAGATCCTACACAACTGAGAATCTCAGATGTTATAGCCAGGTCGCCGGACGGTTATTATGAAAAACCGAAAATTCCGGAGCTGGCCAGGGTAAGGGGTAATATGGTATATATTGAACCATATCTAAACAGGAGATAAATTAATAATAGAATTACTGAAGTTATACATAAGATAGGGGGAAGGATTATGGGCGAAGTTATTGTAGTAACATCCGGAAAAGGGGGGGTCGGCAAGACTACAGCCACAGCTAATATAGGGACCGGGTTGGCTGAATTGGGGTATAAGGTTGTTGTGGTAGATGCCGATATTGGTCTCAGAAATTTAGATGTGGTAATGGGACTGGAAAATAGGATCGTTTATGACATTGTTGATGTAGTTGAAAATGTCTGCAGGCTGAAACAAGGTTTAATAAGGGATAAGAGATATAACGAGTTATATCTATTGCCGGCGGCCCAAACCAAGGACAAAAGCGCCGTTACTATAGAGCAGATGCAAAAACTTACATTAGAATTGAAAGAAAGTTTTGATTATGTTCTAATTGATTGTCCGGCCGGCATAGAACAAGGGTTTAAAAACGCAATTGCGGGGGCGGACCGTGCTATTGTTGTGACAACACCGGAAATATCGGCAGTAAGGGATGCGGATAGGATTATAGGATTATTAGAAGCATCTGAAGTGAGAGACCCTGTTTTGATTGTTAATCGTATTAGGATTGACATGGTTAAAAGAGGCGATATGATGGATATTGACGATATGATCGATATTTTAGCTATTGACTTATTGGGCGTGGTGCCGGATGATGAGGCCATAGTGATTTCTGCCAATAAAGGGGAGCCGGTGGTCACAAATCAAACGTCCTTGGCGGGACAAGCATTTAAAAATATAACCAGAAGAATTATTGGTGAAAATATTCCCTTTATAAATATGGAAAACGAAGAAGGTTTTATGAACAAACTGAGAAAGATATTTGGCTTAGCTAAATAAATATAAAGGGGAGGGAGGAGAAATTATGGATTTCTTAAGATTTTTTAACCGAGGGTCGGGGACAAGTAAGAATGTAGCGAAAGAGAGACTCAAGTTAGTTTTGGTTCATGATCGAACAAGTTGTTCTCCCCATTTTCTAGAAATGGTCAAGGGGGATATAATCAAGGTTATTTCTAATTATATGGAAATAGATGAGGAAGGTTTAGATATTAAGCTGACAAAAACAAGAAGGGGAAGCAACGATTCAAATATTTCGGCCTTGGTGGCTAATATTCCTATTAGGAAGATGAAAGAACGCAGTCTTTAATATTATAAATTACATATCAGATTCTAAAAGGCTGTTTAATCAATTTAGATGGCCTTTTTTGTGATTTAATCTATTTAAAACATCTGGATTTCGGTATTCTGGTTTCTCACCCCCGGGACACAGCAGGGACGGTTCTTCTTGTGTTGTGTCTTTTCAACGACACAAAAGAACCGTCCCTCTGTGTCCCTGCGGCATTCTGACCTTCCACTTCCGGTCTTTGGTATAGGTGAACTTTGCCCGTCCATTATTGCGTTTTGATAGTAATAAAACTGTTGTGCAACCAATATACTGTATCAAAGAAAACAAAGGGGATGACATGGTACATGATCATGCAAAAAACCAGGGGAAACTCATTCAGAAACAATCCATTCAGAAACGTGCTCAGAAAAAAAAATGCTCTTATCAATATTAAAAATTATAACGATTGGTTGAAAAAAACGCTCATCAAAGCTGTTGTTTCAGCTGTTTTATTAACAATGATAATAATGATTCAAGTGTTAAATTTTGAACGGCCAAAGAAGATATTAAATTTTATAGAAACAAAGCTGGAATCCAGTCCTGATATGGGCGCTTACCTGGCAAATGTCAAAAAAATGCCCGGTTATATTTTTACATTTGGGAACAAGGTTGTAACGGCTGTGAAAATAGAACATAAATCGGGTAAAAGGTTTATCCCCCCAATTGACGGGGAGATAACCACCTATTTCAATGAAGAAATTGATGGAACGTCAAATATATCGAGGGGGTTGATTTTCACCGGCGATGCAGGGCAAGATATTTATTCTGTGGATGATGGTGTTGTTATTGACGCAGGTTCAAATGAATACATCGGCAATTATGTGATAATAAAACATAAAGGTGAATTACTGTCTGTATATAAATATGTGGGCGCTAATCATATAAATACAAACAAAAGGGTGGGGCAGGGCCAGGTAATAGGTACCTCCTCTGAGAAACTGTTATTGGAGGTATGGTACCGTAATGAACCTGTCGATCCCATTAAATATATGGACATAAATATATAACGGTTATAGCATATGGAGGCGTTATGGCATATGGTGTATGGGGCTAATAAAAATGAAGCTGTTTAAAATATTTAATATACAGATAAAGATTAGCTATTTAATTTTTTTCATACTGATTTTCAGTATGTTTTTTAATTATTTTAGCAGGTTGATGGTATTAATTGTTGTTATTTTAATACATGAATTGGCCCATTGTTGTGTATGTGTTTATTATGGTATAGGTATTTCCGAAATAGAAATTTTCATCTTCGGTGGAGTGGCCAAATTCCAAAAATATATTGAAGAAAATCCTAAACAGGAGATAATTATCGCGTTGGCGGGACCGGTATCAAATTTTATACTTGTTGTTATTATGCTTTTAATTATGAATGAGTTTAACATCGGGGCCAATTATATGATACAGTTATTCTTGACAGCCAATGCGGCCATCGGTCTGTTTAATCTTATACCGATTCTACCGCTGGATGGTGGGAGGGTCGCCAGGGGAATCGTCGGGCATTATGTGGGGATTAAAAGGGCTACATATATAGTTATAAAATTGGGATATTGTATATGTATATTGTTATTTGTTGTCGGAACATATATGGCATCGGTTTATGATATAGAATATGTTTTTATAAGTTTTCTGTCTATTTATATGTTTCTTTCCAATAGAAAGGAAAAGGAAAATATCGATCTCATATTTGCAAAGAATCTTATTTTGAGGAAAAAATCCCTGTTCTATGAGGGTATTATGGATGTTAAGCATATAATAGCTATGGAATCTGTTGATACTAAAAATATATTTGATGAATTTACCTTAGAACAATATTGTATAATAACTATAACGGACGTAACAGGAAAAGTAGTAGGAAGTTTGTCGGAGAGCGAAATTATAGACGCTATTATTGAACATGGTTATAATATTACCCTAGGGGATTGTTACGGTCTAAAAACTAAGGATGAATTTTGAAGGGAGAAAGGCAATGGAGAGGTTGCAAATTGACAGTTTGTTATATAGAGTTGAAAAACCTGCAAGGTATTTGGGTAATGAGTTAAACAGCGTGCACAAAACAGTGGATGAAAATATGGTCCGCTTTGCTTTTTGTTTCCCGGATATTTATGAAATAGGAATGAGCCATTTAGGAATGCAAATTTTGTACCATCTGCTTAACAGACAAAAAAATGTGTTCTGTGAAAGAGTATTTGCTCCGGCCACCGATATGGAAGAACAGATGAGAAGTAGCAACATTCCTTTATTTGCTTTAGAGAGCAGACAACCTATCAGAAATTTTGATTTTATCGGGTTTACCTTACAATATGAATTGAGTTATACCAACATATTGAATATGCTGGATTTGGCAGGAGTCCCCATATACAGTGCAGATCGAGAAGAAGAGGACCCTATCATAGTAGTCGGGGGACCCTGTGCATATAATTGCGAACCTATAGCAGATTTTGTTGATATAGCCGTACTGGGGGAGGCGGAAGAGGTCATTTTGGAAGTTATAGACCTGTATAGTAAAATGCGAAAAGAGGGTTATAATAAATTTGAATTTTTGAAAAAAGCTACTCTAATTGATGGCATATATGTTCCCTCATTTTATGATGTAGTTTATAATGATAATGGGACAGTTAAAACTGTCACCCCAAAATATGAACATGTTCCCGGGACAATACGCAAAAGGATTGTTGAAAGTTTAGATAAGGTTTTTTATCCCGAGGAGATTATTGTACCCTATTTAAACATTGTTCATGACAGAATTATGTTGGAGATATTCAGAGGGTGTATCAGAGGGTGCCGTTTTTGTCAGGCCGGGTTTATATACAGACCTGTCAGGGAGAAATCTTTTGATAGGCTGCGGGAATTAGCTGAAAAACTTGTCTCCGGTACAGGATATGATGAAATCTCTTTAGCGTCTCTGAGCACCAGCGACTATTCCGAATTGGAAAAGACAGTCAGACATTTGATGGAGGAATACGGTGACAAAAAAATAGGGATATCTTTGCCGTCCTTGAGGTTGGACAGTTTTTCATTGCAGATAATCAAGGAGATACAGAAAGTGAGAAAGACAGGACTGACCTTTGCTC
Organism: Clostridiales bacterium; assembly: GCA_012519835.1. Taxonomy (GTDB): domain Bacteria; phylum Bacillota; class Clostridia; order Peptostreptococcales; family Natronincolaceae; genus JAAZJW01. Next base: position 9,761 of record JAAYPJ010000091.1, on the reverse strand, counting down.
CGGAGGCAGGCAGTCAGAGACTCAGGGATGTCATTAACAAAGGGATCACAGAGGAAGATCTGATAAATGCCGCCAAGGACGTTTTTCAATCCGGTTGGAACAACATAAAGTTGTATTTTATGATCGGCCTTCCTACGGAAACGGACGAAGATATACTGGGAATCAGAGATCTGGTTTTTAAAGTGGTTGATGAATATTATAGGGTTCCGAAGGAACAAAGGGGGAAAAGGTTGAATGTTACGGCAAGCGCTTCGACATTTGTGCCAAAACCCTTTACTCCATTTCAATGGGAGCCACAATCTACATTGGAAGAAATATATGCAAAACAGAAACTGTTGGCATCAAATATCAAAAGAAAGAACATTACACTTGATTATCATGATCCTAAAACGAGCTTGTTGGAAGCCGTGTTTGCTAAAGGGGACAGAAAACTCTCCAAAGTGCTGGAACTCGCCTTAAAAGAGGGGTGCAAATTTGACGGTTGGATAGAACATTTCGATTTTGATAAATGGATGGCCGTATTTAAAAAGGTGAATATTGATCCGGCCTTTTATGCCAACAGGCGTCAGGGGTATGACGAAATATTGCCATGGGATCATATCGATGTAGGGGTCAGTAAAGAATTTTTAATAAGGGAAAATGAAAATTCCAAACAAGCTAAGACTACACCCAACTGCAGAGTAAATTGTGCAGGGTGCGGTATTAATCGGGCTTTTACAGGGGGAATATGCTGATGGCAATTATGCGTTCCAGATTTTATAAGAAAGACGAGATGGTATTTGTTTCTCATTTGGATTTGATAAGGATCTTTGAAAGAGCAATCAGAAGAGCAAATATACCTGTTGCTTACACACAAGGATTTAACCCTCACCCTATCATGGCCTTTGCCACGGCACTGGGAGTAGGGGTGGCCAGTGAGGGTGAATATATTGATATACAATTGACTGACAATATGAATGGTGAGCTGTTTATGGACAAACTGAATGACGTTCTGCCGGAGGGGCTAAAAATAATTGAAAGCAGAATCATTGCCGATAAAGCAAAATCATTGATGTCGATAATATGCAGTTCAACCTATCTGGTCAAATTGAAAGCGAAGGAATTGTTAAATGAAGCAGATATAAAACAATGTATAGAAAATCTTTTGGATAGGGAAGAGATAATAGAGGTAAAGCAGAAAAGACAGAGACGTGGTCGCAGAAGCAGCGATTCAGGGTTCAAACAAATTAACATCAGGCCTCTCATTAAAAATATAGAACTGGTTTCATTGGATAAGTATGAAGTCCTACTAAAAATGCATTTAGCGGCCGGCAGTCGGGGCAATCTAAAACCTGAAACGGTTGTCCAAAAGTTATGTGAATTGACCGATTTATCTATAGAACAGTATGAAACCAGGGTCAAAAGGTTAGATTTATTTATAGACAAGGATAATGAGTTTTTGACTCCCTTAGACGAGGATGCGTGGAATATATGAATCAAATTATAGTAGACGTGGGTATAAGCGAAAACAGATTGGCACTGGTGGAAGACGGAGAATTGGTGGAATTATATATAGAAAGGCGAAATAACAGACGGATGGTTGGCAATATCTATAAAGGCAGGGTAGCCAACGTTTTGCCGGGGATGCAAGCTGCCTTTATTGATATCGGGCTTGAAAAGAATTGTTTTCTTTATGTCAAGGACGCTTTGGAGCAAGATTTGTTTAATAAGGATGAATCATATTATAAGGATGTGCCTATAACAAGTGTTGTGAAACAGGGCCAAGAAATAGTCGTACAAGTCATCAAGGAACCTATTGGGACAAAAGGTGCCAGGGTGACTACAAACATTACCTTGCCCGGCAGGTATCTGGTTTTAATGCCAAACACGACCTATACAGGAGTATCCAGAAGGATAGTGTGTTCCGAGGAAAGGGAAAGACTTAGAGAAGAAATAGAACAGTTAAAACCGAACAATATGGGGGTCATTGTAAGGACCGTAGCCGAAGGAAAAAACAAGGAAGATTTTGATGAGGACATCAAATTTTTGTTGAAATTATGGAAGAAAATTGAGAGAGGAAGAAGGTCAAGCCCGGTACCGAAATTGATTCATAGGGATTTTGATCTGATAAGCAAAACAATACGGGATACATTCAGTAAGGACATAGACAAATTTATTATAAATGATGCAAAGGAGTTTCAGAATGTCCTGGAATTAGTGGAATTACTGTCACCATCATTAAAATCCAGAGTTTTTTACTTCGATGAAACCGTTGAAATATTTGATTATTATAGAATAGAATCACAAATCAACAAATCCTTAAACAGGAAGGTGTGGTTAAAAAGTGGCGGTTATATTGTAATCGACAGCACAGAAGCACTCACCGTTATTGATGTGAACACGGGGAAATACGTTGGTAGCACAGATTTGGAGGATACGGTTCTAAATACTAATCTTGAGGCAGCGGGTGAAATTGCCAAGCAATTGAGGCTGCGTGACATGGGAGGCATTATTATAATAGATTTTATAGATATGATGAGTGGGAAGGACAATAAAAGGGTAATTGACGTTTTACAGGAGGCCCTAAGTAAGGATAGGACCAGGAGCAAGGTGTTGGGAATGACACAGCTGGGCCTGGTTGAAATGACGAGGAAGAAAGTCAGGTTGGGCTTGGACAGATTGTTACAGAAAAAATGCCAATATTGTGACGGCTCAGGCAGGTTAACTAATGAATATACACTATTATATAAATTTGAAAAGGAAATGATACGAATCAGTACACATACTAATGTAGAAGCTGTTATTTTCGAGGTGAACCCGACAGTTTTACGGGTTTTTCAGGAAGAGGAATCTATATTGGAGGAAATAAATGATAAGACCGGTTTACAATCATTTGTAATTTCTAATAGCAAATTGCATCATAATGAAATACATGTGAAAGCTATGGGGAATATGGAAAGCATCAAAAAGCTGATGGGCGAAAATAATGTTTAAACAGTTGACTTCATAACATCAATGTGATAATATATATCGGCAGGTAACGCACGAACCGGGTTTTAAACGACAAGTACCCAGTTGTTCGGCGAATTTGGGCTTGGGAGGTAGTATTATGTACGCAATTATTGAAACAGGTGGCAAACAGTACAGGGTAAAAGAAGGAGATACATTAGTTGTTGAAAGATTAAAGGCTGAACAAGGCGATACAGTTACTATTGATAATGTATTGGCTGTTTCAAAAGACGGTAAGTTGACTGTAGGCAGTCCGACAGTTGACGGAGCCAAAGTCGAGGCCAAGGTGGTTGAACAGGGTAAATCGAAAAAAATTATCGTTTTTAAATATAAGCCTAAAAAAGATTACAGAAAAAAACAGGGCCATCGACAGTTATACACAAAGTTGATTGTTGAAAAAATTAATGCATAGGTGAATCTATGATTTCAGTTATAATTTATCGTGATTCTGATGGAGTAATTGAGCAATTCGTTATAAAGGGCCATGCCTGTGCAGCTGACCCGGGCGAAGATATTATCTGCGCCGCAGTTTCTGCCCTGGGGCAAACCGCAGTGCTGTCACTTTATCAGATTGCCAATGTAAACGTTAAATATGAAATCAGAAAGGGATACCTGAAGTGTGAATTGCCAAAAAATTTAGCGGAGAAAGAATTACATGAAACAAAACTTCTAGTTGATGCTATGCTTTTGGGATTAAAAAACATACAGGAAAGTTACCCACAATATATTGAGATTCGTGACAAGGAGGTGTAGATGATGTTATTTAGAATAGATCTTCAGCTATTTGCGAGTAAAAAAGGAGTAGGCAGCTCTAAAAACGGTCGTGACAGTATTTCGAAGAGATTAGGCACAAAAAGAGGGGACGGACAATTCGTTACTGCCGGCAACATTTTAGTAAGGCAGAGAGGAACCAGGATTCACCCGGGTACCAATGTCAGCATGGGTGCCGACAACACCCTTTTTGCATTAATAGACGGGGTTGTAAGATTTGAAAGAAGGGGCAAGGATAGAAAACAGGTAAGCATTTACCCGAAAGAAAGTTTAACAGCTGTTAATTAATAAAAACCGCCAAGGGCGGTTTTTTATTATTGTTATGTTAAATGTGGTTGGAATGGTGTATGATAATTGTAGGGAAAAAGGTGATTATATGTTTATTGATAAGGCGAAAATACATTTAAAAGCCGGCAAAGGCGGGGATGGCGCAGTTGCCTTCAGAAGGGAAATCTATGTTCCCGCAGGGGGGCCTGCAGGCGGAGACGGGGGCAAGGGTGGAGACATTATATTTCAGGTGGACGAGGGCATGAGAACCTTGATGGATTTTAGATACAAAAAACATTATAATGCGGATAACGGGGAAAACGGCAAGGGCAAAAACATGTATGGAAAAGACGGTGCGGATCTGTTGTTGAAGGTTCCCCCGGGTACTGTCATCAGGGAAGAGACAACAGGGCATATTATTGCAGATTTGATAGGTCACAATGATACGGTTGTAGTGGTAAGGGGAGGCAAAGGCGGGAAAGGCAATACACATTTTAAAACATCAACAAGACAGGCACCGAGATTTGCAACAGCAGGTGAACATGGTCAAGAACTTACGGTAATACTGGAACTAAAATTGATTGCGGATGTAGGTTTAATAGGCTTTCCGAATGTAGGCAAATCCACACTACTATCTGTGGTAACCAGTGCAAGACCCAAAATAGCAAATTATCACTTTACAACACTTACACCCAACTTAGGTATAGTTCAGACCAAACATGGAGACAGCTTTGTTTTGGCAGATATCCCGGGATTGATAGAGGGTGCGCATGAAGGCGCGGGATTAGGTCATGAATTTTTGAGGCATACGGAGCGTACAAAACTTCTTATACATGTGTTGGATATATCAGGGACAGAGGGCAGAGACCCGTTGGAGGATTTTGAGAAAATAAATACAGAACTTCGTTTGTATAACGAGGAACTTGCTAAAAAACCACAGGTTGTGGCGGCAAACAAAATTGACATTCCCGGTTGGCAAGTTAATTTTGAAAAAATAAAATCGGCCCTCAAGAAACAGAAGGTAGAAGTGTTTTCTATTTCAGCTGTTACAGGCCAAGGATTAGATGAACTCTTAAATTATGTATCCAAAAGATTGAAAGAATTAGAAGCATCACATAAGGAAACTGTTGTAAAAAAAGAAAAAGTATACAAGTACGAAGAACCTGAGGACAAGTATTATTTTACTGTTTATAAAAAAGATGACGTTTACATTGTAGAAGGCAAATTTATTGAAAGACTGATCAATTCTACTAATTTCGATGAAATAGATTCTTTAGGCTATTTTCAAAAAGTGTTGGAAAACAGAGGGGTTATAGATAGATTAAAAGAACTGGGCATGTCCGAAGGCGACACGGTAAGAATATACGGTGTTGAATTTGAACATTTTGAATAAGAACTATAAAAATGTTGTTTGAGATGGGCAGTATTGACGACACTCATGCAGGAAATGTCATCCTGGGACGTACGGTATTGATGGTGCTTACAAAGGAAATGTTTTAAATAAAACATATGGGGGATTTAATAAATTGGATAAAAACGAAAATTCGGATACACAAATTTTAAAAAATAATAGAATAGGTATAATGGGAGGAACCTTTGATCCGGTTCATTATGGTCATCTGTTTATTGCACAAACGGCCCTGAGCAGGCTCAATTTAAACAAGGTTTTATTTATTCCTGCCAAGATACCCCCCCATAAACGAAAAAACATAATAACAGATGCCGACAAACGTGTGCACATGCTGAACTTGGCCATAGAAAGCAATCCGAAATTTGAAACCTCCACCATAGAAATTGACAGACAAAAAACGTCCTATACCATCGATACTGTCAGAGAATTATATCAGCACCATGATGAAGGGACGCAATTTTATTTTGTTATGGGTTCGGATGCATTCAAATACATAGAAACCTGGAAGGAATATAAGGAACTTTTTAAAATAATTGAATTTATTGTGATGACCAGACAAATATTAAAAAACGGGTCACTCGACGAAAAGATAAAAGTACTTACAAAAGAACATGATGCAAAAATTATAAAAATTGAAATACCGTTTTTGGATATCTCGTCGACGATTATCAGAAAAAGGGTAAAAGAAGGGGAACCTATAAAGTACTTGTTACCTGAAAGCGTAGAAAAATATGTGTTTGATAAAAAATTATATATTGATTGAGGTGAATATTTTGAAATCAGATTTAATTGAAAAAATACATTATAGATTAAAACAAGATATGTCACCCCAAAGATATAAACATACTCAAGGTGTGGTTGATACGGCGGTTTATTTGGCGAACAAGTATGGCGCCGACAAAGATGCTGCGTATATGGCGGCATTGTTGCATGATTATGCAAAAGATTTTTCAAAAGAACAGGTGAAAGAATACATAAGCCGGAACGGTTTAACAGTTGATGATATCATGTTGAATGTACATCAGTTACTACACGGCAAGATTGCCGCACATATAGCAAGGGAACAGTTTAATATCCATGACGAGGATGTTTTAAATGCCATAGAATACCACACAACGGGAAGAAAAAAAATGAGCAAGTTGGAAAAGATCATTTATCTGGCGGATTTTATAGAACCCGGAAGGAATTATGCAGGTGTGGAGGAACTGAGGGAGGTTGCCGAACAGGATTTAAATAAAGCAGTTTTATTGGCCTTGAACAACACTATTAAGTATGTGATATCTATGGAAAAACTGTTACATACGAATACTATCGAAGCCAGGAACACATTATTATTGGAGGTATAAATATAAAAGCCGGAGCAAATATTATTTCAGTTTATGTTACAGATATGTGACCCCGATTCAATAAAAAAGCACATCGACTGCAAAAAGTATGTGGCTTTCCTTATATGTAAAGGAAGTCATATACTTTTTATATAGTCAATATATTAGTACAGAGGCTTTTTTAAACAGGTTCTTATATATGATTGCTAAGGGGGAACATTAATAATGGGAATTACAATGGCTTTTTTGGTATTCACAGTAAGTCTGATAATAATAATCAAGGGCGGGGACTGGTTTGTAGATTCAGCCACGACGATAGCACAGATAACAGGTATCCCAAACATATTGATCGGAGCAACCATAGTCAGTATTGCTACAACCCTGCCGGAACTGTTGGTTTCTTCTATAGCAACATACAACCAGTATTACGACATTGCCGTAGGGAACGTGATAGGTTCCGTTATATGTAACATAGGATTGGTATTGGGGCTGGTGGCGATACTGTCACCGGCAAAAATTGACAGGGGAAGTTTTTTTCTAAAGGGCGGATTTATGCTATTGAGTTGCATAGTATTGTTTATTTTGTCGCGGGACACGATCATTACCGGAAAAGAAGGCAGTTTATTGTTATTTCTGTTTGTTATATATATATTTTTAAGTATAATTGAACTGAAATTTAAACCACAAACGAATTCCGCAGATCATGGATTTGAAAAATACAGCGGCAGGGAAATTTTCCAAATAGCAATCAAATTTGTTGCAGGTGCCGCACTGGTAGTTATAGGCGCAAGGCTGATGGTTCAAAGTGGGTCAAAGATTGCAATGTTCCTGAAGGTCCCGGAGCAGTTTATAAGTTTAACCCTGATTGCGCTCGGCACTTCGTTGCCGGAACTCATTACCGCAATCAGTTCAATATTAAAAAGACAACAGGGGCTTTCCGTCGGCAATATTTTAGGTGCTAATATCCTTGACATATTGATGGTCCTTGGGTTATCCTCTAAAATAGGGGACAAGGGAATAGTCATCAGTTATCAAAACATCATGTTCGGTGACAGAATTTATAACATACCGCAAACGCTGTATTTAGACATGCCTGTTGCTTTACTTTTAATGTTGGTGCTTGTAATTGGCGGTATGACGTCTGAAAAATTAGGCAGAATTGTGGGAATACTTCTTATGTTTATATATATAACGTATTTGACGGTTTTATCAAAACTTTTCTTATAAATATTTAAGTTGGAGGGGTAAAATGGAAAATGAAATAGACAATGTTATTCACCGGATCTACAAAGCTATCAGCAAGAAGGCGGGGGAAGATACAGTAATCCTGGATCTCAGCAAGATTACATCCATATGTGATTATTTTGTTATAACAAGCGCCGCTTCTTCCAGACAGGTAAAACTAATAGCAGATGAAATTCAGGATGAACTGTCGGAAGGAAACGTAGGGCTGTTGCGTAAAGAGGGCTATGACAGCGGAAGATGGGTATTATTAGATTATGGGGACATTGTTATACATATTTTTCATGAAAGGGATAGGAAATTTTATAATATAGAGGGAATATGGCAAGACGCGGGCAAGGTGCATATTGATATAGATTAAAATCAAAATAGAGGTCAGGTGTTTATTACCCATATATAAAAATTTTTCCGTGCGGCAATATATAAAGTGTATAATTATTAAAATACAACAAAAATAAACGAATAATACAGGGGGGAAACTGATGATTAAAACAATAAGCACCGATAAGGCGCCTGCGGCGATAGGACCCTATTCTCAGGGGATAAAGACAGACAGTCTGCTTTTTATTTCCGGGCAAATTCCTATAGATCCGAGTACAGGTGAAATAGTGAACGGTACAATTAAAGATCAAACGGCAAGGGTAATCGAAAATTTGAAAGCAATTTTGGAGGAAGCGGGGTTAACTTTGGACAACGTGGTAAAAACAACCCTGTTCATTAAGGATATGAATGAATTCGGGGATATAAATGAGACCTATGCAAGTTATTTTGCAAAAACCAAACCCTCCAGGTCCTGTGCGGAGGTGGCAAGATTGCCTAAAGATGTGGGCATAGAACTGGAGGCAATTGCTATAATTAAATAGCTGTTTCAGTTTTAAATAAAAACACCAAGGTAGCCGAATACCTTGGTGTTTTAATTATCAGACAGATATGTATATTTATTTGAACAAATCCTTATTGAAGGTATATGTTGCAGTTTTTCTGCTATATGCAAATTTTCGTCTATATCTCTTTCTGATTCTTAAAAACGCAACAAATATTTGCCATAGCAAAAACACGCAAATAAATATGACCAGAGGCTTGGGGGGATTCAGTAATGGATGTAGTAACCTACGTGACAAGGCCTTCTTTTCAACATCATTTTTGGCAATCAGGTCAACTTCCCCGATTGGTTTGTTGTCGGAAAAATAGGCAACTCTGCCCAATACCTGCCCACGGCTAATAGGGGCTTTGATATCTTTGTCCACAGTGATATTTTCAATAATATCGTTGATATCTTTGTTAACAGGCAGCACCACAAATTTGTCGGTTTTGGTGAGCAAATCGACATTTGTATCTTTCCCATTTTTAATATCAACTGAAAGTTGTGGAAAATTTTTGCTGGACAATTGAACTAACTTGAAATTGTCGTGTCCGTAATCTATTAAACTTCTGGAGTCCCTGTATAATATGCACTCATTTTCTGCACCCAGTATTACAGAAATTACCCTGTAATCATTCTTAACCCCTGTGCTTATAAGGCAATATTTGGCCTCACCCGTGTAGCCTGTTTTGATCCCGTCAATAATATCATATTTAAAATCTGTATATTGTCCGTTATAGACCATTGTATTTGCCCCGCCCTTGGCCCATAAAAATTTATTTGTATTTCTGTATATTCTGGCCTCCGGGGTTTGTTCGGTAGCATCTAAACTTACCATGGTGGTTGAAACGATTTCCCTGAAGGTATCAAAAGTCATAGCATGTTTTGCTATCAT
>JAAYPJ010000013.1 GCA_012519835.1 Clostridiales bacterium | reverse complement strand
TCATGATCCCCACGTTCCAGTATTTCCCCATGTTCCAATACCATTATTGCATTAGAGTTGCGGACCGTGGACAGCCTGTGGGCGATTACAAAGGTAGTCCTGCCCTCCATCAGTTTATTCATACCTTCCTCGATCAGTCTTTCTGTCCTGGTGTCTACGGAGGACGTAGCCTCATCAAGTATAAGTATAGTCGGGTCAGCTATTGCAGCCCTTGCAATTGAAAGCAACTGCCGTTCACCCTGGGACAGATTTTGACCGTCGGCTGTGAGCATGGTGTCGTAACCTTTGGCCAGGTTAGTTATAAAATAATGGGCATTAGCAAATTTTGCAGCTTCTACCACCTCTTCATCTGTGGCATCCAGCCTGCCGTATCTGATGTTTTCCGCAATAGTGTCTTCAAACAGGTTTACATCCTGAAGCACAATACCCATAGTACTTCTCAAATCATGTTTTTTAATATCTTTGATATTTATTCCGTCATAAAGTATACTGCCTTCATTTATTTCATAAAATCTATTTATTAAATTGGTAATTGTGGTTTTGCCGGCGCCGGTAGAACCCACAAAAGCTATTTTTTGTCCGGGTTTTGCATAAAGGCTTATATTTTTGAGAACATTTCGTTCTGGTGTATAACCGAAGGTCACATCATTGAATGTAATGAAACCTCTCAGGGGAACCATTTCATATTCATCATTTCCTTTGGGGATCCTCCAATATGATTCATTGTTTTCAAGGTCCTTCACAAGTTCCACCTTTCCCCGGTCAATTTCCGCATTTTCATCTAACATTTTAAAAATTCTTTCCGCGCCTGCCAATGCGGCAAACAGGGTGTTAAGCTGATTGGAAACCTGTATGATAGGTCTTGACACTGTTCGTGTATATTGTAGGAAGGAAGCGATATTACCCACGCTTAAACGACCCGTTATTATAAATAATGCTCCTATCATGGATACAAGTGCATAAAGGGTATATGACAGGCTCCCCATTACAGGCATAAGCATAACACCGTATGTAGCTGCCAAGGTGCTGGCTTTGCGAAGTTTCTCGTTATTTTCATTAAATTCCTCGATAGCCCTTGTTTCGTAATTAAAGACTTTAACCACAGTTTGGCCCGACATCATCTCTTCCACATATCCGTTTATATCTGCTAGGGTGTGTTGTTGTATACGAAAGTTCCTTGATGATCTTTCTCCAATAAACTTTATAGTGAAAAACATTATAATTAACATGAGCACTATAACCAGGGTAAGCGTTGGGCTCAGGAATATCATCATGGCTAATGAACCTGTAAAGGTTACAATTGTTCTGACAATTTGGGATACGTTTTGTTCCAGGGCTTGGTTGAGCATATCTATATCGTTTGTAAAGGTGGACATCAGTTCACCATGGGTATGCCGATCAAAAAAGGAAATGGGCAGTTTCTCCATATTAGCAAACATATCCCTACGGATTTTATGGACGGTTTTTTGGGCGAGCTGTACCATAAACAGGTTTCCTAAATAATCTCCAAGAGCGAGAAAAATTACTATTATGGCCATAATAATAAGATACTTGATGAACAGGGCAATATTTCCGTCTTCTATTAATGTATCTATAGCCGGGCTCAACATGGCATTGACGGATATCATACTGACAGAACCCAGGATAATAAAAAATATTCCCCAGAGGAAGAGGGCCCTATTGAATTTAAAATAACGAAAAAGTCGTGTCAGTGTTTCCCTGGGGTTGCTTGGGCGTAGTTGTCTGTAATTTCTGTTTTTTTCCATTATCCGACCAGCCCCTTTTCTTGTGATTCATAAATTTCCCTGTAAATTGGTGAAATATCCAGTAGGGTTTCGTGATCCCCAAATGATTCAATCTCACCCTCATGCATAACGATAATTCTGTCTGCATATTGGATAGACGAGATTCTTTGAGCAATAATAATTGTAGTTATATCTGCTAATTCGTCTTTAAAGGTTCGTTGTATCTTTGCATTGGTAGCCGTATCCACAGCGGATGTGGAATCATCCAATATAATAATTTTGGGATCTTTCATAAGGGCTCTGGCAATTGTAAGCCTTTGTTTTTGACCACCGGAAAAATTACTCCCGCCTTGTTCTACCACATGGTCTAATGTATCATCATATTTTGATACAAATTCCCATGCCTGGGCCTGTTTGAGTACTTTTATAATCTTCTCGTCGGATGCCTCTGCATCCCCCCATAACATATTTTCACGGATTGTACCCGAAAACAGGGTGTTTTTCTGAAGTACAAATGCCACTTGATCACGCAACAATCTGATGTCATAATCCCTGACATCCGTGCCGTCCACAACAACAGAACCCTCGGTCACATCATAAAGCCTGGGGATTAATTGTACAAGTGTGGTTTTGGAGGAGCCTGTGGAACCTATAATTCCCAATATTTCCCCGGATTTTATATCAAAATTAATATCCTTTAGGGTTTCTCCATGGCACCCCGGATAGGAAAACCTCACATTATTAAAACTGATGGAACCATCGTTCAATTCCTTAACCGGGTTTTTGATTTCTGTGATTTGCGATTTTGTGCCCCATACCTCCAGGATCCTTTCCACCGAAATTATACCGCGCAAAAATTGCATAAAAAACATGGACATCAGCATAAGCATTATCAGGATCTGGGTGACATATGTGATGAATGCAATTAATTCCCCGCCCTCCATAGAACCCGCAACAATCTGTTGTCCTCCAAACCATAGAATTGCGATAATCGTAGAAAATATTACAAGATTTAAGACAGGCATAATGGATATGATGAGAGAAAGGGCCTCAAGGGCTGTATTTCTCAACGAATCATTTCTTTTTTTAAATTTCATTTCTTCATGTTCTTGTCTGTTAAAGGATTTTACGACTTTTATGGCAGTCAGATTTTCCCGTATAACCGAATTGACTTCATCCACCTTGGTTTGCAATTTTAAAAATAAAGGTCTTGCTTTCAAGATAACAAGGACAATAACAATTGTAGTAAACGGTATGGATACAAAAAAGACTTTGGCCAGGGAAGAATTAATTCCGGATGCCATAACGAGAGCAAATAACATCATGAAGGGCGCCCTTATGGCCAAACGTAAGCTCATCATGGTTACTTGTCCGATAATGTTGCAATCATTTGTAAGCCTTGTTACAAGAGACGAAACGGTAAAATCATTAAGATTTGCAAAAGAGAACCCTTGAATCTTTTTAAAGGTTTCCTTTCTGATTTCCGAGGCGAATCCGTGGCCTGCTCTTGCGCTGAAATGGGCACTTATAATGCCGGATAACATACTGAGCATCGTGGCAATGATCATAATTATTCCGGTTTTTATTATGTACTGGGTATTTCGATTTTTGACACCCACATCTACTATTAAAGACATAAGGTAAGGCAATATAATATCTCCTAAAACCTCCAATATCACAAATATGGGGGCAAGAAGAGCGTAGATTTTGTATTTTTTCATATAGGGTAATAATTTTGTCAAGATATTTCCCTCACTTCTTAGGATTTAGCATACTATTTTATCATTTATATTATGGATTTGGTTATGTTATTATCCCTAATATTTAAATGCTAAACTAGTTCCCTGTTGTTGTCAAGGATAAGCGATAAATTAAATTAATACGGGGACGGTTCTATTGTTAATTTTAATTAACAATAGAACCGTCCCCGTGTTAATTCGTCTCCGTTAATTTTTTGTTTTTGTTTATTTTTAGGTTCAGTTCTTTATACAGCCGAGTCCGATTGCCTGACTAAGTTCTCTATATCTACGGTAGGATTGTTGGGATAATCTATTACTTTGCCTTCCCATGTCCTTATTTTGATAGAATTTTTTCCTCTCGATATCAAATATTGGGGGGAGATGGGGGTTTTGCCGTTTCCGCCGGGAGCATTGATAATATAGGTGGGGATAGCCATACCTGATGTATAACCCCTAAGATACTCCATAATTTCGATACCGTCATCGATAGAAGTATTGAAATGGGTAGTACCTGTCACTTTTTTAGCATGGAAAATATAATAAGGCCTGACCCTGCATTTTAAAAGTTCCTGGTTTAAAAGACGCATGACATATTTATTGTTGTTTACACCGTTTAACAATACGGTTTGGTTCCCTAAAGGTATTCCTGCGAGGGATAATTTGTCACAAGCCTCTTTAGCCTCCCTGGTCACTTCCATGGGATGATTGAACTGGGTGTTTATATATATAGGAGGATATTTTTTAAGTATATCTACAAGGTTATCGGTAATCCTTTGCGGCATAGTCACCAGTACCCTGGTTCCCAATCTGATATAGTCAACCGTCGGGATAGCATGAATTTCGCCTAAAAGCCAGTCTAAGGTTTCATCAGGAAGTGCAAGAGCGTCCCCGCCCGTAATCAGGACATCCCTTATTTCAGGGTTGGACTTGATATATTCAATAGATTCTATAAGCATTTTCTTAGAAGTATGATTATCACAGGTACCTATATTTCTCCTTCTTTGACAATGCCTGCAGAACATTGCGCATTCATTGGTAACATTGATAATAAGTCTGTCAGGGTATCTTCTGGTAATGGAACCGGCAGGATTAGTAAATTCCTCGGCCATTGGGTCATCCATCCCTTCACCCATCAGTTCGACATTCATAGGTATAGATTGGAGTTTTATAGGGCCGAATTTTTTGCCGCTTATCAGGGACAAATAATAAGGGGAAACAGCCCATCGATATTTTTGGCCAACATTCTTTATGGCATTTATGTCTTCTTCATCTAACGGGACTATCTTGAGCAAGGTTTCCAGGTCCGAAATTCTGTTATTGAATTGCCACTTATAGTCGTTCCAGTTTTCTTCAGTAGCATTAAAAACGGAAAGTATTTTTTCCTTTTTTTCTTTTTGTTGTTTTTGTTGTTCCGGCGACATACCTGTAGGTATAGTGTCTTTGATATCTATATAGTCTTGAATCCTGTCTTTCAGTTCACTTGCTCTGTCTAAGGCTATCTTTTTTCTATCCATAAAATTTGCCTTTTCATTATTCATAAAAACTTTCCTTTCTATATACGATTATACAACTTGTGCCCAAACATAAGTTTTATAATTCAAACATTATAACATAAAACAGTCATGCATACAAATTTGCCGAGCTTTAAAAGGGCCATGTGCTGCATAAATATTATACCACTGATGAATAATTATTTTTTAAGGGTGCTAATTTACAGGCATAACACAGCCTATAAATTAATATTTTTGTATAAATATTAATTGCATAAATTTATCAGTTTTTATAATATTACTAATTAAATCCATTTTATCCGATGCGCGAACAAAGAACCGTCAGGCTGTGTCAAGAGGCATTTTTTCATACAATCTCTACCGTTCCCTGTTTGTGAACACGTGTTTGTGCAGTTATTGCTTTTATTTGATTTTTGAATATATAATAAAGGGATTTTTGTGGCAAGATAGAATATATGTATAACCGAAAGTGAAAGATAATATTGGAAAATAGGGCAAAAATATAGCATAAGATATAGTGTCGGATTCTATTAAAGAGGAGATATTATATATAATAATTTTAAAACAATCAGGAGGATTATGTTGTGGAATTTAAAATATGCAATGTTTATAATGGGTTTCAGTTACTGGAAGAAAGAAATATCAGTGAAACAAATTCTATAGGAAGGCTATTCTATCATAATAAGAGCGGTGCCAGGTTATTTCATCTGCAAAATGATGACAGCAACAAGGTTTTTTCCATCAGTTTTAGGACTCCCCCGTCAGATAATACCGGGTTACCTCATATACTGGAACATTCAGTGCTCTGTGGTTCCAGAAAATTTCCATTGAAGGACCCGTTTATTGAACTGGCAAAGGGATCATTGAACACGTATCTGAATGCAATGACTTTTTCTGATAAAACCATGTACCCCGTTGCCAGCCAAAACGATAAAGACTTTATCAATTTAATGGATGTTTACTTGGACGCGGTGCTTTATCCCAACATATATAACAGTCCGGAAACCTTCATGCAAGAAGGATGGCACCATGAACTCAATGACCCCGACGATCCGATTACAATCAGGGGCGTTGTTTATAACGAGATGAAAGGTGTGTTTGCTTCCCCGGAGCAAATACTGTTTAGAAAAATAGAGGAATCCCTGTTTCCCGACACAGTATACAGATTTGAATCCGGCGGTGATCCCGAGGCAATACCGGATTTAACATATGAGCAATTTTTAGACTTTCATAAGACATACTATCATCCGTCAAACAGTTATATATATTTATACGGGGATGGTAATTTAGCAGAATATTTAAAGTTTATTGATGATGAATATTTGAGCAAATTTGACAAAACAGAAATCAATTCCGGTATCGATATCCAGGCCCCATTTACGCAACGTAGAGAAATAGTTGAGGCATATCCTATCTCCGCCGATGAAAACCTGCAGGATAAGACACACATGAGCCAAAATTATGTCGTAGGCAGATCGGAAGATGCTGAAATGGTGCTGGCATTTACCATGTTAAATTATATACTCTTAGGAACCCCGGCGGCACCACTTAAAAAGGCGCTGATTGAGGCCGGTATTGCCAAGGATGTTTTTGGTTCTTTCAACAACAGTATTATACAACCTACATTCAGTATTGTTATCAAAAACAGTAATAAGGAGAGCAAGGAATCGTTTTCGAAAATTATCGAAGATACCTTGGCAGGCCTTGTAAAAGAGGGTATTGACAAAAAAATAATTGAAGCTGCAATCAACATTCATGAGTTTAAACTGCGGGAGGCGGATTTCGGACAAAAACCGAAGGGATTAGTCTATAATATTCAATGTATGGATAGTTGGCTATATGACAAGAAGCCGTGGCTCCACCTTGAATATGAAGAAAATCTGGATAATATAAGGCCTGCCTTGGAAACAAATTATTTTGAGGCCTTGATTGAAAAACACATACTCAACAATCCCCATAGCAGTTTAATAATACTGGAGCCGGAAAGGGGCCTTGCAAACAAAAGGCAGCAGGAACAGGAAAGAATACTCAGGGAATATAAAGAACAATTGAGTAAAGAGGAAATTGAACAATTGGTAGAGACAAATCAAAAATTGGATCGGCACCAGTCCCGCACAGAAACAGAGGAGGGGTTATCTTCTATACCGTTATTAAATATAGAGGATATAAAAAAAGAGGCGGAACATATACAGCTGAATGAAACCACGGTAGGAGGTGTGAAGGTTTTACATCACCCTACATTTACCAATGAAATTGCTTATATAAATTTATTGTTTGATACTACATCTGTCCCCCAACACTTGATACCGTATATAGTATTATTGACGAGTTTGTTAGGGAAGATTAACACAAAAAATCACACATATGACGAGCTGTCGAATTTGATAGATATTAACACAGGCGGTATTTATTCCAAAACGGAGACATTTTCGCTACGACATAAAAATGACGAATTTCTACCTAAATTTGCGGTCAGGTCCTCAGTGCTGATTAAAAATTTGGCACAATTATTTGATTTGTTGGAAGAGTTGGTCAACAACACAGAATTCAGTGACATAAACAGAATAAAAGAGATAATAGAAGAATCGCAATCCCGTCTGGAAATGACTATTTTCGATAGAGGTCATGTAATTGCCGGGACTCGGGTAAATTCCTATTTTTCATCGATCGGCAGGTATATAGAGGAAACCAACGGCATTTCCTATTATATGTTCATTTCCAATCTGGTCGGGCAGTTTGAAGAAAAGCGTGAGGATATATTGGAAAATTTGAAAAAAGTATCCGAATTGATTTTTAACAAAAATAATATTTTGATAAGCGTTACCTGTGAAGATAAGGATTTCAAACATATTAAGGAGAAAATCGGTTTGTTTGTTAAAACCTTACCGGATAATGAGCCGGAGAGACAAAATTATTCTTTTGATTTCGCTCCTAAAAATGAGGGGTTATTGACATCGAGCAAGGTACAATATGTGGCAAAAGGAAACAACTTCAAAAGGTTGGGGTACGAATATTCGGGGCATATGCAGGTATTGGGAACGATAATAGGCTTGGACTATCTTTGGAACAGGGTGCGTATAGCAGGTGGGGCATATGGTTCCATGGTCAGGTTCAGCAAAAATGGAAATTTCTTGTTCAGTTCTTATCGGGATCCCAATTTGTCCGAAACCCTCCAGGTATATAACGATATACATAATTATGTAGAAAATTTCGATGCCAACGAAAGAGAAATGCGTAAGTATATTATCGGTACCATAAGCAATATGGACACACCTCTAACCCCGTCAATGAAGGGGGATAAAGCGGTAGGCCAATACATCAGCGGAACAACTCTGGAGGAACTTCAGGAAGAGAGAACCCAGGTTTTAAGCACAACCCCCGAGGACATAAGGAAATACAGCAAACTGCTTAAGGAAGCGATGCAGGAGAATTATTTGTGCGTTTTAGGCAATGAGGATAAAATACAGCACAACAAGGACCAATTTGGGGGCCTTGTGAGGGTGTTTCAGTAACGACAATAATATACAAAACAGTGTTCTACTTGACAATGTTCTTTTTAATGGTGTATAATACAAAAAAAGAATATGTCTCCGAACCTGGTGTTTCTGCGGGCACATGCTTATGAAATACAGGTCGTTAGGGTATGGGGGAAAACCCTTATGCCTCCCATTGTGGAAAGGAGAATGCTGACAACAAGAACTGACGGCTCTAACTATAATGGTGGAGCCTTTTTTATTGTCAAGGGATAATGACCGGTAGCGTGGAGATGAGGGCCGGGTAACGGCAAATCAGCATCAAGTAATTTATGAAAGGGGATGAAAATATGGGTAATAAAGCCAGGGAATTTGACAAAATAGCACACGAGATTTTCGCTCCGATTTATCCGGCTATAGCAAGACAGGTGTTGGACAAGGCGCAAATTAACGAGGGCATATGCCTGGACATAGGTTGTGGGAGCGGTCACCTGGGATTGGCTATTGCCGAGGTGAGCGATTTAGATATTTATTTAATGGACAACAGTCTCGAGGCGATTGAGGTTTTGAAGGAAAGTATTGTAAGACAGCAACTTGAATCCAGAGCCAAACCGCTGGTAGGGGACGTACATGACATTCCTTTGGAAACAGGTTCTGTACAGATTGCTATCAGTAGGGGTTCTATGTTTTTTTGGGAGGAACAGGTACAAGCCTTAAATGAAATATATAGAGTTTTGGCACCCGGCGGGCTTGCCTACATTGGAGGCGGATTTGGTTCGCCTGAGATAAAAAAACGGGTGGATGAAAAAATGTCTCAAATAAACCCGGATTGGTTCGGTTTTGTCAACAAAAACATAGGTCCCGAACAGCCCCCTAAGTGGCGTGATATCTTATCCAAAACTGATATCCCTGAGTTCGATATTGAACATAATTCCTATGAAATGTGGCTGGTTTTCAGGAAATAGGGTGCAATCACTTTTTGCTTATGCTATAATATTTTTATGGATTTGGTTAAGGGAGAAATCTGCATGGTCCTTAATAGTGGTAAAAAATCAAACTTTAATACTAGAATTAAAATAACATTTGATGGTTCTGTTTTCGGTTCAGGTGTTGCCCAAATTATGGAACTGGTTCAAAGCAAGGGAAGTTTATCCCAAGCCTATAAAACTATGAATCTATCATCCAGCAAGGGATGGAGAATTATTAAAAAAGCAGAAGGTGAGTTGGGGTTCGCCCTATTTGAGACTACAGTTGGCGGCAAAGGTGGGGGCGGTTCCGGGCTTACAAAAAAGGGTGAAGACCTGCTGAATAGATATAAGGCATTTGTACATGAATTGAACACAGAAGCAGAAAGGCTTTATAACAAGCATTTTTATAATTTCTAATATACTTAAATATACTTAATTCTGTTCGCTCTATGAGCGATTTTAAAACATGACCGTTACTCTCGCTTGAGAGTAATCACCGCCGTTTTTTTGCTTGGGAATTATAATTACCCTTTCATTTGCGCGGGGATTATCATTACCGTTCCTCTTGCCCGAGAGCCATCACTTGAGGCAATTATTTCTATTTTAATACTAGCGTCTTGAAATGTTTCAATAATGATTTGACATCAGTTTAACTATAGTTTAAAGGAGGATTAACATGAAGTTTAAAAGAGTATCTATCATTTTATTAGTAACAATTTTATCGGTAACTATCTTGTTCGGTTGTAAAACCAAAGATTCGGATGCCCCGGGTGATGATGCTGTGGTCGACACCCAACCAAAGGAAAAGGTGGAACTGTTAGTATCTGCGGCTGCCAGTTTGACCGATGTAATGGGAGAATTGAAGGAAGAATATAAGGCTGTAGGTCCCGAAACCGACTTGAATTTTACTTTTGGCAGTTCGGGTTCCTTGCAAGCCCAGATAGAAGAAGGAGCGCCTGTTGATATATTTATGTCGGCTGCTCAAAAACAAATGACAGCTCTGAAAGAAGGCAGCTTAATGTTGGATGATACAATCAAAACCTTGTTGGTAAATAAGGTAGTACTCATAATTCCCAAGGACAGCGATTTAAAAATTTCTTCTTTTGAGGATTTAGGGGACAAGGACATTAAAAAAGTCGCCATAGGGGATCCGGGAAATGTACCGGTGGGCCAATATAGCGAGGAGATATTTGCACATTTAGACCTAAAGGACAAAATTAAATCAAAACTGGTATTGGGAAACGATGTCAGATCGGTCCTCACTTGGGTTGAAAATGGAGAAGTTGATTGTGGTATCGTATATGCAACTGATGCTTTTACAACAGACAAAGTGACTATTGTAACCGAAGCCCCTGACGGTAGCCACAAGGAGGTAACTTATCCGGTTGGGGTAGTAAAGGATAGCAAACACCCTGATGAATCCAAAGCATTTTTGGATTTCCTATCCACGGAAAAAGCCGCATCCATATTTAAAAAATACGGATTTTCAATGAAATAAACAAAGAAAGCAGGAATTATAATGGACTATTCTCCCTTACTAATATCATTAAAAGTTTCAATCACTGCAACTTTCATCACATTTTTAATCGGTATATACGTTGCATACCTGGTTACAAAATTAAATAAGTTCAAAGGGCTGATAGACGGGGTATTAACTCTTCCCTTGGTTTTGCCGCCTACCGTTGTAGGTTTTTTTCTCCTGGTTTCCCTGGGGAAAAACAGTATAGTGGGAAAATATTTGGCCCTGTATGACAAGTCCGTCGTTTTTTCTCTGACGGCCGCCGTTGTAGCATCTACTGTGGTTTCCCTGCCCCTGATGTACAGGACCACCAGGGGCGCTTTTGAACAATTAGACAGAGATATTATCCATGTTGCCAAAACACTCGGTTTATCAGAACATAAGATATTTTTAAAGATAATGTTGCCCAACAGTTTTCCCAGTATAATGGCCGGTACTGTATTGGCTTTTGCAAGAGCACTGGGGGAATTTGGGGCTACAATCATGGTGGCGGGTAATATACCCGGAAAAACTCAAACTATGTCGGTGGCGGTTTATACTGCTGTCCAGGCGGGTAATAGGCACTTGGCTTATAAATGGGTACTTGTTATGGCCGTAATTTCCTTCGTTGCTATGATTATTATGAACAGGTTTGACAAAAATCAATTTGCTAAAGTTAGAAAGGCAGTGAGTTAATATGCTATATATCGATATAAAAAAGCAATTAGGGGATTTTACATTGGACATCCGGATAGAAACCAACAAAGAAACCCTGGCCTTGTTTGGGGCTTCGGGTTGCGGTAAAACCGTTACCCTAAAATGTATAGCGGGGATTGAAAAACCTGACGAGGGGGAAATCGTTCTGGGTGATAAAACGTTGTTTTCCAGTAAAAAAAAGATAAATCTTCCTCCCCAAAAGCGAAATGTGGGTCTGTTATTTCAAAGTTATGCCTTGTTCCCCAATATGACGTTGGAAGAGAATATTGCTGTCTCCATTCCTAAAAATTGCCCCAACAAAGACAAAATAATAAAGGAAAAAATAAAGGAATTCTCTTTAGAGGGCTTGGAAAATAACTACCCGCATGAATTATCCGGTGGGCAGCAACAGAGAACAGCACTGGCCAGGATGTTGGTAAATGAGCCTGAAATTTTGATGTTGGACGAACCTTTTTCGGCACTGGATGAACATTTACGATGGAAGCTGGAACAAAAGTTAATTGATACCCTGCATAATTATGGAAAGACCGCTCTGTATGTATCCCACAATAAAGATGAGGTCTACAGAATAGCTGACAAAATAGCTATTTATAATCATGGTAAAATTCAATCAATCGGTGACAAACAAGAAATATTTAATAGACCCGGAAATGTAGATGCAGCTAAACTAATCGGATGTAACAATATTTCCAAGGCGAGAAAAATAGGCAGAAATAGGATTTATGCCATAGACTGGGGTTTGGAATTGGAATCGGAGGAAATGGTACAAGATGACCTTAAATACATAGGCATATACGGTAGTAATTTGGATATATCCAATGGTATGGTACCCGAAAATACCTTCCCGATGAAAATAATAAACAGGATTGAAAATCCTTTTTCCAGTACTTTGGTGTTAAGGCATGAAAGGGGTGTAGACACCTCTTATAAATCTCATATATATTTGGAAATCAACTCCAAAAAATCCCCGGATGAGATATATTTAGATGAACCTGTTTACGTACATTTTAAAAAAGAAAAGTTATTATTATTATACTAGCAAAAATCTGCATGGTAATACTATTTTACACCGAATTATCAAATTATCAGGAAGAGACCCGATGGGCAAGGGGTAATCCCAAGCCCGGGGTCTTTATTTTATGGCTTTAAATTTGTTTTTAGAAGATATATAATAAACAATGTTAGGATTAATTTACACATCATAATATTGCAAGGAGTGGAACCGAATGTTGCTGGACTCTGTGAAAACGGGCATTAAGAAAGGCGTAGAAACCCTGTGGCTATTAAGTAAAACTATAATACCTGTATATATTTTAGTAACCATATTAAACAACACTCCCGTAATAGGATGGATTACTGCCTTGTTTGAACCCTTGATGGGAGTTTTTAATTTACCCGGTGAGGCTGCAATTGTTTTAGTTATCGGAAATGTGCTTGATACATATTCTGCTGTAGGTGCAATCAAGGCCATTCAACTGAGTGCTATGGAAATTACGACCCTGTCTATAATGATTTCTATCTCCCATTCCCTGTTGGTAGAAACCGCAGTTACAAAAAAAATGGGCTTTAAGGTTTCACATGCTTTGATAATCAGGATCGGGTTAGCAACTATCTTCGGCATAATTGTCGGGAAGGTTGGTGCATTGATATGATTGATGTTCTAAAGGAAGCAATTGTAGGCAGCTTAGAATCAATTTATGTTATAGCTATTATTGTATTGCCGTTAATGGTAATACTACAGATAGCAAAGGATTACAAGGTTTTAAATAAGGTTTCCGGATTTTTTAAATTTCTCACCAGGTTCTTTGGTATGTCGGAAGATTCTGCCTTGCCCCTGTTGGTGGGAATTACCTTTGGAATAGTTTATGGGGCAGGTACTATAATACAGAGTTCGAGGGAAGGCAACATTTCCAAGAAAGATATGTTTTTAATTTCGGTATTTTTAATCGTTTGTCACGCTATCATAGAAGACACACTCATCTTTGTCGCGGTTGGTGCCAATGGTTACGTATTATCAGGTTCGAGAATACTTGCCGCTATTGTTATAACCTTATTGTTATCCAGATGGATAAAAGCCAAACAAATGTGGTCAAACACCGGGGCAGGAGAAAAGGAGTTTTGAAAATCATGAAGAACAAAATTGCAATTATCGGCGGGGGAGCATCGGGTATGCTTGCGGCAATAATTGCATCAAGAAACGGTGCTGTGGTAACGATTTATGAGAGAATGAACAGAATCGGCAGAAAAATATTAGCGACCGGTAACGGAAGATGTAATTTAACCAATGTTAATTTAAAATGGGATAATCCCCAATGTATACATGGCAGCGACATAAGGTTCGCAGGTCATATTCTGAAACAGTTTACGGTAGAAGAAACCATAGATTTTTTTGAAACCCTGGGAATTGCGCATAAAGTAGAGGAAGACGGGAAGGTATTTCCTATGTCGGACCAGGCTTCAAGTGTTTTGGATGTCTTAAGATATGAATTAGAAAAATTAGGTGTGAGGGTAATATGTGACACAGAGATAAGGAAAATAAACAGGTCCGGGAACAAACTTAAAATTGCAGATAACAATGGAGCAGAATATATAACCGATAGGATAATAATAGCCACCGGGGGAAGATCAAATCCGAATTTGGGATCAAACGGCAGTGGATATAAGCTAGCCGAACAACTGGGCCATGGCATAATAAAACCTTTTCCCTCTTTAGTGCAATTAAAATTAGAGGCGTCCTTTTTAAAGGCCATAAAAGGAGTAAAATTTGATGGGATGGTTTCTATAGATATAGACGGGCATATATTGAGAAAAGAAAAGGGGGAAATATTATTCACGGATTATGGCATTTCAGGTCCCCCAATTTTGCAATTGAGCAGGATAGCCATAGAGGCACTGGAAGACAACAAACAACCGATGATAGAGATTGATATGTTTCCCAAACATGATTATAAGGAGCTGTTGGACTTGATAGGTCTCAGATTTTCTTATCAATATGACAGACCTTTAGATTTTAGTTTTATAGGTCTGATTAACAAGAGACTTATTCCCATAATATTGAGGGAATCCGGGATACACAATATAAACAGGACATGCTCCGAGGTGTCCGATAAAGAGATGGAACAGATTATAAAACTGTTAAAATGTTGGAGGTTTAAGGTTATCGGTTCTCAATCATGGATGCACTCCCAAGTTACTGCAGGCGGCGTAAATTTAAAGGATGTTTGTCCGAATACATTGGAATCCAAAATTATACCCGGCATATATTTTGCGGGAGAATTATTGGATATAGACGGAGATTGTGGGGGCTTTAATCTGCAGTGGGCTTGGTCGTCAGGTTATGTAGCGGGAACCTGTGCGTCAAAATACAGGTAGGCTTTGTATAAATAACGAGGTGACATTAATGAATGAAAGAAGCTTAAGAGTTCTAGAATATCCCAAAATAATAAATATGCTTGAGGGAAAATGCACTTCTTCTTTAGGCAAGGAAAAGGTAAGGGATTTACAACCGATTTCGCATTTGGACATTATAAAACAACTGCAGCAAGAAACCGGTGAAGCACAGAGCATATTAATTAAATTTGGTAATGTGCCTTTAAGTGGAATCAATGACGTTTCACAATATGTCAGAAGGACGGAAATCGGTTCGTATTTGGATCCGGCACAGCTGTTGCGATTAAAAGATACGCTGGCGGTAGCCAGAAGACTGAAGAATTTTTTAAAAGAGAAAGAAGATAGCAAGGATGTATATGTTATAATTCGCGGGTTGATTCAGGGACTTGTCTCTTTAAAAGAAATAGAAGATAAAATAGACTTATGTATAGTTAGCGAAACTGAGATATCCGACAATGCGAGTATGGAGTTAAAACGTATACGCAGGCAGATTGTCTCCAAAAATGAATCTATCAGAAACAAACTGAACAGTATAATAACTTCAACGGAAAATCAAAAATATTTGCAGGATGCTATAATTACTATAAGACAAGATCGATATGTAGTACCCGTAAAACAGGAATACAGGGCAGGTATACCGGGATTGGTACATGACAGGTCATCTAGCGGGGCCACCTTGTTTGTGGAACCTATGGCTATTGTAGAGCTCAACAATGAGGCCAGGGAATTAAAAATCAAAGAGCGGACCGAAATAGAAAGGATCCTGATGGAAATTTCCGCGATGATAGCAGAGAGAGCTGAAGACATAAAATCCAATCAAACTATTTTAAAGGAATTAGATTTTATTTTTGCAAAAGGAAAGCTCTCCCTGGAGATGAAGGCTGTAGAACCGGAACTAAATACAGACGGGGAAATAGTGATGAAAGATGCCAGGCATCCACTATTGAAAGCTGGTGAAGTGGTACCGAACACTATTTGGATTGGGGATGACTTTCATATATTAATAATTACCGGGCCTAACACAGGTGGAAAAACTGTCACCCTAAAAATGCTGGGTCTTTTGACATTGATGGCACAGAGCGGGCTGCATGTTCCAACGGCATATGGTACAAAAATGGCTGTGTTCGACGGAATTTTTGCGGACATCGGGGACGAGCAGAGCATAGAGCAGAGCCTGAGCACCTTTTCTTCCCATATGACCAATATAGTTACTATTATTAACAGTGTAACCCCTGAATCATTGGTACTTCTCGATGAATTGGGTGCGGGCACCGACCCTACGGAAGGTGCTGCCCTGGCTATGGCTATTTTAAATCACTTGAAGGAAATGGGCACAACGGTGGTCGCAACTACTCATTACAGCGAGTTAAAACAGTATGCGCTATCAAACGCAGGGGTAAAAAATGCTGCCGTGGAATTTGATGTAGAGACATTGAGCCCGACCTACAAGTTATTAATAGGTATACCAGGCAGATCCAATGCATTTGAAATTTCGAAAAAGCTGGGTCTTCCTGATTTTTTAATCGATAGATCAAGGGATTTATTGACCAAAGAAACTATTCATTTTGAGGACTTGTTGCAAAATATCGAAAAGGATAGGTCTATTACGGAACAGGAAAAATTGGAGGCCGCGAAGCTAAGAATAGAAACCGAAAAATTAAAGGAAGAATACGAAAGGAAAAATGAAAAACTACGGTTGCGGAGAGAAAGAATTGTCAGGGGAGCCAAAAAGGAAGCATATAAAATTATTAAACAGGCAAAATCGGATGCGGATGAAATCATAAACAATCTAAAACTGCTTAAAATTGAATCGGAAGAAAAGGAAATGAACAGAAAAATAGAGGAGGCCCGTCAAAATATTTCTAAAAAGATGGGCAGACTTTCGGAAGGTATGACGGAAAAATTAGTGGTAAGGACAAACAAAAAACCACCCAAAAATTTAAAAGCGGGAGAAGCGATAAAGGTTTTACCCCTCAACCAGACAGGTTATGTTATTTCGCCGGAAGATGAAAATGGCGAGGTGCAGGTTCAGGTAGGCATTATGAAAGTAAATATGCATGTATCCAATTTAGAAAGGGCCGAACCGGAGAAAGAAGCAAAAAAAACCGGTACCAGCCAAATACTCAGGTCTAAAGCACAAAATATAAATAAGGAAATCGATGTGCGGGGGCAAAATCTTGAGGAAGCAATGTTGGAAGTCGATAAATACTTGGATGACAGTTACATCGCCGGTTTGACCCATGTAACGGTGATTCACGGTGTGGGCACCGGGGTTTTGGGTGCAGGACTCAAACAGATGTTTAAAAAACATAAACATGTTAAAAAATACAGAGAAGGGGCCTATGGTGAGGGTGGAGCCGGTGTAACCATTGTATATCTCAAATAGTATAATTTTTTGTATAGAAGTCTATGATGATGAGGGTTTTTTAGTTTATATAGATAAGGGAAACTTGAGTAGGGAACGAGGAGGGAACAGTGATGATTGATTTTAAAAAAAGATTGAGCAAAGTATTGAACAAAAGCATACCACAGCTTTCAGAAGAAGAAATTTCAACTATGATAGAAATACCGCCGAGTAGCGAAATGGGGGATTTTGCATTTCCTTGTTTTAGACTGGCAAAGGTTTTCAAAAAAGCTCCGAATGTTATAGCCGACGATATAGCCGAAAATTTGGACAAGGGCGATTTTATAGATAAAATTGAAATTGCCGGAGGGTATTTAAATTTTTTTATAGATAAAAAATATTTCACGGAGACGGTGCTTGAGGAAGTGTTGCTCAGAAAAGAGACATATGGCGGTAGTTTGATAGGCAACGGGAAAAATGTAGTTGTAGAATTTTCGTCGCCGAACATAGCCAAACCTTTTCATATAGGGCATATCAGAACGACAGTAATAGGTAATTCCTTATATAAAATATATAAATTTTTGGGCTATAATACTGTTGCAATTAACCATTTGGGTGATTATGGCACACAGTTTGGGAAATTAATTGTAGCCTTTAAAAATTGGGGGGACGAAAAAGAGGTAAAGGCAAATCCAATAGCGACTTTGTTGGATTTATACGTTAAATTTCATAAGGAGGCAGAAACTAAACCGGAATTAGAAGATGAAAGCAGGCAATGGTTCAAAAAGTTGGAGGATGGGGATGAAGAAGCAGTAAGACTTTGGGAATGGTTCAGAGAAGTCAGTCTGGAGGAATTTAACAGGGTATACGATATGCTGGATATCACTTTTGACTCCTTTACAGGCGAAAGCTTCTACTCGGATAAAATGCCTGCGGTTATAGAGATGATGGAGGAGAGAGGCATTATAAAAAAATCCGAGGGTGCGGACATAGTAGATTTAGAACCCTTTGGAATGCCGCCTGTCCTGATCAGAAAAGGTGACGGCTCCACATTATATATTACAAGAGACCTTGCGGCAGCTATTTATCGAAAGGAAACCTATGATTTCTATAAAAATATATATGTTGTGGGTTCCCAACAAAATCTTCATTTTCAACAGATGAAAAAAATATTACACCTTATGGGTTTTGAATGGGAAAAAGATTGTATCCATGTGCCCTTCGGGATGGTGGGTTTAGAAGACGGGACTATGTCTACCAGAGAAGGCAGGGTGGTATTTTTAGAAGATGCACTGAACAAGGCCGTAGAAAAAACAAAAGATATTATAAATGAAAAAAATCCGAACATTGAAAACATCGATGAGATAGCCAAACAGGTAGGCATCGGGGCTGTTATATTTGAAGAACTATCCAACAACAGAATAAAGGATTACACCTTTACATGGGATAAAATTTTGAATTTTGAAGGGGAAACCGGTCCCTATGTACAATATACACACGCAAGGGCCTCCAGTGTATTGAGAAAAGCGGGGACAGACATAGACAGCAATTTTAAGTCTGAATTGTTGATTGATGACATAACTTTGGAGATAACAAAAAAAATTCAACAATTCCCGGAGATTGTTAAGGATGCACAGAGAAAAAACGAACCGTCTATCATCACAAGGCATATTATCGATATAGCACAGGCTTTCAATCGTTTTTACCACGAGCATTCTATACTGGTGGAGGATGAGGAATTAAAAAAAGCAAGATTGGTCATAGTTTTTGCGGTTAAGCAGGTTTTAAGTACAGGGTTGGGACTGTTGGGAATTCAGGCGCCGGAGAGAATGTAACCGAGAATTTGTAAATACTTTGGGGGGTAATGGGCTTGGAGGGTAGCAAAAAAAATGTTGACATGCTTCCATATATGGCATATGGGGATGCGCTGGGGTTTTTAAAAGAGAACAGCAATGGACATGATTGTTTGCAATCCTTTAGTTATCTGTATGATCAAGATTTAGAATTCGAGATGCAAAAAGGGCAATGGAGTTATATTACACAGTTAGCCCTGATCAATTGCAAATGTTTTATCGATAATAAGAAAGAAAACCGGGTTTTAATAGATTACATGCGGATGGCGGAGGAAATCAAATTATGGCAATACTATAGATGCGGCACCCCTGTAAACTATATAAATAAATTGGATTCAGGCAGGGATTATTATACAAGTGATTTTTATTGGGAAGATAAGAGGGGAGAAGCATTTACCAGAATTATCCCCATAGTTTTGGTAAATAAAAACTTTATCGCTGCGCAGGAAGAGGTATACAAAAATATAATCTATATAAATAGACATCCACAAGTAATATTGACAGGCTTACTGCTACTTAGAACAATCTATTTGTTAATGAATAATACAGCGATTGAGAAAGAAGAGCTGGTTAACGGGTTAAAAGATTATTTAATAAACCTGCAACTTTCAAAATTAGAACAGGATCTTAAAGGGCAAATGTCGTTAAACTACAAAATTCAATTTGAACAGGAGAAAATTAACTATCTGATTGCCCTTGATCGAATAAAAGTTGCCGATCTTTATATTGCGGATCTCTCCTGTAGCAAAGATATATTTCTATTAGCACTGATCAACTTTTTTAAATTGTATAAGGGAGAAACCATAATCAAACCTCCACAACAAGAACAAAAAGAGGTATATACTATTATGTACGCGTTGTTAGCATTGGTGGAACAAACGGACAAGGTAAAGACCGATGAAATAAAGGATAGTATTTTTATTAAGAGTATGAATGAATATTTGTTTAAACTGAGGGAATATGAGATCGGCAGGGAATTTTTTAAAAATGAAAACAGGGGAATAAATCTGTTTACACTACAGAAAGGTACGACATTAAAACATCCTATATTAAATAATATTATGATTAAGGACAGGCTGCAATCGGAAAATTGCATAGAATTGACAGTAATGAGCAAAACAGGCGAGTATAAATTTTTAAAGAGAATATAGCAGGACAGTCTGACGATTCGACTGTCCCGTTACGCCGCATTAACTATTATATTGTTATTTAACATGTTATAAATTATAAACAACCCGACAATCGATGATACATAAATTGAATTATACAGGTCATTTATAAGACTTTCGCCTCTCTCTGTATATTGTAAATGAAAATTGTCAACCAGAGCTTTAATGGAGTCAGGATTATTGTTACCTATGTTAAAATAATTTTTTGATACGTTAATCTTACTATCAAAAGATTTAAATAGTTTATGAAGCCGATGCTCATATCTTATATGATCTATAAAGTTGTTTTCATAGGTTATACGATCGTTATGCGGAATGCAGAAAAAATCGGAAATGAAATGTGTTACAACACCTATGCGTCTTGAAAGAAATTTAATGAACTCTTTATTTAATTCAAAATCATAGTTAGACAATTTATTGATTTCATCGCAAATAAAGTCAAAAGATTGTGGCTTAAAATGATCGAGTTTAACCAGACTGTACGCAATGTCCGGTTTAATGCTACCATAAATTAAGCTGCGTTTGTTTAAATCTACGTTAAACGTATTCTTGATATTATCATAAACATGTTCTGAAATAATTTTGTGCGTTTGGGGAAGCATATAACATCACCGTTTACCATTCTAGTTTTTTATCCATAGCTAAACATCTCTTGGATGTGACAACAATTATAATAATAGCACATGTATTTCAAAAAGTTAATAATTATATTTTTTTAGTAAATATTTGGTATTTTTCTAAAAACGGGACTTATGTTATAATTGTTAAACAAAACTATAACTGTATAAATTATAGGTCCCTACATATAACTAATTACAAAATTACGAAGGAAGGTAAACTATGAAGGTGTTGTTGACGGCGCTAAATGCAAAATACATTCACACAAACCTGGCGGTGCGCTATTTAAAAAAAACGGTAGTTGATATACTGCATGAGGATGTTAAAATCAAAGAGTTCACTATCAATAATAATATGAGTTATATCATTGGGGAAATTTATGACTATAATCCGGACATCCTATGTTTTTCATGCTATATATGGAA
The DNA here is from genome assembly GCA_012519835.1 of Clostridiales bacterium. GTDB lineage: Bacteria > Bacillota > Clostridia > Peptostreptococcales > Natronincolaceae > JAAZJW01. The sequence goes on along the minus strand of JAAYPJ010000013.1, from coordinate 16,043 downwards.
TATGGAGATGATCAATTATATAACCGGACATATAAAAAAAGTTATGCCCGGGGTGGTTATAATCTTGGGAGGACCCGAGGTGTCTTTTGATACAAAAACCTTTATGGAGGGAAATGACGCAATTGATATTGTTGTTGTCGGGGAAGGTGAAAATACATTTAGGGAACTCATACTTTCGCTAAAAACTAATGACGATTATTCGTCAATACAAGGCATAGCCTTTAGGGCGAAGGGACAAATAAGGGTTACAGAACCGAGAAGTATCGCGCCTCCAATGGATAGTTTGCCGTTCCCTTATGAGGGAGAAAAATTAGAAGATAATAAAATCCTGTATTACGAAAGCTCCAGGGGATGCCCGTTTAATTGCCAATATTGCCTGTCGTCAACCATATCTGGGGTCAGGTTTTTACCCATGGAACGTGTAAAAAAAGAAATAAAATATTTTATTGATCAGGGTGTAAAACAGGTAAAATTTGTGGATAGAACTTTCAATACCAAAAAGTCACATGCAATGGATATTATGAGTTTTATTTTGGAAAATCATAAAGAGGGGACAAATTTTCATTTTGAAATCGTAGCGGATCTCTTGGATGATGAACTATTGGAATTTTTAAAGACGGTACCTGTAGGGTTATTCCAGTTTGAAATAGGTGTTCAAACCACCAATGAGGAAACTCTCAAAGAAATCGACAGACAGATGAATTTCGAAAAACTGAGTTCGGTGGTTAAAAAAATTTCTCAGGGCAGAAACATACATCAGCACTTGGATCTGATAGTGGGATTGCCGAAAGAAGACTATTTTTCATTCAGGAAATCTTTTGACGATGTATTTGAACTCAGGCCGGAGAAACTCCAGGTCGGGTTTTTGAAATTACTTAGAGGTTCAGGGTTACGGGACAGGGCTTCGGACTATGGATATGTTTATTCGGATGTGCCGCCATATGAGGTCATGGAAACAATGTGGCTTTCGTTTGGTGATATACTGAGATTAAAAGGGCTGGAGGAAATGGTGGAGGTGTACTGGAATTCCGGTATGTTCACCAATAGCGTTGAATTTTTTATTCAAAATTTTTATTCAAACAGTTTCAGATATTTCGAAGAATTGTGGAAATATTGGAAAGACAACGGATACCATCATGTATCACATAGTAAAAACAGATTATACGAAATACTTATTGAATTTTACAATTTTAATAAATTTGGCAGTCCGGAAATATTCAAGGAAATCTTAAAGCTGGATTTTTTAAAAGACACAAAAACTTCCTTTCTACCACCGATACTAAACAGGATAAATATAGATAATTTCAGAGACAGGTGTCATAAGTTCTTACAAAGGGATGAAAATATAAAAAGATATTTACCCTTATATGCAGGTATGCCTGCAAAGCAAATTATAAAACAAGTTCATTTCGAGTTATTTAATATAGATGTTACAAGGCTTGATACAATAGGATATAAAATTGATAAAATAAAGCAGGAACAAGTAGTTGTTTTATTTGATTATCTAATGGAAAGCAGGGCACTTGAAAGATCCAGATACTATAAAGTGAACTTTAGCGGATAGGGGGCAAATCATAAATGGAGATATTTAAGGATATCTATTATACCAATCGCAGTGTTTCAAAAAAAGCCTTAACAGGCATTATTAAAAATTGGCCTATAATTTTTACCGGATTATTTTATTCTACGGCTACTATCATGTTATCGATGAGTTTGGGTTTTTTCGGAATATTGGGGGGAATAGTTTCGATTGTTGTTACCAGTGCTTTAATTTCAAATTATTTATATCTCTTGAACACAATATTAAACAGAGGTTATTTTAATTTTCAAGATTTTAAAGACGGTTTTACACCATACCTGAGCAAGATCTGGTCCATTTTGTTTATAGGTTATGTAGCAAAACTTGTACTTGATTTTATTGTGCCTATGTTTTTTACTGTTATAGGTCCGAGTGCGCTCAGTCTGATCATAACCTTTTTAACATTTATGCTGTTCAATCCGGTACCTGAGGTCACATATCAAAAACACCATGGCCCCGGGGAGACTATCATGTATTCAATCAATTTTGTAAGAGATAATTGGATAGAATGGTTTGTTCCAAATATAGTTTTGTTGACAGTTTTTTATTTTATAAGCGGCCAATCTTTGAGTATATTTAGAATCGTTAACAGTGTATTCAACTATTTCGTGTCGTTTACCAGTATATCTGTTTCACTCAAGGGTTTGTTTGTATATATTATAGGACAAATTTGGTTTTCTTACTTTATGGTTTATAGGGCGTATTTATTTGAAACACTGAGCACCAGCAACAGGAGGAAGAGGTTATTTATGTCGGAATTTTAGGCTGGACATAAAAAGACAGATTTATTTGACAAAACCTACATTAGCGATTATACTAAATGGATAGGATAATTTAATATTGTATAGTATTGAAGGGGAAGAGTAGGTTGGGCCCAGTATCAAGAGAGAAAGTACCTTGGCTGTAAGTATTTTTATATATGGATAATTGAAAACTACCCCGGAGCTGTTACCTAGTAACTTAAGGGTGAAAGGATAACCGGTGATTTCGTTATAATCATTAAAGTGGAAAGATCAATTTAGGTGGAACCGCGGGAATGTATCTCCCGTCCTATCAGTTTTAGGATGGGGGATTTTTTATATTGAACAAAAGACAGGAGGAAAAGTTATGCCTACAGTAAAAGTTAAATTAAAAGACGGCTCAATTCGTGAAATTGAAAAGGGAACATCTGTACTGGATTTTGCAAAGCAAATCAGTGAAGGCCTCGCACGAGTAGCCGTGGGGGCTGAATTAAATGGTGAAAACACGGATCTGACGGATACCATAGATGAAGACTGCGAGTTAAATATTTTGAAGTTTGAAGATGACGTAGGTAAGGGATTTTTGCGTCATACGAGTGCACATATCCTGGCACAAGCGGTTAAAAGGCTTTACCCCGGTACAAAGCTGGCTATAGGACCGGCTATAAAGGACGGATTTTACTATGATTTTGATTCCGAACACACCTTTACGCCGGAAGACCTGGGAAAAATAGAAAAAGAAATGAAAAAAATAATCAAGGAAGATTTAAATTTGGAAAAATTCGTATTACCCAGGGATGAGGCTATCGAGTTTACAAAAAAACAAGGTGAAGACTATAAGACGGAGTTGATAGAAGACCTTCCGGAGGGAGAAAAGATTTCGTTTTACAGGCAAGGTGAGTTTGTAGATCTTTGTGCAGGTCCCCATGTGCCTTCTACAGGTAAGGTAAAGGCAATTAAACTGCTTAACATAGCAGGTGCTTACTGGAAAGGTGACGAAAAAAACAAGATGCTTCAAAGGATTTACGGAACGTCCTTTACAAAAAAATCGGACCTGGAGGAGCATCTTCATAGATTGGAAGAGGCTAAAAAAAGAGATCACAGGAAACTGGGCAGAGAATTAGATCTGTTCAGCTTAAGCGAAGAAGGCCCCGGGTTCCCGTTTTTCCATCCGAAAGGAATGGTTATTAGAAATATACTGGAGGATTTTTGGAGACATGAGCACGCAAAGCGTGGGTATGAGGAAATAAAAACCCCCATTATCTTAAATGAAAGACTTTGGAGAAGATCCGGACATTGGGATCATTACAAAGAAAATATGTATTTTACAAGAATAGATGAAGAAGATTATGCCATAAAGCCGATGAACTGTCCGGGCGCTATTTTGATGTATAACAGGAAGAAACGCAGCTACAGGGATTTGCCCATCAGGATGGGTGAGCTCGGAATAGTGCACAGGCATGAATTATCCGGAGTACTGCATGGGCTTATGAGGGTCAGAAGTTTTACACAGGATGATGCACACCTATTTGTGTTACCTGAACAGATTAAGGACGAAATAATTGGGATAATAGACCTTGTAGATTATGTATACAGCACCTTTGGATTTAAATATCATGTTGAGTTGTCTACAAAACCGGAAGATGCTATGGGTACGGATGAGGAATGGGATGTTGCTATAGATGCTTTAAAGGCCGCCCTGGAGGAAAAGGACCTGCCATACAAAATTAATGAGGGTGAAGGTGCATTTTATGGTCCTAAAATAGATTTTCTGCTGGAGGACTGTATTGGGCGTACGTGGCAGTGTGGAACAATTCAGTTGGATTTTCAAATGCCGCAAAGGTTCGATATAAACTACGTAGGTGCGGACGGTGAAAACCACAGGCCCATAATGTTGCATAGGGTGATATTTGGCAGTATAGAGAGATTCATTGGTATATTGATAGAGCACTATGCAGGAAGATTTCCTACTTGGATATCCCCTATTCAGGTTGAAATATTGCCAATCACAGACAGGCACATTGAACACTGTTTGCAACTTGAAGAGAAAATGAAGGAAAAAGGGATACGTGTAGAAGTAGATGTCAGAAATGAGAAAATAGGATACAAAATAAGGGAGGCACAGCTGTCTCGGATTCCGTATATGTTGATAATTGGGGACAAAGAGATAGAATCTGAGAAAGTGTCTGTTAGATCAAGGGACAAAGGGGAATTAGGTGCCGTGCAAACGGATGCTTTTATCGATGACATTGTAAAGGAAATCGAAGAAAGACAATAGTTGTCCAAATTCAGTCATACATTATAAATGAAGCTCAAAAACAATCTTATGCGTCATAAAAAACAGCGGGGTGATCTGAGATCACCCCATAAATTTATACTAATTTCAGTTCGGGTTTTTGTCTTTGTGGTTTTCAGCTTATAACAACTATACTGCCTCTAACTCCTTTTTCCTATTTTTAGATTCAGAGTTTGATAAAAAGTCTCCCAATAGTTCATCCAGATCTGCTTTATTCAGGGCTCCTTTATCCAGGAGGGCAGCTGATATTTTTTCCAATTCGACTCTATGTTCTTTCAGATAATTATATGTTGTTTTGTAGCACTCATCTATTATTTTGTTAATTTCCAGGTTTATGGAATCGCTCAGAGAGCGTATCATATCGGGTTCATTGTGAATAAAGCCTAAATCGCTCATGCCATAGTCGCATACCATTTGCATTGCAGTGTCTGTAACTTTTTTCAAATCATCTTTCGCTCCGGTGGACAAATGGCTAAAGATTAACTCTTCTGCTGCCCTACCGCCAAGCATCACCATAATTTTATCGCACAATTCTTCCTTAGTTAAAATGTATCTGTCATCCTGGGGTGCATGAATAACATAGCCTAATGAATGTCCCCTAGGGATGATGGATACCTTCTGCACCATGTCCGTATTTAGTATTTTTCCGATAAGTGCGTGCCCGGCTTCATGGTATGAAACAACTTCTTTTTCTTTAAATAAAATAGTTGGATTTCTGACTTCCAATCCCGCGACTATCCTTTCGATTGCCTGCTCGAAGTGGGATATCGTAATTATACGTTTGTTTTCCCTTACAGCTATTATAGCAGCCTCATTTGCAATGTTGGATAGGTGGGCCCCGCTCATACCATGAGTTTTACGAGCTAAATCGGTAATACTTACGTTTGGGTCCAAAGGTTTATTTTTGGTGTGTATTTTTAAAATTTCCTCCCTATCTCTCACATTTGGGTTATTAATGTACATGTGTCTGTCAAATCTGCCGGGGCGTAATAATGCCTCATCTAAGAGATCTATTCTGTTAGTGGCTGCAATGACTACCACAATCTGATCTGTACTGAATCCATCCAGTTCAACCAGCAATTGATTTAATGTTTGATCTTTTTCATTGTTACTGTCTAAGTGACGTTTAGCTCCAATAGCGTCGATTTCATCGATAAAAATAACGCTAGGGGCTTCTCTTCTGGCCTTTTCGAAAAGTGCACGGACCCTCTTAGCGCCTACACCCACATATTTTTCAACAAATTCGGAACCGCTTGCTGAAAAAAATGCAGATTTTGTTTCTCCTGCTACAGCTGAAGCGAGTAAGGTTTTTCCTGTCCCCGGGGGGCCATAAAATAATATGCCCTTGGGAATTCTGGCGCCCATTTTTTTATATTTTTCAGATTTGTTAATAAAATCGATAATTTCCATTAACTCATCTTTAACTTCTTCCAATCCTGCAACATCCTGAAAGGTGATTTTTGGTTTAGTAAAAAATTCATTAGAGCCTTGTTCTTTCTCTTTTTTTTCCATGTTTATGGTTGCATGTGCATATTGCGGATTTTTGTTCAGTCTTGTATAATAGATAAACAGCAAAATAGTTATGCCCAGGATTAACATATTATTTTTTGAGGTAAATATTCTACCAAATTGAAAATCTGCAAATTGGGAAACACTTGATACAGCAGTTAATGTTATAAACATATAAAGAACAATTTTGGTTATTTTCCTTTTCATGTAGTCACCAACCTTTTTGTAGTCTTCGATGTTAGCTTACCCAAAATGAAAGCAAACATAATTGGTATAAATACAAAAATGTAGGAAAAAAATACAAGACTACTATCCGATTATATGTTGACAAAAGAATTATATATTGGTAGACTATATAAGTAAACGAAGTAGAAGACGTCCGCTTCTCACCTTACAGCGTCGGCTAGTTGGGTTAATATGGTGTTCATGTTAATTATTTTGTATTCTGTGATTATATTGAAATTATGCGGATAGTCCAACTATCCGCTATATTTTTGCAAAAAATTATGCGGACGGAAGTTAGGCAGCAATCGTTTAGATGTTATAAAAATTTTTGAGGATATAGGAGGTGTCAAGTTATTAAGGAAATTAATGGTCAGCAAATTAATGAGGATATTAGGGACAGGGAAATAAGGGTTATCGATACAAACGGTGACCAATTGGGAATCATGTCAGCTAAAGAAGCTCAAAAAATTGCAAATAGTAAGAATCTGGATTTGGTGAAAGTTGCGCCCCAAGCAAAGCCGCCTGTTTGTAAAATTATGGACTATGGAAAATATAAATATGAGGTGGCGAAAAGGGAGAAAGAAGCAAGAAAAAATCAAAAAACGGTAGATGTCAAAGAGATAAGACTCAGCGCAAATATTGAGTCTCATGATTTAAATGTTAAAGCAAACCAAGCAAGCAGGTTTTTAAAAAATGGGGATAAGGTTAAAGTGTCCTTAAGGTTCAGAGGCAGGGAGCTCAGCAATACGAGCAAGGGCCAAAGCGTGATTAGGGAATTTGCTACCTTACTGGAAGAAGTAGGTATAATAGAAAGAGAAGCGAGATTGGAAGGAAGACAGATGATCATGATTCTGGCTCCCAAAAATGCATAATTTAGGAGGAGGAAACACGGATGCCAAAAATGAAAACCCACAGAGGGGCAGCTAAAAGATTAAAAAAAACAGCTACAGGTAAACTTAAAAGACATAAGGCCTTCAGAAGTCATATTTTAACCAAAAAATCGCCTAAAAGGAAAAGAAAGCTCAGAAAAGCCGGTATAGTATCTAAAGGTGATCAAAAAAGAATTGCACAATTATTACCATACAAATAAATGCATAAAAGAGGAGGTAACGAATAATGGCTAGGGTAAAAACAGGGAAAACGGCCCATAAAAAACATAAAAAAATTTTAAAATTGGCAAAAGGTTATAGGGGGGCCAGAAGTAAATTATACAGACCTGCTAATCAATTTGTCATGAAGGCACTGAGCAATGCGTATGTAGGCAGAAAATTAAAGAAAAGGGACTTCAGAAAACTCTGGATTACGAGGATAAACGCTGCCGCCAGGTTAAACGGTATATCTTATTCGAGATTTATGAATGGTCTAAAATTGTCCGGTATTGAAATGAATAGAAAAATGTTATCAGAAATGGCCATTTATGATAAAGAGGGTTTTGCACAATTAGTTGAAATAGCGAAGCAAAAATTGGAAGCATAGTCGACCCAAATGAGAATCAGGTCAATCAGTAGTGAAAATAATGCTATTATCAAATATATTAAATCACTTCGATTTAAAAAACAAAGAACAAAAAATCTGCAGTTTGTAATTGAAGGAGTAAGAATAATTGATGAGTGTCTAAAACACAACGGGGATATTGAATATATTATTTATAGTAAGGACTTGCATACAGTCCAACATGGCACGGATCTTCTGGATGAGGTTTGTGAAAAAGACTATGTTATTTATGAAGTGCCCGGTCAGTTATTTAATAAAATTGCCGCAACCGAAAATCCCCAGGGTATTATGGCCGTGGCCAATATGAGGAATATAACCCTGGAAAGTTTGGAGCTAGAAGATGACAAAGAATTGTTGTTTGTTGTATTAGATAGAATACAGGATCCCGGAAATATGGGTACAATTATACGTACGTCCGAAGGTGCCAAAGCCGATGCTATAATACTGACAAAAGGAAGTGTTGACCCCTATAATGACAAAGTCCTCAGGGCCACAATGGGAGCCATATTTCATTTGCCGATTATACAATGTAAAGATGATGCATGGATAGAATATTTAAAAGAAAAAAATGTAAGATTAATAGCAGCAGACCTGAACACCGATAAGACTTATGTTGATATTGATTATGACGGGAGCATCGGTATAATAATCGGCAATGAGGCAAACGGAATAGATGAAAAAATATTATATAATGCGGACGAGAAGGTTATAATCCCTATTTTAGGTAAAATAGAATCCTTAAATGCAGCTATGGCTGCAGGTATTTTGATATATAAGGCTATTGAAAAAAATATAAAATCTGAGCATTTTTAGAATTATATTTTTCTATATAAAATGGAAACCCAACTTGTTTCAACCTTTAAGCTATGCTATAATATGTATACAATGGCTTAAAGGAAGGGAAGTGGAACAATGAAAACTCCTGATATATTCTGGAAACTATTCGAGTTGACAGGTTCCGTTATAGCCTATATTATGTATAAAAGACTATCGATAGAAAATTGATAATAGATGAACAAATAAAATAGATTAAAGATGTTGATGGAGAAAAGTAGACTATAGACTGTTTTAAAAGAGAAAGGATGACACAGGCTGGGATTATCCTAAAACAAGTATAGATGAAATTCACTCCGGAGTCATAAAGCTGAAGTCTTAAACCGAGATTGTAGGCTTTATCGGCTGATGTCGTTAATATCATAGAGTGGCTTGTCATTTGTTTGTGGCGAGTCATTAGGGTGGTACCACGGAATAGAAGCTTCGTCCCTTAGGGGATGGGGTTTTTTTTATTTACGATTAGAAGGGAGATATATTATGGAATCAAGGTTGAAAGCCTTGGAAGAAAAGGCAAAGTCAGAGATTAAAAAGGCTGATTCTATAAAGGTCTTAGAAAAGGCGAGAATACATTACCTGGGTAAAAAAGGTGAATTAACCAAAATATTGAGGGGTATGGGTGCCATAGATGCGGCAGAACGCCCCCGGGTGGGTAGAATAGCCAACACTGTCAGGGAAAACATCGAAAATGAATTAGATAAAGCTATGGATGCTATAAAAGGCAAAGAGTTGGAAAACAGGTTACAACTTGAAACAATCGATGTTACAATGCCGGGTAAGGAAATAAAAATAGGGCGAAGACACCCTCTTACACAGACTATGGATGACCTGAAAGATATATTTATAAGTATGGGTTTTGAGGTAGCCGAGGGACCGGAGATTGAAACGGTATATTATAATTTTGATGCCTTAAATGCACCCAAAAATCATCCATCCAGGGATATGAGTGATACCTTTTATATAAATGAAAATGTAATTTTAAGAACACAGACCTCACCGGTGCAGGTCAGGGTTATGGAGAAAACGAAACCGCCAATCAGGATTGTTTCCCTTGGGCGCTGTTTTAGAAATGATACTCCCGATGCTACTCATTCTCCTATGTTTTATCAGATAGAAGGTCTTGTGGTAGATAGGGGCATAACAATGGGGGATTTAAAGGGTACACTGGAGGTGTTTGCAAAACATTTTTTCGGACCTGATACCCTGATAAAATTCAGACCGCATAATTTCCCGTTTACGGAACCCAGTGCGGAAGTTGATGCGACATGTTTTAAATGCGGAGGAAAAGGGTGTGGGGTGTGTAAAGGGAGCGGGTGGATGGAGGTTTTAGGTTCGGGAATGGTCCATCCGAATGTACTCAGAAATTGCGGAATAGATCCTGAAATATATAGCGGGTTTGCGTTCGGTATGGGAATAGATCGGTTGGCCATGCAAAAATATGGGATTGATGATATTCGTTTATTATTCGAAAACGATATGCGTTTTATTGATCAATTTTAAATGTGACAGGAGGTAACAACTATGTATGTATCGATGAATTGGCTCAAAGATTATATAGACATTGGTATGGATATTGATGAATTTGCAGAAAAGATGACAATGTCCGGGACAATGGTGGAAGATATAAATATATCGGGTGAAAATATCAAAGATGTTATAGTTGGCAAAATTGAAACTGTTATACGACATCCTAATGCGGATAAATTGCTTATTTGCCAAGTAGATATAGGAAAAGAAAAACTTCAAGTTGTAACCGGGGCGGACAATATTGCCGAGGGGGATTATGTTCCCGTTGCGGTCCACGGTGCCGTGTTACCGGGCGGGCTGGAAATTAAAAAAGGGGAAATCAGGGGAGAAATTTCGGAGGGAATGTTATGTTCTGCTGTTGAATTGGGCATTCCGAAAGCTGTGATCCCTGAAAAAATAAAAGACGGGATTTGGATACTGGACAAGACCTACCCTTTAGGGGAAAATATTGTTAAGGCCCTTGATTTAAGCGACGAAATAATTGAATTTGAAATTACCTCAAACAGACCTGACTGCCTGAGCGTTATAGGCATAGCCAGAGAAGCAGGCGCTACATTAAACAAAAAGGTAAATTATCCTAAGATAGAGGTAAGGGAAACAGAGGAAAAAGCTGATGATTATATCTCTGTGGAAATAGAGGACACAGAGGGGTGTAATAGGTATGTTGCAAGGGTTATCAAAAATGTAAAAATAGATTCTTCTCCCCGGTGGATGCAACAAAGGCTGATGCGTACAGGGGTCCGTCCAATCAACAACATAGTGGATATCACTAACTACGTGATGTTGGAGTATGGACAACCTTTACATGCGTTTGATTTATCTTTTATCGAAGGAAATAAAATTATAGTAAGAAAGGCTGAAGATGGTGAATCTATCACAACTCTTGACGGTATAAAAAGAAAACCGGATGTTTCCATGACTGTAATTGCTGATACAAAAAAATCTCTTGCAATTGCAGGGGTCATGGGTGGGGGGCAGTCCGAGGTAACGGAAAATTCTGATACAATTTTGTTGGAATCTGCCAATTTCGATGCAAATACTACAAGATTAACTTCCAAAAAGTTATCCCTCAGGACGGAAGCCTCATCAAGATTTGAAAAAGGTGTAGATCCCAATATAGCCCGATTAGCTGCCGACAGAGCATGTCAATTGATTGTACAATTAGGTGCAGGGGAAGTACTAAAGGGAGCAGTTGATGTTTATCCCGAGGAAATAAAACCTCATGAAGTGATTGTCAGACCCGAAAGAATAAATAATTTTCTCGGAATTTCCTTAAACAATGAAGAAATGGTGGATATTTTTAAAAAATTGGAATTGGGAACGGAAAATTCAGGAGACACCATCAAAATAACAGTGCCTACCTATAGAATGGATCTTTTGATGGAAGCAGATTTTGCCGAAGAGGTAGCCAGAATTTTCGGATACGACAAAATACCGCCTACTATGGCTAAGGGAAATATAACGGTAGGGGGAAAACCTGACGGACAAATTATAGAAGATATTGCAAAGGATCTTTTAAACGGTATGGGTTTTAATGAGATTTTAACATATTCTTTTGTCAGTCCGAAAACCGCTGATATGGTAAACCTCGATAAAAACGATACAAAAAGGAATATGATAAAACTTATAAACCCGCTTGGGGACGAAACAAGTGTTATGCGAACCGGTCTACTTCCAAATATGTTGGAAGTTGCGGCTAGAAATGTCAACCATAAGGTTGAAAATTTTAAGGCTTTTGAAATTGGGCAAATATTTGTTCCCCGGAACAATCCTGATAATGAGTTACCGCATGAAATCCCTAATTTAGTGATAGCCATGTATGGAAAAGAAGATTTTTTCGCGTTAAAGGGCGTTATAGAGACATTGTTGGATAATTTAGGAATCGATGAATATGAATTTGTAGTAGAGAGAAACAATCCGACTTATCATCCGGGCAGGTGTGCTAATATCGTTGTCAAGGATAAGACTTTGGGGACTATCGGGGAATTGAATCCTATAGTAATAGAAAACTATGATTTAAATCAAAGATGTTATTGCGCAGAATTGGATTTCAGCATCATGTTGGAACTTACGCGGATAGAGAAATCATACGAACCGCTTGCTAAATATCCATCAATAACAATGGACTTTGCTGTTGTGGTAGACAAAGCCGTATTGGCAAAACAAATTGAAGACATCATCAGGACCGAGGGTGGAAATATATTGGAAAGCTTTAAACTGTTTGATGTCTATGAAGGGGACCAAATCGGGAAAGGCCTGAAAAATATTGCATACACCATTACTTACAGGGATAAAGAACGCACCCTGACGGACGAGGAAGCAAAGGCCGTTCATAACAGTATTTTAAGTGAAATAAGCGAAAAACTTGGTGGAAGGCTGAGACAGTAACCAAAAAGATCTGCGCTAAAAGCAGGATATTCAGAATGTATAAAGAAAATATATATAATAAGAATTTCTCCACAAAGGGGGTAACTAACGATGGGACAAAAAAACAAGGTGATAGTTAAAATACATGGACAGGAGTATTCTGTTGTAGGCGCTGAGCCCAAGGAATACCTATTGAAGGTGAGCAGTTTTGTGGATGACAAAATGGAAACCATAGCCAAAGCCAATACAAAACTCAGCACATCGATGATTGCTGTATTGACTTGCATTAATATTGCGGACCAATATTTAAAGGTAAAGGATCATCTTGAGGAAATAGAAAAAGAGATACAACAGCCTCGGCAAGAAATCAGTGAGCTGGAAAAACATATAGAGACCCTCCATAATGAATTAAACAATAAAGATGAAATTTGTGCTAATCTTGAGAAAAAAATTGAGGAAATCGAGACCGGCCGGCAGGAAGATGAGCAGATTGGTCTGCTGAAAAAAGAACTGTCCGATAAGGAAAATGACCTGGAAAAAACGCAAATTTTAATCAACGATTTACAAAACAAACTATTTGCCAACCAAATTAAGTTAGTAGAGGTGACAAACGAACTGGATGAGTGCATGAGAAAAAACAGCCTCTAAAAGGATAATAGGATTTTATTGTACAATGCGAAGAAGTAGTGATATAATATCACTACTTTTCTATACTCACGTTATCCGTTTCATCATCTGTTTTATTAATAACTCACTGTGTTCATTGGATAAGCAACGAGCGCCAACCTTGACCCTGGTTTATGACAGAGGTAACCCTTAGAGCCAAATTTATGCTACTAAAAAAACAAAAAGGAGAACTATAATGCTGCCGGAATTTTTAATCGGATTTGGGATTTTTGTTGGATATTATATAATAGTGGTATTTTCATTTTTAGTTATCAAAGCACTCTTTCAACCCCCGAGAGAACTATTTCGTAAAATGCTTCATATAATGTGTGCCATGTCCATATTCATACTCCTTCATAAGTTTGACGTATGGTATATGGCTATCTTAAATTTAGCAGTGTTCTCATTGGCATTGTACCCGATAATAAGCTATCTCGGAAGATTTCCTAAGGTGATGGAGGTTTTGGTCCAGAGAAAAAGCGGCGAGATACGCTCGAGCATGATACTTATATATATCGCGATGTCAATATTGATTGTTATATTCTGGGGATGGCTTGGTGAACAGTGGAAGTACATAATAGCCGCTTCCATTATGGCTTGGGGTTTTGGGGATTCGATGGCCGCATTAATTGGCAAGGCCTATGGAAAAAATGTGATTAAAAGCCGTTTTACAGACGGGAAAAAAACGGTAGAAGGCACAACTACCATGTTTTTTGCAGCTTTTATAGCTGTGTTTATCGTTCTTTTAATCTGTACACCATTCCCCTGGTATTTATGTTTGTTGGCTGCCTTAATAGTGGCGCCGATCTGTGCTATAGTGGAACTGATATCCCATCATGGTCTTGATACAATCACTGTTCCGCTTTCAGCAGCAATTCCGTTATATTTTATTATGATACTGTTTTCTTTTATGGGGGTATGATATGACTGATTTAGACAGGACTTTGGTTTCTAAACGTGAAAGAACCATGCTCATCTCTTTTCTAATTAGTTCGGCGGCGCCAATTGTGACAGGAGTTACTGCTATAATAAGCCGCTCTGCAACACAAATAGCGGATTTTTTACGGCGTACTGCTGAACTTACATCCCTATTTATATCCTGGTGGGTTTATCGCAAACTTCACAAGGAAGCAGAATATGATGACATATATCGTGTTCGCATGGAACGTATTGCGGATATAACTGTTTTAGGAGCTATGGTTTGTTCAGGTGTTGCTATGCTCGTTGTAGGAATCAGTCGTTTATTCATATACAAAATAAGCGGGAGTGTAATTACAGGTCTTATGGTAGCAACTTTAGGATTATTGGTAAACTCGGGATTTTGGTGGCGCTATTCTGTCATGATCAAAGAGAGGTTTGACCCTGTAATTGCGGGGCAGCATAAACTTTATCGGGCTAAGGTTTTTGTTGATATAGCTGTTGTTATAGCCTTGGCCTCGGTCGTTGTTATGCCGAATCATTCTATAACAAAATATGTTGACGCCCTGGGTTGTATTATAGTTTCTGTCTATTTGCTTTATAACGGACTGGATATAATACGAAAAAACAAAGTAAAAGAACACCCATAATGTACAAATTAACCGATAAGGGAGTTGATAGCGTATGAAAGTAATGGATATGAAGGTAATAGAAATATTGGCTCCGCTTTGGGGAACTATGCGGAGCATAATCCCCTTAACGGCCATAATGGCATTTTTTCAGCTTGTGATACTCAGAAAACCCATAGACAACTTAAAAGAATTTTTGTTGGGTTTTGTGTTCGCGATTTTAGGTTTACATTTATTTTTAAAGGGGACAACCATGAGCCTTTTGCCACTAGGGGGCTCCGTCGGAAGAAACATACACATACTGGAGAGAAGATGGCTGATAGTGATGCTGGCATTTGTAATAGGTTATCTGGGTACATTGGTAGAACCGGCCCTGAAGGCCTTGGCATTAGAGGTGGAAGAGTTATCTATAGGAACTATCCGTCATAAGGTATTGATCCATGGGGTGGCAGTTGGATTCGGACTGGGAATGGCTATAGGTGTAACTAAGATATTGCTGAATATATCTTATATAAAAATAGTGGCACCATTATTGGTGTTGGTAATAATACTTGCATTTTTTGCACCGGAACCTTTTGGCGCGATTGCCTTTGATTCGGCGAGCGCTACCACCGGCCCCGTTAACATTCCATTAAATATGGCGTTAGCTATAGGGCTTGCTACCGTTATAAAAACGGTGGACCCGCTCATATCGGGTTTTGGAATCGTAGGACTTACATCCATAGGTGCTATGATATCTGTATTGGTATTGGGTATATTGACTAGATTCTAGAGGAGGCTGAATCATGCTGGATATAAAATGTATAATAACTATTGTTGAAAGAGGAAAGGCGGACAAAATTGTTGAACATGCTAAGAAGGCAGGGGCTTCGGGAGCCACAATTATGTACGGCAGAGGGACAGGCGAACATGAAATCAAGAGGTTTTTGAATATTAACATAGATTCGTCTAAGGAGATTATAATAATTCTGACGGAAACGGAAAAGTATAAACAGATTAAAGAGGCAATAATCAAAGCCGGCAGAATAAAGGAGGCAGGCACAGGGATTATATTCACAGTACCTGTGACAGACCTCATAGGGTTGCACCATAGAGGGGAATTTGATAAATAGGAAATTTTGTTGCCCTGCACATAAGTCTAAAAGTGCGTCGCTAATATAAGCCCAGTTATCTAATAAAATTTAATATAACAATACACGTTCATTTAGTTTCGAATATGAATAATTCCTACAGCTCTTCAGACGAAAAATACTACAACCTGC
>JAAYPJ010000090.1 GCA_012519835.1 Clostridiales bacterium | reverse complement strand
TGCCCGGAGACAACATCACAATGGAGATAGAACTCATCTATCCGATAGCCATCGAAGAAGGGCTCAGATTTGCTATCCGTGAAGGCGGAAGAACAGTAGGAGCGGGGGTAGTAACCTCCATTGTTGAGTAATTAAAACATAACTTAAAATAGTAGGGGGCTGGGCATAGCCTGGCTCCTATATTTTTTGATTGACATAAAATTAAAAATATGATAGATTTGAAAAGGTAACCAATTATGCAAAGATATGATTATATGATATATTGAACGAAAATATTTGTTGGGCTAGCGGCAGTAGGAGGGTAGGATTATGCGGGTAAACATTATATTAGCATGTACAGAATGTAAACAAAGAAATTACAGTACCACCAAAAACAAAAAAAACAACCCGGACCGTATGGAGATTAAAAAATATTGTAAGTTTTGCAAGGCCCATACTGTTCATAAGGAAACAAAGTAGGGGACATAGAACTTCTTCAAAAGGATGTGAGGTAGCAATGCCTGCTCAAACAAGTGCCAAGAGGGGTTTAGGCATAAAAAAATTCGGAAAATTTTTAAGGGCTGTGCGTTCGGAACTGAAAAAGGTAATTTGGCCTAACCGCAGCGAATTAACTAATAACACTATCATTGTGATTATTTCCGTAATACTGGTGATATTTGCATTATGGGTGCTTGACTCTATCTTTGGTCTTGCTTTAAATCTCATAGTAGGATAATATAAAATGCTTAAAAGGAGGGGAGAGTATCCACCTAAAAATGGATACTTCTGAAACATGTCCAAAAAAGCAAAACCTGAAAAGGCGGAGTGGTATGTTGTTCACACCTATTCAGGTCATGAAAATAAGGTAAAAATGAATATTGAGAAGATTGTTGAAAACAGGGGGATGCAAGACGTTATTTTGGAAGTTAAGGTACCCACGGAGGAAAAAATTGAATATAAAGATGGAAAGAAAAAAGTAAAAGAAGTTAAGTTATTTCCCGGATATGCACTTGTCAAGATGCATATGACCGATGAATCCTGGTATTTGGTACGGAATACGAGAGGTGTTACAAGTTTTGTGGGGCCGAGTTCAAAACCGATACCGTTAACAGACAAGGAAATAATAGCAATGGGGGTAGAAAAACCGAGGGTAGAAGTCGGTGTTAAGGTTGGTGAAACTATAAAGGTTATTTCGGGACCCTTTGAAACTTTTATGGGCACTATCGAACATATCAACATAGAAAAACGAACTGTAAGGGTGCTTATTTCAATGTTCGGGAGGGAAACACCGGTTGAATTGGAATTTGATCAAATTGAAAAAATTTAAATTCGGGGAAATTGAAATTAACATATAATGAGATTTATGTGATTGTAACTATCAAGGAGGTGCAACTGATATGGCAAAAAAAGTAATAGGCCAAATAAAATTGCAAATCCCCGCGGGGAAGGCTACTCCTGCTCCACCGGTTGGGCCGGCACTGGGACAACATGGTGTAAATATAATGGGATTTTGTAAGGAATTTAACGCTAAAACCGCCGATCAAGCCGGTCTGATTATTCCGGTTATTATTTCGGTTTATCAAGATAGATCATTCAGTTTTATTACAAAAACTCCACCGGCTGCGGTACTGATAAAAAAAGCCGCCGGAATTGAAAGCGGTTCCGGTGAACCCGAAAGTATAAAGGTTGCAAAAATTTCCAAGGACAAGATCAGGGAGATTGCAGAACTGAAAATGCCGGATCTGAACGCTGCTACAATAGAAACTGCAATGAGCATGATTTCCGGCACGGCGAGAAGCATGGGTGTTGAAGTAGAAGATTAATTTATATTCGGTTTGAAACAGTGGGAGATTTTTGTTAATAATCGTTAATACCACAAAGGAGGGAATAAAATGGGTAAAAAAGGTAAGAAATACAGAGAAGCAGCAAAATTGGTAGATAGGGAACATTTATATGACCCGACGGAGGCCGTTGAAATTTCAAAAAAGACGGCTACTGCCAATTTCGATGAAACTGTGGAAGTGCATATAAGGTTGGGTGTGGATTCAAGACATGCGGATCAACAGGTCAGGGGTGCGGTTGTACTGCCCCACGGCACAGGTAAAACTGTCAGGGTCCTTGTGTTTGCAAAGGGTGAAAAAATAACCGAGGCTGAAAATGCGGGAGCGGATTATGTAGGCGGAGAAGAGTTAGTGGCGAAAATTCAGGGTGAAAATTGGTTTGACTTTGATGTGGTGGTTGCAACTCCCGATATGATGAGTGTTGTGGGTAAACTGGGAAGATTGCTTGGACCAAAAGGTTTAATGCCGAATCCTAAATCGGGAACAGTGACGTTTGATTTAGAAAGGGCTATCAAAGAAATCAAAGCCGGAAAGGTCGAGTACAGGTTGGATAAGGCTAATATTATACATGTGCCCATCGGCAAGGTTTCATTTGAAGAAGGTAAACTTATAGACAACTTCAGAACACTCCTGGATGCTGTTATAAAAGCAAAACCCGCGGCCAGTAAGGGCCAATACCTGAAAAGTGTCACAATGGCGACAACAATGGGTCCCGGGATTAAAATCAATCCGGCCAAGGTAATGGAGTAACCTTTTTCAGGACAATGAAATAAAAATTGTTTGCATGTATTGGATTTTACCATAAAAATATCTATGTTATTAAATCTGAATATTTTGCCGTAGACAGTAGGGGCGAAGGCTTAATTATCCTACCGAGGTTTTGAATAAATAAGGTCAAAGGTCTCGTTATGTCTGATAAAGGCAAATGGGGCCTTATTTTAATTGCCCCGATTTGTATGACTAACGGGGCACAGCCGGGCCGGTTCCCCTTGTGTCGTGTCTTTGCCAATGACACAAAGGGACTGTCCCCTGTGTCCGATAAAAAAGGAGGTGTTTTCCCCAGTGGCGAGTGCGATCGATGTTAAAAAGGAAATAGTAGCTGAGATTACCGATAAATTTCAAAGGTCTGTAGCAACTGTTGTGTTAGATTACAGGGGTTTGAAGGTAGGGGAAGTTACAGAGTTCAGAAGACAATGCAGAGAACAAAACCTTGAGTATAAGGTTTATAAGAATACTTTGATGAGAATGGCTGCCAAAAATGCAGGTATGGAAGAACTTGTGGAGGAACTGGTGGGGCCCAATGCGATTTTGTTCAGTTATGAGGACCCGGTAGCCGCAGCCAAAGTAGCCAACGACTTTGCAAAAACCCATAAAAGCTTGGAGCTGAAGGTGGGGTTTGTGGAAGGAATATTCTATGATGAAGCAAAGCTCAAGGAGTTTGCCTTGATACCCTCGAGAGAAGAACTTATTGCAAAACTCCTCGGCAGCTTAAAAGCTCCCGTATCAAATTTTGTTTACTTGTTACAGGCAATAATCGATAAAAGGGAAGCAGAAGGCGAGGCATAGATTAAAGAATATAAACGATCAAATGAAAATATTAAAATAAAAAAGTAGAGGTGTTTATTATGACAATCGAAGAAATTTTAGAAGCGATTGAAAATATGAAGGTATTAGAATTGAATGAATTGGTCAAAGCAGCCGAAGAAAAATTCGGAGTATCGGCATCGGCACCTGTAGTAGTCGGCGGAGCGGTAGCAGGTGGAGAGGTTGAAGAAGAGCAAACCGAATTTGATGTTATACTCGAAGAAGCCGGCCAATCAAAAATTGCTGTAATCAAAATAGTCAGAGAAATCACAAGTCTTGGACTGAAAGAAGCTAAGGATGTTGTAGACAGCGCTCCAAAGGCAGTTAAAGAAGGAATAGACAAAGAAGAAGCAGAGCAAATCAAGGCCAAATTAGAAGAAGCAGGAGCTACGGTATCACTCAAATAATATTAAAGGACACAAGGGGATTATCCCCTTGTGTCTATTTCCTTTTTATGACCTTATAAGCCATTTGGGATTCTTCGCTGCGCCCGGAATGACACGATGCTGACGCTCAGAATGGTAATTTTCAAACAAGAGAACCGTCCCCTGTGTTCGACGTCCCCTGTGTCTGAAAATAGATGTTGACACACCGATAACTATATGATAAACTTATAAATTGCATACCATATTTTATAACCAAGTTATTTGGTAGTATCATATAGTATTACTAAGGGGGTAATATGAAATTTTAAGATATTTGAAGATCTTTCAAACAAAATTAAAGAATCTTTGGTGCTATACGAGTCGGTGTAATATAAACAGACGGATTTTTGTTATTCAGGAGATTGTATAAAAGAAAACAAAAAGGCAATAGTATAAGAGATGGTTGTATATGAAAAATAAACCAAAAGCTATAAAAAGGCTTTGGTATTTTTATTATTAAAATTTTATAGGGACAATTTGGAATTCGAATATTACAAGGGGTGAATTATATGATGCCACATCCTATCCAACTCGGTAAAAAGGTCAGAATGAGTTATTCTCAAATAGATGAGGTTTTAGAAATGCCCAACCTTATTGAATTGCAGAGTGAATCATACCAATGGTTTCTAAATGAAGGGCTGAAAGAGGTTTTCAATGATGTTTCACCGATTGAAGACTATACAGGGAACCTCATTCTGGAGTTTGTTGATTACTCACTTGATGAAAAACCAAAGTATAATGTTGAAGATTCAAAGGAAAGAGATGTCACATATGCGGCACCGTTAAAGGTGAAGGTGAGGCTTATCAACAGGCCCACCGGGGAAGTTAAAGAGCAGGAAGTATTTATGGGGGATTTCCCCTTGATGACCAAAACAGGCACATTTATTATCAACGGAGCAGAAAGAGTTATAGTGAGCCAACTTGTGCGTTCACCCGGCGTTTATTATAAAAAGGAATTTGACAAAACCGGAAAACAGCTTTTTTCTGCCACTGTAATCCCCAATAGAGGGGCATGGCTCGAATATGAAACAGATTTTAAAGAAATTGTATCTGTAAGAATTGATCGTACACGCAAACAGCCCATTACTATACTTTTAAGGGCACTGGGTTACGGTTCGGATGCTCAAATACAAGAATTATTAGGTGAAGATGAACGTCTATCGATCACATTGGAAAAAGATAATACTGAAACAACGGATGAGGCCTTATTGGAAATATATAAAAAATTACGTCCGGGAGAACCGCCCACAGTCGAAAATGCAAAGTCTTTATTAGAAACGCTACTTTTTGATCCCAAAAGATATGATTTGGCTAAAGTAGGTAGATATAAATTTAATAAAAAGCTGTCATTAGCTAACAGGATTGTAGGCAAAAAAGCGGCAGCCAATATAATAGACCTGAATACAGGAGAGGTATTAGTAGAAAAGGGAACAAGAATTGATCGTGATACATCCAGGATTGTGCAAGATTCCGGGGTAAACGATGCATTGGTTTATACAGAGGATAACAAGGTAGTAAAAGTTTTAGGAAACCATTTCGTCAGTATTGACAGACATATTCCATTTAATATAGATGAATTAAAAATTACCGAAAAAGTTTACTATCCCGTACTCAAGGAGATTATAGATACCTTTGATACGGAGGATGAAATTAAAAAAGCAATCAAGGAGCGAATGAGGGAGCTGTCCCCGAGGCATATCATAATAGCGGATATTATAGCGTCTATAAGCTATATTTTTAATTTGGCCCATGGCGTCGGAAACGTGGATGATATAGATCATTTGGGGAATAGGAGATTGCGTTCTGTCGGGGAGCTGTTACAAAATCAATTCAGAATCGGGCTTTCCCGCATGGAGAGAGTGGTAAAGGAACGTATGACGATACAGGATGTCGATTTGGCGACCCCGCAGGCCCTCATTAACATAAGGCCTGTTTCGGCTGCGATTAAGGAATTTTTCGGCAGTTCTCAGTTGTCTCAATTTATGGACCAGACCAACCCTTTGGCGGAATTGACCCATAAACGGAGATTATCGGCCCTGGGACCCGGAGGACTCTCAAGGGAGAGAGCGGGTTTTGAGGTTCGTGACGTCCACCATTCACATTATGGACGCATGTGTCCTATAGAGACTCCCGAAGGGCCTAATATAGGGCTTATCAATTCCTTGGGCACATATGCACGGGTCAATGAATACGGATTTATCGAAACACCCTATAGGAAGGTAGATAAAAAAAGAGGTGTTGTAACCAATAATATAGAGTATCTGACCGCTGATGAGGAAGATTTGCTTATTATAGCACAAGCGAACGAACCTTTGGATGAAGAAGGGAGATTTATAAACAAGAGGGTAACGTGTAGGACCTATTTTGGCAGTATAGACGTTGTACCGGCAGGTGAAGTGGACTATATGGACGTGTCCCCCAAGCAAGTTGTGTCGGTAGCCACTGCCATGATTCCTTTTCTCGAGAATGACGACGCAAACCGTGCCTTGATGGGTGCAAATATGCAACGCCAGGCAGTTCCGCTTTTAGTCACCGATTCCCCGATAATCGGTACGGGAATGGAACATCAATCCGCAAAGGATTCCGGGGTTGTGGTCATAGCCAAGGATAGCGGTGTCGTGGAAAGGGTGTCATCGGACAAAATTGTTGTCAGAAGAGACAGGGACGGGCAAAGGGATTATTATAAGCTGTTAAAATTTAAACGTTCTAACCAGGGGACATGCATAAACCAACGTCCCATTGTAAAAAAAGGCGAAATGATCAATGCAGGGGATGTAATAGCAGACGGTCCTTCTACCAACCAAGGAGAAATTTCTTTGGGAAGAAACTGCCTGATAGGATTTATGGCTTGGGAAGGATATAACTATGAGGACGCTATATTGATCAACGAGAAACTCGTCAAGGAAGACGCTTTGACTTCTATACACATTGAAGAATATGAATCGGAGGCCAGGGATACAAAATTGGGGCCTGAGGAAATCACGAGGGATATACCGAATGTGGGAGAGGATGCTC
Source organism: Clostridiales bacterium (assembly GCA_012519835.1). Taxonomy (GTDB): domain Bacteria; phylum Bacillota; class Clostridia; order Peptostreptococcales; family Natronincolaceae; genus JAAZJW01. The sequence goes on along the minus strand of JAAYPJ010000090.1, from coordinate 8,762 downwards.
TGAAGGACCTGGATGAAAGAGGAATTATCTATGTCGGGGCAGAGGTACAGTCCGGGGACATTTTAGTAGGAAAAGTTACGCCGAAAGGTGAAACCGAACTTACTGCCGAGGAAAGACTTTTGAGAGCGATTTTCGGAGAAAAAGCGAGAGAGGTGAGGGATACCTCTTTGAGAGTGCCTCACGGTGAATCCGGAATTATTGTTGATATAAAAGTATTCACTCGCGAAAATGGTGATGAATTGTTACCCGGGGTAAACGAACTCGTGAGGGTATATATCGCTAAAAAACGAAAAATCAGCGTAGGCGACAAAATGGCCGGACGCCATGGCAATAAAGGTGTTATCTCCAAGGTGCTGCCCGCCGAAGATATGCCATTTTTGGAGGACGGTACTCCGTTAGAGATAGTGTTGAATCCGCTGGGCGTGCCCTCGCGTATGAACATTGGCCAAGTACTTGAGGTTCACTTGGGGTTGGCGGCAAAAACTCTGGGCTGGCAGATTGCCACACCGGTGTTTGACGGGGCTAATGAGTTTGATATTATGGATGCCCTGGAATTAGCGGGTTTTTCGAGGAGCGGTAAAGTAAAATTATATGACGGAAGGACGGGAGAACCCTTTGATAATGAAGTAACCGTCGGATATATGTATATGCTCAAGCTTCATCATCTTGTAGACGATAAGATTCACGCAAGAAGCACGGGGCCATATTCCTTGGTCACACAGCAGCCTCTGGGCGGCAAAGCCCAATTCGGAGGCCAGAGGTTTGGGGAGATGGAGGTTTGGGCGCTGGAGGCATACGGTGCTGCCCATACGCTTCAGGAGATTTTGACGGTTAAGTCGGATGATGTGATTGGCCGAGTCAAGACCTACGAGTGTATCGTGAAGGGTGAAAACATACCGGAACCGGGTGTGCCCGAATCCTTTAAGGTCCTGATCAAGGAACTGCAGAGTCTTTGCCTGGATGTAAAGGTGTTCACGGAGGAAGATGCCGAAATTGAAATAAAGGAATCCGTGGATGACGAGGACAGCGAACTGGATATGGAGTACGGTGATTATAGCAGTGAATTGGAGAACGTATTATCCGAGGAAGATAGCGAGGAATCCGAGGAGGACGATGATTTAGATATCGATTATATTATAGAAAACGATCTTGAAGACCCTGAGGATGCTCTGGAAGATTCGGAAGGAGATCTCGAAGAATCGGAAGATGGCTTGGATAATATGGACGATGATTTGGAGGATCTGGGGGATGATTTGGAAAGTCCGGAACAAAATATAAAGATAAAAGATAAATATTTATACAAAAGACGATTTTAATTCCTGTGGTAATTTTAAAATAGTCTGCTAAGCTTACCCGACAATCGACGGCAGGAAAGCTTAGCAGGCTGTTATGGAAGGGAGAGGAACTCCTTGTATGAATTAAACAATTTTGAATCGATTAGAATATCTCTGGCTTCTCCGGAGAAAATAAGACAATTGTCCAGGGGGGAAGTAAAAAAACCCGAAACCATCAATTATAGGACATTGAAACCGGAAAAAGAGGGACTGTTTTGTGAAAAGATATTTGGACCTACCAAAGATTGGGAATGCCATTGCGGAAAATATAAGAGGGTCAGATATAAAGGAGTAGTATGTGATCGGTGCGGGGTAGAAGTGACAAAGTCCAAAGTACGAAGAGAGAGAATGGGGCACATAGAGCTTGCCGCTCCGGTTTCTCATATCTGGTATTTTAAAGGTATACCCAGCAGGATGGGTCTAATATTGGATATGTCCCCTAGGGCATTAGAGAAAGTATTATATTTTGCCGCCTATATTGTTATCGATCCGGGTAAAACCGACCTGGTGGAAAAACAGGTCTTGACGGAGAGGGAATATGTAGAGGCTATAGATAAATATGGCAGCGGGAGTTTTAAGGCAGGTATGGGAGCGGAAGCAGTCAAACAACTTTTAAAAAATATAGATTTGGATGAGCTGTATGCCGAACTCAGGCAGAGGCTAAAAGAGAGTAAAGGTCAAAAAAGAATTCGTACCATCAGGATACTGGAGGTAGTCGATGCGTTTAGGAGTTCAGGGAACAAACCGGAGTGGATAATATTGGATGTAATTCCCGTTATCCCGCCGGATTTAAGGCCTATGGTTCAGCTGGACGGAGGGCGTTTTGCCACCTCCGATCTGAATGATTTATATAGAAGGGTAATTAATCGTAATAATAGATTAAAAAGGTTATTAGATTTAGGAGCACCTGATATCATAGTAAGAAATGAAAAAAGAATGTTGCAGGAAGCTGTAGATGCGCTTATAGATAACGGCAGAAGAGGAAAACCGGTTACAGGACCCGGAAACAGACCGTTAAAATCCCTTTCCGATATGTTGAAAGGAAAACAAGGCCGTTTCCGTCAGAATTTACTTGGAAAACGTGTAGATTATTCGGGACGCTCTGTCATAGTTGTCGGACCTGAATTGAAATTTTACCAGTGCGGTTTGCCGAAAAAGATGGCCCTTGAGTTATTCAAACCATTTGTCATGAAAAAATTAGTGGAAGACAGTCATGCACATAACATCAAAAGTGCCAAAAGGATGGTAGAAAAGGTAAAACCGGAGGTCTGGGATGTTCTTGAGGAAGTAATAAGCGAACATCCGGTACTTTTAAACCGTGCACCTACACTTCACAGGTTGGGTATTCAAGCCTTTGAGCCTGTGCTGGTAGAGGGAAAGGCCATTAATCTTCATCCTCTGGTCTGTACTGCATATAATGCGGACTTTGATGGTGACCAAATGGCGGTTCACGTACCTTTATCCGTAGAAGCCCAAGCAGAGGCAAGATTTTTGATGTTGGCCACAAATAATATCTTGGCACCTAAGGACGGCCAGCCCATAACCACACCGACCCAGGACATGGTGCTTGGAGCATATTATTTGACCATAGGGTTGGAGGGCATCAAAGGTGAAGGTATGATATTCAGAGATTATGAAGAGATGTTGATGGCATATAATAATGGGATAGTCGGTTTACATGCCAAAGTAAAAGTCAGGAAAAAGTTAGACAAAGAAGATAGAGGGAAATTGATTGAAAGTACGGTGGGCAGGTTTATATTTAATGAACATATCCCCCAGGACTTAGGGTTTGTGGACAGGACAAAGGATCCCTATTCACTGGAAGTAGATTTTTTATGTGACAAGAGTGCATTGGGGAAAATTATAGACAGGTGTTTCAGAAAACACAGAAATACCCTTACTTCTATAATGCTCGATCATATCAAGCAAATCGGTTTCAAATATGCCACCCGTGGCGCTGTCACAATAGCGGTAGGAGACATGGAGGTCCCGAAGGAAAAAGCGGAACTCATATCACAGGCGGAAGAAAGGGTAGACAGATACGAAAAGGCTTTCAGAAGGGGATTGATTTCCGAAGAAGAGAGATATGGAAAGGTTATTGAAACCTGGAATGAAATCACCGAGGAAGTAACAGGTGCCCTTATGCAGGGTTTAGACCCTATGAACAATATGTTTATAATGGCACAATCGGGTGCCAGGGGTAGTAAGAACCAAATTCGTCAGCTCGGCGGAATGCGCGGACTGATGGCAAATGCGACAGGCAGGACCCTTGAAATTCCGATCAAGGCCAATTTCCGTGAGGGGCTTACGGTACTCGAATACTTTATTTCAACCCACGGTGCCAGAAAGGGTTTAGCGGACACTGCTTTGCGTACCGCGGACTCGGGATATTTGACGAGGAGATTAGTCGATGTCAGCCAAGACGTAATAATAAGGGAAGAGGATTGTGGAACCGAGAAAGGCAGCCTGGTAAAAGCGTTTAAAGACGGAAACGAAATAATAGAGGAATTGTATGACCGTATAGTGGGAAGATATGCATTAGAAGATGTAACTAATCCTGAAACCGGAGAGATAATTGTTAAGGCCGACGAAATGATATCGGAGGATATGGCGGATGAAATCTGCAGGCTCGGTATCGACAAGGTTTATATTCGTTCAACTCTATGCTGTGATACAAAACACGGAATTTGTGCAAAATGTTACGGCAGAAACCTGGCTACCGGCGAACCTGTTAAGGTCGGTGAAGCGGTAGGTATTATAGCCGCCCAATCTATAGGTGAACCCGGAACACAGCTCACGATGCGTACTTTCCATACAGGCGGGGTTGCAGGTGCCGATATTACTCAGGGTCTTCCGAGGGTTGAAGAGTTGTTTGAAGCCAGGAAACCGAAAGGCCTTGCTATTATCAGTGAAACCGGGGGAACCGTAAAGGTAATAAATACCAAGAAAAAACGGGAAGTTATAATTACGGATGAAAGCGGTGAAGAGACAGCCTATACTATTCCTTATGGTTCAAGGCTAAAGGTGAAAGAAGGCGAAATTCTGGAGCCCGGTGATGAAATCACCGACGGTTCCGTAAATCCCCACGATATCTTGAGAATAAAGGGTATTGAAGGTGTCCAAAACTATATACTCAAGGAAGTGCAAAGGGTGTACAGATTACAGGGCGTCGATATTAACGATAAACACATCGAGGTGATCGTACGGCAGATGCTCAACAAGGTCAAAATTGAAGATGCGGGAGACACGAATTTATTGCCGGGCAGTTTAGTTTCTGCATTTGCATATGAAGAGGAGAATAACAGGGTGGTCGCCGAAGGCGGGGAGAAAGCCGACGGCCAGCCGGCACTGCTCGGGATTACTAAAGCGTCCCTCGCTACGGAATCCTTCCTGTCTGCAGCTTCTTTCCAGGAGACTACCAGGGTGTTGACGGAAGCTACAATAAAGGGAAAAGAAGATCATCTGATCGGGCTTAAGGAAAATGTGATTATAGGCAAATTGATACCTGCAGGAACAGGTATGAAAAGATATAAGTCTATTTCCATCAATACGGAAGAGGCTGATAATATAAATGTAATCGAAGGCATAATACCTGATGAAATAGAACATGAAAATTTATAATTTTCAAATAATATGGTTGACACTCATTTTAACAAGTGTTAGAATATTAAGGTGTGTTAATCGAAAGTTGACTTTTTTATAGATTGGGAGATGGCACCATCTCCCAAATGTTTAAAAAGGGAGGATACTTTTTATGTTAGGAAGTTTAATAGAAGAACGAAATAAGGTTATCGGTATAAAACAAACCACTAAGGCGCTGAATCAGGATAGGGTCAAAGTCTTATTTATATCTGAGGATGCGGAAAAACACTTAGTTGAACATATAGAACAGATTGCAAAAGAAAAAGATATCGAAACAATTTACGTAGATTCGATGAAAGATTTAGGCAAAGCCTGCGGCATCAGCGTGGGTGCAGCTGTAGCCGCGATATTAAAATAAACGGAAGGAGGTGCAATATGCCGACAATTAATCAATTAGTACGCCATGGAAGACAGAAAGAAACCCGTACTTCTGCAGCCCCTGCATTGCAAAAAGGGATGAATACCTTGAGGAAGAGGACAACATCGAATGTCAATTCACCGCAGAAGAGGGGAGTTTGTACTGCGGTTTATACCGTTACACCTAAAAAACCTAACTCTGCCTTGAGAAAGGTAGCGAGGGTCAGGTTGACAAACGGTATTGTAGTATCCGCGTATATTCCGGGAATCGGACACAATCTGCAGGAACACAGTGTTGTTCTTATAAGAGGTGGAAGAATAAAGGACCTACCGGGGGTAAGATATCATATAGTAAGGGGTGCATTGGATACGGCAGGTGTAGCCGACAGAAAGCAATCCAGATCCAAATATGGTGCCAAAAGGCCTAAAGAAGCCAGGAAATAATCAATGTGCCGGTAGCCAATATTATAAATTTTACTGTATATACTTTTGCTATAGCAATATAGCGATGTGCGGATATAATATATAGATAGCGCACAGCGGCAACTGTTATGTCGGTTGCCGAGTACCGATGAATAACTTTATTTGTTACAGGGAGGGAAGCAAGGTGCCGAGAAAAGGAAATGTACCGAAGAGAGAAGTGTTGCCGGATCCGATATACGGCAGCAAGGTGATCACAAAATTGATCAACAGTATAATGTTAGACGGCAGGAAGGGAGTTGCTCAAAAAATCGTTTATGATGCCTTAGAGCAGGTAAATGAAAAAACAGGCCAAGACGCACTGGAGGTATTCGGAAAAGCGATGAACAACATTATGCCTGTATTGGAAGTTAAGGCCAGACGTGTCGGCGGGGCCAATTACCAGGTGCCGATTGAAGTAAGGCCCGAAAGAAGGCAGACGTTAGGAATCAGATGGTTAGTGCACTATTCCAGAGCCAGAGGCGAGAAGACTATGGTTGAGAGACTGGCCAAGGAAATTATAGATGCATCAAACGGTATAGGTGCAACAGTTAAGAAAAGAGAAGAGACACATAAGATGGCGGAAGCAAATAAAGCTTTTGCACACTACAGATGGTAAAGAATGCCCAAAAGGTATTCTTATGTACTGAGATCTGCATGAAAGGAGGATTACTGTGTCAACAAGGAAATTTCCGCTGGAAAGGACAAGAAATATTGGTATAATGGCACATATAGATGCCGGAAAAACCACAACTTCAGAAAGAATCCTGTTCTATGCAGGCAAAATTCGTAAGGTAGGAGAAACCCATGATGGCGGATCCCAAATGGACTGGATGGAACAAGAAAAAGAGAGAGGGATCACGATAACTTCAGCGGCCACTACATGTCAATGGAATGATCATAAAATTAACATTATTGACACGCCAGGCCACGTGGACTTTACAGTAGAGGTAGAACGCTCATTGAGGGTACTCGATGGCGCCGTAGCATTATTTTGTGCTAAGGGCGGGGTAGAACCCCAATCTGAAACAGTCTGGAGACAAGCCGATAAATACAAGGTGCCGAGGTTGGCATTTGTCAACAAAATGGACATTGTGGGTGCTGATTTTTTTCAGGCTATAGATATGATGAGGGATAGATTAGGAAGCAATGCAATACCTGTGCAACTGCCCGTAGGTAAAGAAGATACATTTGAAGGTATTGTCGATTTGGTCAAAATGAAAGCGATAATCTATTTGGATGATGTGGGACGGGAGATGGAAGTCAGAGATATCCCGGAGGATATGAAAGAGTTAGCCTTCGAATATAGGGAAAAAATGATCGAGGCAATAGCCGAAACCGATGAGGAATTGATGATAAAATATTTGGAGGGCGAAGAACTGACAGAAAAAGAAATTGTCAGGGGTATCAGAAATGCTACGATTAATGTCCGAATTACGCCTGTATTTTGTGGCTCTTCCTATAAAAATAAAGGTGTGCAGTTGCTTTTGGATGCTATAGTAGCATATATGCCGTCACCGTTGGATATTCCGGCCATTACGGGTATAGATATGGAGTCGGGAGACGAAGAGGTAGAAAGACATGCCGACGACAACGAGCCATTTTCCGCGCTGGCTTTTAAAATCATGGCTGATCCCTATGTAGGAAAGTTGGCATTCTTCAGAGTATATTCCGGCAAACTTGAATCAGGGTCGTATGTCTTAAACTCGACAAAGGATAAAAAAGAGAGAATCGGGCGTATTCTTCAGATGCACGCCAATACGAGAGAAGACATCACTACTGTCTATGCGGGGGATATTGCGGCAGCCGTAGGGCTCAGGGATATAGGTACAGGGGATACATTATGTGATCCGGATAACCCTGTTATATTGGAATCCATAACATTTCCCGAACCGGTCATTCACGTCGCTATAGAACCGAGGACAGAAGCGGCGCAGGAAAAGATGAGTATCGCCCTGCAAAAACTTGCCGAGGAGGATCCGACATTCAAGACCTATACCGATCAGGAAACAGGCCAAACAATTATAGCAGGTATGGGTGAACTTCATTTGGAAATAATCGTGGATAGACTGCTGAGAGAATTTAAAGTTGAAGCAAATGTAGGCAAACCGCAGGTTGCATATAAAGAGACAATCACTGAAATGGCAGAAGTTGAGTCCAGATATATACGCCAAACCGGCGGCCGCGGGCAATACGGTCACGTCAAAATTCGCCTGTTGCCCCAAGAACCGGGGAAGGGCTACGAGTTTGTCAATAAGATCGCAGGGGGGGTTATTCCCGGAGAATATATTCCGGCTGTCGACATAGGCATTCGCGGGGCGATGGAAAGCGGTATTCTCGGTGGTTATCAGGTTGTCGATGTCAAAGCCGAACTTTATGACGGTTCTTTTCACGAAGTTGATTCTTCCGAGATGGCATTTAAAATTGCCGGTTCCATGGCATTTAAAGACGGAATGAGAAAGGCGAAGCCCGTGCTGTTGGAGCCGTATATGAGGGTCGAAATTACTACACCCGAAGAGTATATGGGGGATGTTATAGGTGACCTACAATCAAGACGCGGTAAAATTGAGGGAATGGAATCGAGAACAGGAGGAGCGCAGATTATCAAATCATTTGTTCCCTTAGCCGAAATGTTCGGCTATGCAACCGATCTTCGTTCCAAAACGCAAGGACGTGCAATTTATTCCATGCATTTTGATCGATTTGAACCCGTACCGCCAAACATTGCTGAAAAAATAATCAATGTTATATAGGTAATAAAATTTATTGACAATAGAATAGTGGAAAACATTTTCCGCTGTTTTAGAATATACAATTTTTATATATTTAAGGAGGATTTAAAGATGGCTAAAGCAAAATTTGAAAGAACAAAACCACATGTCAATATTGGAACAATAGGTCACGTAGACCACGGTAAAACAACATTGACAGCTGCAATTACGAAGATACTCAACATGAGATACGGAACAG
>JAAYPJ010000012.1 GCA_012519835.1 Clostridiales bacterium | reverse complement strand
TCGGATTGGGTTAGGTCATAAAGGTTTTTTATTTGAAGGGAGCTGTTGGAACCATCAAAATTTCAAACCGCGATGAGAGTGTAATATACAGATATTTTAAATATACGATGTGACGCATAATTAGACTATAATACATTATTTATAATAGTCAATGAAACGAAAAAAGCAGGGGTTTTCAATGAAAAAGAAAATAATTTTGATTCATGGATATTATAAAAGCAAAAAAGACATGTCGGCCCTGGAGAAAAATTTAGAAGAATTAGGGAATGAAGTAATATCAGTCGAATTACCATTGACGTTTGAAGATATAACATATGCTACATCTGTGTTTGAAGAAACAGTTAACGAAATTATAAGCGGTTTAAAAGAAGGCGAAAAAATTAACCTTGTAGGCCATAGCACAGGTGGGATAGTGATAAAGCTTTTTTTATCTAACACGGAACATATAGATAAAATACACAGATGCGTTTTGATAGCGGTTCCAAACAGGGGCAGCAAATTAGCGGATATAGCCTCAAGATTGTTCCCCAGGTCTGTTAATGTTTTTAAAACATTAAAATCCTTAAAATGTGAAAATGTGCGGAAATTACAGTTAAAAAATATAGACAGTGTTGAAATGGGGGCAATAGCAGGAAATAAAGGTAATCTGTTGTCAGACAAATTACTAAAGGGCAAAAATGATGGCAGAGTCGAAATTAATTCCGCAATATGTGGGGAATTAAAGGATTTTGTTGTTCTTCCCTTTAATCATGCAAAAATTCATCATAAATTCGAAACCGCAGAATTGGTTGATGCTTTTTTAGAACGGGGCAGTTTTGATTTATAAAAGTGTTCCATAATGAGCGAAAGTAGTGATTAAAATAGGAGTGCTGTTATTTAATTTTAAGAAACAGTGCTCCTTTTATTATTTGCAGGAGAATCCTCCGGGAAAAATATGCTACAATGAACATAAGCGGAATTATACGAAGTCGGCAAAGTATATTTGTAGGTATCTGTAAAAATTTTTACCTATTCCATTAAACATGCAAAATTTATTTTATCTGTTATGCTAGCATTGTCCATATTTTTAGTCAGATATGGGAACCCCTGCTAAATTGTATTGAGTAGGCATAAAAAACAAAAGATAAAGGATTTGATTTTATGGAGATATGTGATAACGGGATTGAACTTATGACCGACTTTTTTAACGCATATAAAGATGCCATTTTAATTTTGGATGGGAAATTTATAATTCGGTATGTTAATCGGGAAGCAAGCAGTCTATTTTCTATACTAAAGGGGGAATTAATTGGGGGAAATTTCTGGGCCGTGCTGTCAAATATTATACAACTTTCCAATACCGAAGGGTACAAGGTTTCGGAAAGTGGGGAATGTAAAACTGTCGAGGTTTATCATAGGGGTGCAGATAAGTGGTTTGGGATGAGCATTGGCGTTTTAAATGATTTCGGTTACTATGTCACTTTAACGGATATAACAGAAAAAGTGGGGTTAATGAAGAAACTAAATCAAGGCAATAAAATGTACAGGGCCTTTATGGAGACATGTTTCGACAATATTTATGAAGTAAATAGCGAATGGGACAGGATATCTGTGATACGGGAAAATGCAATTCCCGGTAGTTTATATGTAGTGAATCCGACCAATATAAAACAACCTGTTTACCCCGAGGACAGACCTATTGTCGAGGCGAGGATTAATAAAGCAATTTCAAATAAGGAACCCTATGATTCAAAGCACAGGATTATGGGTAAAGACGGAAAATATATTTGGGTGCGTTCCAGAGCTGTGCCCATTATGGACGACAATGGAGATGTAATGAAATGGATTGGAGCAACAAGTGATATTACCTTGGAGAAAGAATTTGAATTAAGGTCAATTGAAAAGGAAAAAGAGTATCTTGAGCTTCTTGATAGTTCCGCTGTCGGGTTTTATATAGTTGATTGTGAGAAGGAAGAATTTTTTGTATCAAATGAATGGAAGAAAAATTTAGGGCTTGAACATCTGAGCAGTAAGGAAATGTATTTAAATCAGTATGGAAATGTTCATCCTGAAGATGTGGAGAAATTAAAAATATCTGTCCAGGAAACTATTTCTAAACGGGAAGATAAATTTGTATTCGATTATAGGGTTAAAACACGCGACAAGGAATGCCTGTGGGTGCTGACCCAGGCTAAATTCATTTATAATACAGAGGGTGAACTGATAAAAATATTCGGTACCCATAAGGATATAACAGACAGAAAATTAGCTGAAATCGCTCTTAAAAAGAGCGAAAGGAAAGCGAATGAACTGGTGGCAGAGCTCAAAAAGGCAGATGAGCATAAGAATAATTTTATTTCCACCCTTGCCCATGAACTGAGAAATCCATTGGCCACAATATCTATGGGTCTGTCCTTATTGGAACAAACCATTCCCGGAAGTGAAGCAGATGTGAATGCAAGGAGGATTATCGAGCGTCAAACAGCACAATTAACAAGGCTCGTAGGCGATATATTAAGCACCGGCAGAATTTTGGCAAACAAGATGAAATTGAAGAAAAGACATATTGAGATAAACGGAATAATTAAGGAGTTAATTGATGAATATAAGGCACTATTTGATAAAGAAAAAATAGAGATAATGAGGGAAACCCATATCGGGCCGACCTGTATTCATGCAGACCCTATGCGTATAAAACAAGCCATGGGGAATCTATTGTCGAATGCTTTAAAGTTTACCGAAAAGGGAGGAAAGGTAAAAATCATAGTCTCAAAAGATAAAGATACTGAAAATATCCTTATTGAGGTTATCGATTCGGGAATAGGTATTTCACCGGAATTATTGCCGGGATTATTTGGAACATTTGTCCAGCTGGATAATTCCCTTACAAGAAACACATCTGGCCTTGGTTTGGGGCTGGCCATTGTAAAAGGAATCATAGAATTACATAACGGGTCTATAGAGGCCAGGAGCGAAGGCATAGGGAAGGGGACACAGTTTATTTTAAAACTTCCAATAAGTGATACGGTATTATAGATAATTTTTATATAAAGGGACACAAGGGGACAGTCCCCTTGTGTCGTCCCAACTCTATATTATTGAATAAGATAATTTTCCAATACCTGCTTGTCGGCGTTAAATCCATCTAACCATAAATAATATTTCGCTATATCAATAAGGGCGTTCATCGGGACCAAACCTATAATTTCACTGTTCGTTATATTGGCATTATAACGCTTTGCTTCCATTTTAACCATTTCGAAAACTTCATGTAAGGCGGTCTTTTCATAGTTTGTCATATTTATCGATACCTGGGCTATGTTCTGTTCTTCGAGCATAACTCCTATGGCCTTTACATGTTTTAGACCCCCACTGCTTTCGCGGATGGTTCCGGCTATTTTATCGGCAATGGCTATGTCCGATATGTCCAGATTGATGTTAAAGGCTATCAAGGGCATACGGGTACCCACAGCCACCACACCCGCTGTCGGATGAATTTTCGGTTTACCGAAATCCGGGGCCCAGTTAGGATCTTGCAGTTTTTTAGCCATTCCTTCAAACTGCCCCCTTCTGATAGTAGCCAGGTTTTTTCTTTCAGGTTTGGTAGCGGAGTCTTCATACAGAAATACGGGTATAGAGAGTTCATCCGCAATCTGTTGGCCCAGTTCCCGAGAGAGTTTTACACATTCTTCGACAGTCATGTTTTTTACCGGGACGAGGGGGATAACATCCGTTGCACCCATGCGCGGATGTCCCCCCGAATGTTTTGTCATGTTTATCAGTTTTGAGGCCATTTTACAAGACGCAAATGCGGCTTGTTTTACCGATTCCGGATCTCCTATGAAAGTAAAAACGCTTCGATTATGGCTTTTATCACTGGAATAATCGAGAAGCGTAACACCCTTAACGGCTTTGATTGCATCTGCAATGGTTTCGATTATTTCTTCACGACGTCCTTCACTAAAATTCGGAATACATTCTACAATTGCGCTCATTTTTTCCTCCTTATTTAATTTCTCTTGGTCAGTGGGGATCAGTGGGGACAGGTTCCTGTGACCATTTTCTTGTCCTAAAGGGTCCCGGATGTGGGGGACCTGAAATTCGATTTGTCCAATGATAATGCATAATCTAATTCTTCCAGAATCCTCTCTTTATCTTCCGGAAATTTGCCATTAACTTTATAGTAATTGGATATATGATCACTCAGAAAAAGGCTATTTATATTATCGAGGGTTTTAACAAGAAGCTTGGTTTCCTCCAGGGCTTCATGTGCATTCAAAAGTTGAAATTTATTTTCTTTATATAATTCATATAAGGGGGCGTCCTTAAATAGTAAGAGTGTTCTGAGCCTGATAAAATCAGGATTTATTTTATTTATCAGGGTTCCGCTGTTAATTGCATGGTTTTCAGACAACCCGGCGCCACCCAATCCGACTATATAGTATAAGCTCAACTCAATATCGGCCCTTTTTATCAACCTTCCGGCTTTTAGCATCTCTTCCCTTGTGTAACCTTTGCTGACGAATTTCAAAACATCATCGTCACCTGATTCCATGCCACAATGTATTCTGGACAATCCTGCTTTTTTTAGTCTAATGAGTTCATCCAAGTTTTTCAAATTGATATATTGGGCGGAACCGTACATTGTTATTTTCTTTAGTTTTGGAAAAAGTTCGTTACAATAACGAAGCAATTTCAGTAAATCCTCTGTTTTCATCAGGATTGTGTTACCGTCACCGAAAAATATATTTTCGACTCCTTTTCCGTATTGTGTTTTCCCCGTCTCCAAATCCTCCATTATATCTTTTAAGGGTCTTATTCTGAACCTTTTATCCTTGTACATATTACAAAATTTGCATTTATTGTGGGGACAGCCTATGGTAGCCTGTATAATCAAACTATCAAACTCACTGGGGGGACGATAAATTGTACCTTCGTACCTAATAAACATCACTCCAATCTGTTTGTTATGACCTTGCTTATGGTGGGACAAGGGGTGGTGAGATGGGACAGAACTCCCGTCCCCTTGTCCCACCCTTCAGTTTTCATATTAAATTAATTATACCCAAAATAGGAAAGGAAATATAGGTTATAGGGTAAGAATGTTTATAAATTGCATTGTTTGTAACGTATTGCTTTATTTAACATCTTTGTTATTGTATAATGTCTTTTAAGAGTAGTTTTTAGGCACAAAGGGGGCTATCTTTTGATGTTGCAAAGGGAGGTGTATTATATGCTTGGTAGAATGGGTCTATCCGAGATGCTCATAGTTCCTTTGCTTTTTTCCATACCGGTTATTATTCTATATTTTGTTATAAAATCAGCCATAAAAAATGCAATAAAGGAACTCAAAAAAGACGGCACACTATAGAATAAATGATATACGAAACAATACTGTCTTACTGTTATATATGGATGGTCCCATGTGTTTACCCGTTCAAATACATACAATACTGCATTTATCAATATGACTGATTAGATTTGGTTGATGTTAAGCTATTGTTTATGACCTAACCCAATCCAGCCTGACACTCAATTAATGAGTCAATAACTGGCAAGAATGTTTTTGATTTAGAGAAAATAGCAATGATTTAAATGCGATTTTTCGAAAATTTGAGTGTCGGGTTGGATTGATGGTAGGTCAAACGCAACGAGCACCAAATTTATGCGACCGGAGGGAGCAAATAAATTTGTGTTGCGAGACTGCGGACTATCGTTAAAGGGGGGGTGTTCTTATTGGATAAATTTACTTTAGCTAAAGAAGATACTGTTTTAATGATAATTGACATTCAAGAACGTTTATCTGCGGCAATGAAATACGGCAAGGATGTTATTGACAATACCGACACCTTAATTACAATTTCAAAGGATTTAGGAATTCCTATTTTGGCCACAGAGCAATATCCCAAGGGGTTAGGGGATACGGTTGAAAGATTAAAGCCTAACTTGGAGAAAGATTCGGTTTATGAAAAAATAGTCTTTTCAGGTTATATTGAACAAGTGGCCTCGGCACTTAAACGGCTGGAAAGGAAAAAGGTTGTTATAGTCGGTATGGAGGCCCATGTTTGCGTGTTTCAGACCGTAAGGGATTTATTGTCTGATGGCTATCAGGTATTTGTGGTGGCCGATGCCGTATGTTCACGTATAAAACAAAACTATAAAATTGCCCTGGATTTAATGGACGCAATGGGAGCAATTATCACCAGTACGGAAACCGTATGTTTTGATTTACTAAAAGAAGCGGGTACACCTCTATTTAAAAAGATATCAAAATTAATAAAATAAGCTATATGCGGTGGGTGATAAAATGGGTAAATATGATTTTAAAAAGAGTTTGTTTTTTAACTTTGATTGGGGTGCAGCAGATAATTTTGCCGGAAGTGTGAAGAATATTCTCAAGGATTTCATAGATTAATAATTAAAATATGTTATTTAGAAAGAAGGTAAATATATGAGAATGATTGGTATAAATTTTGCGACAATATTCTAACTTTTAAATATAGTTTTTATCATAGGAATTGTATATGTAGTTTATTATTTAGCGGTAAAATTACCGGTGGATTTGAGGGAAAGGAATGCAAAATTGAGTAATATTGAGAAAATATTGGAGGAGATCAATAAAAAAATTGATAAATAAATTATACTTAAAGGGCAGAATAACTGTATGCTTACCTTGAAAGTATAAGGTTTTAACAATTTGTATGAAAGACCCTTTATTTTTGGCGGGGTCTTTGTTACTTTTAAAATCATTTGTGTATATAATAAACATATAATACTTATTACTTGCCGGTATGTGATATAATAAAAGAGAGGATTGCACTAAAACATGGAGAGGATTGACTATGAAGAAATGTTCTATATGTAATAAGAATGTGGCGGTAATCTTTATTACGAAAATGGAGAACGGAAAATCTGAAATGAAAGGCATATGTATAGAATGTGCTAAAAAGATGGGCCTACCCATAATAGATCAATTGATGGAACAGACAGGTATGACTGAAGAAGAGATGAATGCTTTTTCCCAACAGATGAATGACGCATTTGAGGAAATAAGTTTAGAAGATATGAAAAAGGATAATTTTTTAAGTGACTTGTTTAAAGATTCTCTAAATTTTCTCAAAAAGGAAAGGGAGGAAAATCAAAATACGGATGGAATGTCAAAAAACAGTTATGAAAGAGAAGATGGCGATTATAAGGATAGGTATGCAGAGGAGAAATTTGCGAAAAAGAAAATGAAAAAAAATAGGAAAAAGAAATATCTGGATGCTTATGGTGTAAATTTGACAAATTGTGCAAGAGATGGAGAGATAGATAAAATAATAGGCAGAAACAGAGAAATTGATAGAGTAGTACAGATACTGAACAGAAGATTCAAGAACAATCCGATACTGATTGGTGAGCCGGGTGTAGGCAAAACAGCTATTGCGGAAGGACTGGCCGTTCGCATTGTGGAAAAACAGATTCCGGCAAAATTATTTAATTCTGAAATTTATCTGTTGGACCTAACGGCTATTGTGGCCGGGACTCAGTTCAGGGGGCAATTTGAAGGCAGAATGAAAGCTATCATAGAAGAGGCCCAAAGATATGGAGATATAATTTTAGTAATAGATGAGGTTCATAATATCATGGGTGCAGGGGAAGTTCATGGCGGTGTCATGAATGCTGCCAATATTTTAAAGCCTGCTCTGGCCCATGGGGATGTTCAGGTTATCGGTGCGACTACATTGGATGAATACAGAAGACATATTGAAAAGGATTCCGCGTTAGAGAGAAGGTTCCAACCGGTAATGATAGAAGAGCCCACTGTAGATGATACCATCGAGATTTTAAAAGGGATCAAGGGTTACTACGAGGATTATCACAGGGTCAAGATATCGGATGAAGTGATAGAAGCAGCTGCAAAGCTCTCTGAAAGGTATATCACAGACAGATATTTACCCGATAAGGCCATAGATGTAATAGACGAAGCAGGATCCAGGGCGAATCTGAAAAACCTGGGGCTTGTGGAATTGGAATATTTGAAGGAAAAACTGCAAGATATAAAGGAAAAGAGGGAAGAGGTTTCCAGAGTCGGCAATTATGAAAGGGTTGCCCAATACAAGGTGGATGAATGCAAGATTTTAGACAAGATAGAGGAATTGGAAAAGAACGTAGACAATGTTCATCTCACAGTGGAGGATATAGCCTTTGTAATTGAATCTTGGACCAATATTCCTGTGGGGAAAATTACCAGGGAAGAAGCCGGAAGATTGTTGAATCTCGAGGAACATCTGCATGAAAGGGTAGTGGGCCAACACGATGCTGTCAAGAGCCTGTCTAAAACTATAAGGCGCAATCGTTCCGGGTTTAGAAAGAAGAAGAAACCGGCATCGTTTATATTCATAGGACCCACCGGAGTGGGCAAAACAGAACTGGTGAGGGCTTTAGCGGAGGAACTGTTTGGCAGTGAAGATGCCATGATTCGTTTGGATATGTCAGAATATATGGAAAAGCATACTGTTTCTAAATTGATAGGAGCTCCCCCGGGATATATAGGATATGACCAAGGAGGCCAATTGACAGAAAAGGTCAGAAGAAGGCCTTATTCGGTTATACTCCTGGATGAAATCGAAAAAGCGCATCCCGACGTTTTCAACATGCTGCTTCAAATTTTGGAGGACGGCAGGTTGACTGACAGCCAGGGAAGGACTGTGCATTTCGAAAACACGGTAGTGATTATGACATCCAATGCGGGGACACAGTTAAAATCCAGTGGCATAGGTTTTGGCAAAAGGGGTTATGAGGCCCTGGAAAACAAGGCCAAGGAGGCACTGAAGGAAATATTCAGGCCGGAATTTTTAAACAGGGTTGATGAGACTATTGTATTTACAGAACTGTCTAAAGAGGAGCTAAGGCAAATTGTGGATCTCATGTTGAAGGAAGTAATACATGATGTGAAGGAAAAAAATATGAGTATCACAATTTCCGATAAGGTTAAGGATTTTATATTAGAAAAAGGTTATGACGAAAAGTATGGTGCAAGACCTCTCAGAAGAACAATACAGCGATATATTGAAGATGAAATTGCTGAAGAGTATATCAGAAAACGATTTACATCGGGGGATCATATAGAAGTAGATTTAAAGGATGAAAGGGTTGTGTTGAGTAACAGGAAAAATGTATTAGTCAGGGAGTTAGGATAGGGCAATAGGGGGACGGTTTACCGTCCCCGCTATGTCCTTTTTTATTATTCCCTCTGTCTAGTTATCTATTTCAATTTTATCCAAGGGTTCGAAAGCAGGGCTATCTATTACCTCACCGGCAGGAGAAAATCTTGAACCATGACATGGGCAATCCCAAGTCTTTTCGGCATCATTCCATTTAAGTTCGCATCCCATGTGGGTGCAGGTAGTGTCTATAAGATGCAGTTTTCCTTTTTCGTCCCTATATGCACCTATTTTTTGCCCAGCCACATTTACGATTTTTCCTTCCCCTTTTTCAATTTTACCTGCGGGAGATCCGGTGGGAAATTTGCCGGAAACGAAATTCATAGCAACGTCCAGGTTTTGTTTAATAAATGTTAATATGGAACCGGTTTCTATAAATCTGGACGGATCATAGACCTCAGCCCAAGAATTATTGCCCTTTACAATGAGGTCTCTCAGAATCATAGCGGATACCGCACCGGTAGTCATCCCCCATTTTTTAAATCCCGTGGCTACATAAATATCCGGATAATTAGGGGTTATATTGCCTATATACGGAATACTGTCCGGGGTTGTACAGTCTTGTGCAGACCATCTGCACAGGATTCCCTCAATTCCAAAATTCTTGTCTGCAAAATCGATCAAATTTTTGTAATGCACATTTTCATCCTTGCCACGGCCTGTTTTATGATGTTCTCCTGCCACTAACAAGATTTCCCCGTCGCCGAAGGGGTGGGAACGCATAGAACGGGTGGGTTTTTCCGCATTTATGTACATTCCTTCAGGAAATTTGGATTTTGCCTTGATGGCTACAATATATGACCTTTCTTGGAACATCCTTGAAAAATATAACCCTCTGAAATTAGAGAAAGGAAATAGGGATGCTATTATAATCTTGGATGCAGTGATCCTTTTGCCGTTTTCCGCAACTACGGAGC
>JAAYPJ010000089.1 GCA_012519835.1 Clostridiales bacterium | reverse complement strand
TTGAGGATTTGGTTGGGGCGGCCGACCGTGCATTATATCAGGCAAAAAAGAAGGTAGAAACAGGGTTGTGAAAGCAAGTTCGCTGTTGGGGAGATAACAACAGTTTAAGCAATGTGGCAAACAAAGCGTCCCCATGCCACAAAGCGTCCCCATACCACCCACACCATAAAATCCTGCGTCCGATTCTAGGCACATTAACCGAATTTATTAATAAATTTACCAATAAAACTCAAGTTGAAACCTTGTCCAAAATATTCTTCTGCATATTTCAAATCTAGAGATATTATGCCGTTTGCCGTTCCCTTATGCATATACGATGGCAACTCGCCAACTATTCTGTTGGCTTCATGATAATCTCCTGTGTCTATAGTAAGTAAGCCGGCCTTTCTATCTATTTTAAACATTTTCGGATTGGAATCCCACATATTGATTATTTTTTGTTTTATACCTTGCTCCGCTAAGGTTTCAAAATAATAATCAAGTTTTAAATCTATCACCCAATCCGGAACTTCTTTTTGATAGAATTCATGGATAATTTCCTTTATAATTCTTGAGGACAGGACAAAAATATCAGGTGCTTCTCTGGCATCATCCAGTAATTCTTCTATTAATATATGGATTTCATCCATCATCCTTCTGAGATATTCTCTATAAAAAGCGGTACCTATGTTTTTCTGGGTAGTCCTCACTAGACTCCCTCTCATTGCCTCCATTTTTGGTAGGCTGGCGTTAATATGACAAATTATCATCCTTTTGGATAGTTCATTTTCGACTGCCCTTACATCTTCATTGGCGCTGATTGCTACTGCCGAAAAATTTTCTGCTATATATGAATCGTCCTTTATTAGTTCAATGGCATGGTTTCTGAATCTTGTATTATTTAAATCATCTATCACTATTGGGCAACCTAACATCTCCAGCCTTAAGTTATATATTAAAGATTTAGTGAATTCTTTAGCCGGCAACAATGCTTTTTGTCCTACCATCATAATCATTAAAGTTTCTAACAATTTGGTTTTACCTGCATTACTTTTACCATATAATAAACCGAATACCGGATAGGGTGCAACGGGTTTGTTGTGTATAATTGCATAATTTCTAACAACCGACATAAACGGTGATACAAAAAACCAGTTTGTGAATGCATAATATTTTTTTATAGCATCCTTCGTATCCCCGAGAAAAGTTTCGAAGCCCTCGAAATAATCAATGAACAAATTAACATCGTGTTCAATTTCTTTCGAATCAGATTTTAAATCTAGTGACCTTTCATCCAATATTACTTCATTGTTATCTATATCTATCCTGAATTTCGGAGTTTTTCTCTCAATAGCTTTTTTCTCTCTATTTACTTGGCGCATCTTTTTTGCAATCTTTTTTACTTCATCATAATTTAACAATATCTTTCCGGTTTTAATCGGTTTGGCCACAATATCTTTATATTTTTTCTTTATATGTTCAAACTTGATTAGCACTGTCCTACTAGAATCATTAACCATTTCTTTTTCCGGTTCTATTACGATTACCTTTTGGGTTTTTACATTTGATATAACAGGAATATTTTCAATATTTTCGTCATCAGCCAGTACAATGGCTTCCCGACTCACAGAATCCGTGCTTTCTTCTTTCATTTTACTATATTCTGCTAAAAATTCATTATAGGCCCCTTCCCCCTTTAACACATAAATGTTTTCCAGTTGTCTCCCGGAAAAAGCCACACCGGATAAATTCGCCGAACCGGTTATAACTTTTGGTTGAAGGTCCTCTCCCTTGA
>JAAYPJ010000088.1 GCA_012519835.1 Clostridiales bacterium | reverse complement strand
TTGCGAATTATTGCAGTCTCGAAACACAAATTTGTTCATTCCCTTCGGTCATGCAAATTTGGTTCTCGTTGCGTTTGACCTACCATCAATTTGTTTTACAAATTGGGTTAGGTCATAAAGGTTTTTTGTTTTCAGGGAGTTGCCGGAACTATCAAAATTTCAAACCGCGATGAGAGTGTAATACACAAATATTTTAAATATATAATACGACGCATTGTTAGACCCATGTGCATTAGCCATTATATTTATTCATTGCCGAAGAAACCCCGTCGGTAACTATGGTTTCACATGCCAGAGCGGCTCTTTCTATCGCTTCGAGTATTACGGGTATCTCTTCTTTTTGAAACCTTCCCAAAACATAACCTATTAGGCCCCCGAATTGCGGTTTGCCGATACCTATCCTAACCCTCGGGAACTGATCAGTTTGTATTTGATATATAATGGATTTCATTCCGTTATGGCTCCCGGAGCTTCCCTTTTCCCTTATTCTGATAGAACCCAGCTCTATATCCGCATCATCATAGACTACTACAATGTTCTTGGTATCTATTTTATAAAATTGCACTATATCCAGAAGGCTTTGCCCGCTCAAATTCATAAATGTCTGAGGTTTGGCCAACATCACTTTTTTTTCGCCGATATACCCTTCCCCGTATAATGCTTTGAATTTTAATTGTTTCACTTCTATGTTGTTTCTTTTTGCCAACAAATCTATTGTTTCAAACCCTACATTATGTCTTGTGGCACCGTATTTCCTTCCTGGGTTTCCAAGCCCAAATATTATATGCATATTGTTCACCTTCTAGTCAAACAATTTACTTACGGAAATATTTTTATAAATCCTTCGAATTGCTTCTGCGAATATCGGTGCAACAGACATAACCTTGATTTTATCAATCGCTTTACCTCTTGATAAAGGAATAGTATCTGTGATGACGACTTCCTTGATTGCGGAACATTGAATCCTCTTGATAGCAGGTCCGGAAAGCACGGCATGGGTACAACAAGCATACACATCCTTGGCACCTAATTCTTTCAACGCTTGGGCCCCCTGCACCATCGTGCCGGCGGTATCGATTATATCATCAACCAGAATAACGTTCCTGCCTTCTATGGACCCGATAATATTCATCACTTCCGCTTCGTTTGTATGCGGTCTTCGCTTATCAATAATGGCAATAGACGTATCCAATATATTTGCGAAATTTCTGGCTCTTGTTACACTGCCTAAATCAGGTGAAACCACCACAACATCCCTTATAGCCTTTTTTATAAAATATCTTGCTAATATGGGAACGCCTAAAAGATGATCCACAGGAATATCGAAATACCCTTGGATTTGGGCGGCATGCAGGTCCATAGCCAAAATTCTGTCCGCCCCCGCCGATGTCAGAATATCCGCTACCAATTTTGCAGTGATAGGATCTCTGGCCTTAGCCTTACGATCCTGACGCGCATAGCCATAATAAGGGATTACTGCTGTCACTCTCCCCGCGGAAGCCCTTTTAAATGCATCTATTAAAATCAACAACTCCATTAAATTGTCGTTTACCGGCGGATTCGTGGGTTGAATGACAAAGACATCCTTACCCCTTACACTTTCTTCAATATTTACGGAAATTTCACCGTCACAGAAAGTTGACACATTCGCTTTCCCCAGGGGTATACCTATCGCATCCGAAATATCTTCTGCCAATTTCAGGTTAGCATTACCGGTAAATATTTTAACTTCACTCATGCTCATTTTAAATTTTCCTCCTTGGTGATATAAAATTAGCTTATTCTCTCGATAATCCTTTTTTATCTACCCAACCTTCTTTATTTTCCTGACGTGCTCTTGCTATTGCCAGAGCCCCACTCGGCACTCCCGAAGTGATGGTAGAACCACAGGCTATATATCCGTCTTTTCCGATAACCACCGGAGCAACCAGATTTACATTGCTACCTACAAAGACATTGTCCTCTATTATAGATCTGTTTTTATCTTTA
This sequence comes from Clostridiales bacterium, assembly GCA_012519835.1. Lineage (GTDB taxonomy): Bacteria > Bacillota > Clostridia > Peptostreptococcales > Natronincolaceae > JAAZJW01. The sequence goes on along the minus strand of JAAYPJ010000088.1, from coordinate 37,109 downwards.
CCGTCATAATTAACAAAAACAACTCCACAACCTATGTTTACATTCCTACCTACATCTGCGTCCCCTATATAGGACAAATGAGAGGCCCTGGAATAATCATCTATCTTCGAATTTTTGACCTCCACAAAACCACCGATTTTAACATGTTTGCCGACATTGCTATTTGGACGTAAATAGGCATATGGACCTATAGTCGTGCTATCCCCCACACTACTGCTGATAATTGTAGAACTTTGCACTTCCACCCCATTACCTATTACACTGTTTTCTATGCGGCTGTTCTGTCCGATAATACAATCCTCCCCTATTGCAGTATCACCTGTCAATATAGCCCCGGCATATATAGTAGTATCTACACCTATTGTAACAGTTTTTTCTATATATGTGTGTTCCGGATTGATTATAGTTACACCGTCTTTCATATGTTTTTTGGCTATTCTTTTTCTCATTATAGCTTCCACCTCTGCCAATTGTTCCCTGGAATTGACAGCCATAATTTCTTCATAATCCCGGGTTTTATATACTCCCGTCCCGAAACCCATATCACGGATAACCGGCAATATATCCGTCAGATAATATTCTCCTTGAGAATTATTGTTTCTGAGTTTTGGGAGCGCATCTTTTAATGTCCCGCCGTCAAAACAATATATACCCGAATTGATTTCCCTTATAGACCTTTCTTCCTCGGTAGCATCCTTTTCTTCCACTATTTTTTGCAGTCGGCCCTCCGTGTCCCTGATAATCCTCCCATAACCTTCCGGATCCGGCAAATCAGCCGTAAGCACCGTAGCTTTAAAATCCCCTTTTTTATGATAATCTAACATGTCTTTCAGGGTTTCTTCCGTGATTAAAGGACCGTCCCCGCATAATACCAATATTGTATCCTCCTTGATACTATCATACGCCATCATTACCGCATGGCCTGTTCCCAACTGTTTTTCCTGAAACACGGTTTTTATTTCAGAAGAAAGACTCCTTTTTATTTTTTCCGCTTCATGGCCGATCACTACAATACATTCCTCTATACCTGATTTTTTCGCTGCATCTATAACATGTTGTAGCATGGTTTGCCCGCAAACCTTATGAAGCACCTTTGGCAATTTGGATTTCATTCTTGTACCTTCCCCCGCGGCCAAAATAATTGCTTTTAACTTCATATTATTTCACCTCAACATCTATGTTAAAAAATATCACATATATTTTCATTATACCCTATAATAGTTTATTACATTTCGCGCAAATAATGAACCCCCCTTTGAACGATTGTTGAACGATTGTTATAAGACCGGTTCCGAAAACCACCGGCGAAAACGGGGCGCGAAAACTATGTTTACAAAAATTCTCATTTCCCACTTCTCGCCTCCCGGCCTCCCACCTCTCACTTCTCACTTCTAGTATAGGACATTCTCCGCAGTCTCGAAACACAAATTTGTTCACTCTCCAACACTCAAACAACAATCAGCAGGGTTATTCTCAATCCGGTAGAACTATCCATAAATCAAGGTATCCTATTTGAGAAACTGAGTGTCGGATCATGCAAATTTGGTTCTCGTTGCGTTTGTCCTACCATCGACCCAACACTCAGTTAACAATAAACAAAATACCCCTATTTTAGTAAGAGTATCGATAAAACAAAAATACTATTTTGAGAAAGCCTGTGTGTTGGGTCGGGTTAGGACATAAAATAAGGAGGCGTTTGACCTCCCTGTAACTGTAGTATTATTCAATTATTTTATCGATTTCTGCCTCTTCGGTTTCTATCTCTTCAACCTCTGCTTCCTCGGTTTCTATTTCCTCAACCCCTGCTTCTTCAGCTTCTATCTCTTCCGCTTCCGCTGCTTCTCTTTCTAACTCATTCATTCTTTCGTATTGGGTAAAAATAGCATCTTGGATTTTGTTTCTGGTCTCTGAATTTATCGGATGAGCTATATCTCTGAAATCACCCTCACCCATTTTTCGACTTGGCATCGCAATAAATAATCCATTTTGGCCTTCGATGATTTTAATGTCATGAACGACAAATTCATCATCAAAGGTTACTGAAACGATAGCCTTCATCTTGCCTTCAGTGGTTATTTTACGTATTCTTACATCTGTCACTTGCATCCACGTTTCACCCTTTCATCTTTTTGTCAACTTATTTTTCGCACATCTCTTTCCCATTTTTAATGTACGGCTATAAGTTTCATTCTTTCTTTTACCTCTTTACATTCTCCTAATATTAATAGTTCTATTTTCATATTCTCCATATTTTTTGATTTTCCTTCTTTTATCTCGTAAATTTTTAAGAATCCCGAAAAAATCCTATATAATTAGTAATGTAACCCCAGCCGGCGACCGGGGGAATAAACAAATTTGTAATGTTCGACTGCAAAGATTTGTGCACCCATTTTACTTTTTATGTTATTATACATAGTAGGGTTTCATATTTATTATTAAAGAGACAACATGAATTTATTATAAAAAACGAATAAAATATACCCTTATTATCTTCTTAAGTAGTTTGTACCATCCCAAACAATTTATCACCATCCTGAACAATTTTATCACCATTTTGGGCAACTTATTGCCACGCTGAGCAAGGCAAAGGACTTAGATACGAAAAAGGACATATAATAGAAAAATATTTACTTGGTAATAATAATAAATAACCTCATATAAAGGAAGTGACTGCTTTGATTGCATTTGATATAAATCAAAATCAAAACCGGCATATACATTTGATCGGCATTGGCGGTATCAGCATGAGTGCCATTGCCGAACTTTTAATAAATCAAGGTTATAGGATTTCAGGGTCGGATACAAGGGATTCCAAAATACTTGATAAATTGAGAAATTGTGGAGCCGAAATTTTTATCGGTCATGATAGTAATAATATACAAAATCCTGATTTGGTAGTATATACAGCCGCTATAAAGCAAGACAATTGTGAACGTCTAAAGGCAAAACAGTTGAATATTACCGAAATTGATCGTGCGGAAATGCTGGGCCTCATAATGAAAAATTACAGCAAATCCATTGCTGTTGCCGGAAGCCATGGAAAAACAACAACTACATCATTAATCTCCCTAATTCTGGAATATGCTAATTTGGATCCGACAATATTTGTAGGCGGGGAATTAGATGAAATCGGCGGCAACATCAAAATAGGCAACAGTGAACATTTTATTACGGAAGCGTGTGAATATGTAGAAGGTTTTCTAAAATTTTTCCCTTTTATCGGTATTATTTTAAACATTGATGAAGATCATCTGGACTATTTCAAGGACATTAATCATATCAAATTCGCTTTTAAAAAATTTATCGATCTGATTCCTGAAGAGGGTTTTTTAATAGCTAATGAAGATGATAAAAACATAAGGGAAATTATACATGATGTTAAATGCAATTTGATCACATATGGAATTAATAGTAATAGTAACTTTATAGCTAGGGATATTGTCTTCACAGGAGAAGGCCTCCCTATTTTTAATGTAAATTTTGACGATAGGGATTTGGGCCCCTTTCAATTGAATATCCCGGGAAAACATAATATCTATAATGCCCTGGCATCTATCGCCACAGCCCATGCTCTCGGGGTGAGCACATCCGAAACAAAAAAATACATCAAGAAGTTTAAGGGAATACACAGACGATTTGATATCTTGGGTGAGATTAAGGGATGCAAAATAATAGATGATTATGCTCATCATCCTGCCGAAATCAGGGCCACGTTGGAAGCAGCACGAAACTATCCCCATCGTGAAATATGGTGTGTCTTTCAACCCCACACTTTTACCCGTACAAAGGCCTTGTTACACGATTTTGCAAAATCCTTTGACGACGCGAACCATGTAATAATAACGGATATTTATGCCGCAAGGGAAACAGATACGGGCGAAATCAACAGTGAGATTTTAGTAAATAAAATCAGGGAACATAATCCCGCGAACGATATTTATTATATGAAGGATTTTGATGAAATATCCAAATATATTTATGAAAACATGAAACCGGGAGACATAGTATTGACCATGGGTGCAGGTAATGTATACGATATAGGGAAAATGATATTAGAATTATGAAAATGTTGAACAACTGTTGAACACCGGGACCCTTCGAGGGTCGAACTCATACTGCACGTCTCAAGATGACAAAAATGTAGGGTTTTCATAGCAATGACATTTTGAACCTAAAAAGGGCGGCCAAAAAAGGCCGCCCTTACTATCTGCAGGACACGGGGGAACGGTTCGAGACTGCTGTGTCTCTTTTATTCATTTGAATAAATTTTAATTAAGAGTTCTCTCGTTGCCTTGGGATCATGAAAAAAGAAATCCCCCATTTTTATGCGGCGAGGTTCACCCGGAAGGGTACTTATGTTTATGTCCTCTACCTTAAGACCTATTGCACTCAAAGCATGTTTCATGGCTGTTTGCAAAGGTATGTCCGTCTTTACATGTTTAAATGCCGAACCTATCGCGTTGGGCAGTTTGGGACCCATCACCTTCTGCATTGCGGACTTGATAAATTCCTGCTGCGCCTTTACCCTGCCTAAATCCCCGTACCTGTCAAGTGCCCCGCTGCCCTTGTTAGGCTGACGGTAACGTAAAAACTCCACGCTTTTTTCCCCTTTCAGCACATGATCACCCGGTTCAAAACGAATATGAAGCGGGGGATCCTGATACTCATCATCATACTCCATCTTTTTGGGAATATATACCGGCACTCCGCCTATAGAATTGGTTATATCCGCTACTCCTTTATAAGTAAGTGTTACATAATAATCTACCGGAACATTAAATAATAAACTGCTCACCACAGTTTTTACCCCTTCGGCACCATGGGCACCATAGGCAGCATTTATTTTTTTCTGGTCTGCCCTGTTATATCCTTTCCTAACCAAATAAGTATCTCTGGGTATGGAAATGGCGTCTAAACTCTTGCCTTTGGGATCAAAGGACATAAATATCATTGTATCGCTTCTTGGACCATCCAGTCCTAAAACAACAAAATTTACCCTCTTGCTATCTTTAACCAGTCCCATAAGTTTGTCTTGTTCTACTCCATTATTCTCATTATTGCCATCATCAATAACCACAACGGGCGGCTCAGAAGAATTATTTTCCCTCATATATTTATCAAACGACCAAGCCAGTCCGCTGAATACAATAACAAAGACAAGAAAAGTAATCGCGAACACCTTCCAGAATGTCCTCATTTTATCCACTTCCTCATTGTAGTATTAAATTAAACTTGGGTAGATCACAGAATGATAGGGAACAGCAAACACAAAGCAAATTGTTTATCCATATCCAACTTCCACATTCTATTTATTATAACAAATTCCGATAAAATAATCTATAAATAAATTTATGTGGTAGGGGTAACCTTTAACCGCCCATTATGTGCCATAGCAGGCAGTCACAGGCTGCCTTACTTAATCTGGCATAAAGTACTTCGGGTGTAAATATATTACTATTAGAAAAAAATTTTACTTACGAGGGGTGAAACAATGCGATTTTTGATAATGAAAAAAAATCATGTCTATATTATGGTGGCAATAATCTGTCTATTAATTGTTGGGGGAATTATTTTATGGGTTAAATAAAAATATGGATGACAAAAATATAGGACCTTCACAGCAAAAGACACGGCAGAGATGGTTCCTTTGTGTTATGTTTTCCAACACTACAAAGGAACCGTCTCTGCCGTGCCTCCATGTCTTACCATCAAATAAAAATCTATTTACATTTAACCGCATCTCCCGTTTTGGGATCAATTGTCAATATCCAATAACCATAAGATTCTATATTTGCCGGCACGTTGTCACACGGATGCCAATAAACAAAATCCTCATCCAGTTCAAAAGGCTGCTCCATGGACAGGTTCCTGCCTAATATACCGTAAGCATAATACCTTGCTCTGTTGTTTGTATCATAGCAAATGCCAAATATATGGTGTTGATGTACATAAACTATCTGTGCCATCCTGGAAACATAATAGTCCGCTTGATCCATAGGTTCCCTTAAGCTATCCAAATATGATATAAAAGGCATATAAGCCCTGTACATGGTTTGAACATCATAAGGAATTTGCCACCAAATATAGTTTTTTAGATTTTCTATAAACGGTTCCACCTCAATAAAGCCCTTCAGTGAATTTTCTATGTAGGCCTGCATCTGAATCTCGTATTCGTCCTCTGTAACTTCTTCTGCTGTTTCCTTTACAGCCTCCTCCACAACTTCTTTTTCGGCCTCTTTTGCAAGCTCTTCCGTAATCCCTTCTGGAGCTTCCTCTGTAACCTCTTCTATAACTTTTTCTTCAATCTCCTTTTCCTCTTCCGCAGGTTCTTCTATGACCTTTTCCACAAATTCACCTGTGGATTCTTCTACAATCTGTTCTGCAGCTTCTTCCGCAACTTTCTCTTCTACGACCCCTTCTATAATTTCAATCTCTTCTACAATCCCCTTTGCGGGTTCTTCTATGGCTTCTTCTACAACTTTTTCTTCGATCTCCTTTTCCTCTTCCGCAGGTTCTTCTATGACCTCTTCTACAGGTTCTTTTATCATTTCTTCTGTAATTTCCTTTTTAGTCTCCTTTACCGGTTTCTCTTCAACCTTTTTTGCCGGTCGATAAAATTGCGCCATTTTTTCCTTGGTTGTCCCCTCGTCTATGGGGATATGCAGGTATTTACCCAGTGCATACCTCCAATAGCTTACATCAGGCCTTTCTCTGTCTATATAGCCCACAAGGGGTGCATACAATTTGTCTTCTTGGTCTCTGTTTTGTGCAATTAGCGCCAATATATTGAAATCATCTATCTGTATCATGGATCCCTTTACGTTTGCAGCATTAAATTCGCAAATTTTTTCTCCTTTTCCTCTTTCGTCTACCTCCATAGGCCCGATTTCCACTATTGTGGGCTCCCCGTCTGTCTTCGTATCGATTAAATACCATTGATACCTGTTGCCATTACTGCTTTTTAAACCTTGACAGTAAATAGATAATAGCCCCTGGCTGTTCTTGATTTCAACCTTTGCATAACCTCTCGACTCTTCGCCCGTAAAGATACTGAAATTTTTATCTTCCAGTTCAAACATAGTAAAAAACCGTCTATATCGCCTCATCAAATTATTTTCCTCCCTTTTAAACATATATATAATCAATATATGTATGAGCTGAAAATAATTTACAAATTATTATAGATTTTTGCCAGATTATTAGATAAAAGTGCATATTCCTCGATAGTTAAGGTTTCACCCCTCCGATTTTCTTCTATATTGCTTTCATTTAATACATTTCTCAATAAATTTTTATCTAATTTAAGATCCCCCGTACTTAAAGCGTTCAATATGGTTTTTCTCCTTTTACCGAAGGCATCTTTTACTAAAGCAAAAAACAAGTCTTCCCTCTGCACATGAACCTCGGGCTCTTTTAATACTTCCAGTTTAACAATTGCGGATTCCACATTGGGCCGCGGGATGAAAACTGATGGCGGTACCCTCAATAAGATATTCGGATCAGAATAATATTGTACGGCAATAGATAGGGTGCCATAGTCCTTTGTTCCCGGTTTTGCTTGCATGCGTTGAGCAACCTCCTTCTGGACCATGACAGTCAGGGATTCTACAGGGACCTTTTCTTCGAGGAATTTCATAATTATAGGTGTTGTTGCATAGTAAGGCAGGTTAGCAACCACCTTAACTGTTTGATTTTGAAATTTCTCTCTGATTAATTTATGTAAATCGGTTTTCAAAATATCTTCATTTATTATTTCTATATTGGAATAATTTTTTAATGTATCCTTCAAAATAGGAATCAGGGCCTTATCAATTTCAATAGCTATTACGAACCCTGCGGCCTCTGCTATATGTTGGGTTAAATTTCCTATACCCGGGCCCACTTCGATGATAAAATCCTTACCCGTTATTTTTGCAATATCAACTATTTTCTTTAGTATGTTTTCATCAATCAGAAAATTTTGCCCGAGACTTTTAGAAAGTCTGAATCCGTGCTTATCCATTATCTCTTTGATTTTTCTTGGTGACGATATCTTGTCCAAAGTTTTCACCTACCTTGTTAATTTAAAGCATTTAACCCCCGATTGAAATCGCCCCTGCTATCTGGAAGCCGGATATAGGTTTGCCGGCTTCTAATAGGAATAGGCCAGAATTTTCTGGCCTATTTTAATATATATACTCTTACCGTTCTTCTGCCAAACTTCTTTACTGCTTGGGCTGTTTCAAGATAAAGGTCAATCTTGTTTCCTTTGATAGCACTACCCTTATCTTCAGCAGTAGCATACCCATAGTCCGAAGTACCATCAGTAGATTCTATATAAAGTTTCGTACCCAATGGAATTACCTTCGGGTCTACCGCCACAACCCCCGGTCTTATTTTGGTACCGCTGGCCGTTAAACCATAATACTTATCACCGGGTCTTCTTCCGGTACTTTGAAAGCTTAAATCATATGCCGTAGCCGTCATAGTTAAAACCTTAGAATATCTTGCGATATCCCCCCTGCTGGAGGTTGCTGCCAAGACAAGTGTTCCTTTTTCAACAATCTCGTTCACGGCATTTTCAACAACACTTTCCTCAACAACTTCCCTGCCGACTTCCACACCGTTTTCATAAGTAACCTCGAATTTTATTTCCTTTAATCCCTTCTTGCCCTTCTGAATTTTTACTGTCTTTCCCTTTTCCAGGTTACTATTATTTTTAAAAACTGTCTGAAAGGGCAACTCTTGAGTTTCCACCGCGACTTCACGAGAAACTCTGGTAATTTTAACTGCCTGGCCTTCCTTAATTGGTTCCCCAAGTTTCGGCTCAATTTTATCTTCTTCTTCGAGTTTTATATCGAGTGAATTTATCAAATCTTTTATATTGGTTTCTGCAGTAAGTATTGTTTTTTCCGTTTGTCCATCAATAAGCCTTATTTCAAAAGCCCTATGAATGACTATTTCCATCCCATCCCTTATTTGCTCATTCATTTTCGGAATAATTTTATCTTTGTCTCCAATCGTAATGTTTTGTTTTTTCAAAACATCCTCCACTGTACCTGCCAGAGTTGAAACCTGAATTTCCTGTCCATCGTATGCAATCGTAACTGTTTTTCGGGACTTGATAAACACTGCCCCTAACAACAACAGTGCTACCGCGACAGCTGCAATAAGTATTTTTTTATCAAAAAACTTATTGCGGCTCAGGTGACTTTCCATAAATCTTCCTCCTATTCATTTTAAATTAAGGACGGAATGTTTCTATATTTTATGCCAAATTCTTGTTTTTGTCAAATCTCCTTATTACATATTTGTAATATATGCACAAACCGGGAATAATAGGACTAGAAAAACCCTGCACTACCGGGACACATATATTGGCTGCCATTCAAGTCCGCGATTTGCCCCCTTCTCGTAATCTAATGCAGGACTCGGTACATCCACAAAACCTCCAGTGTATAAGGCACTCAAGCCTATAACGTTACTTTTTCTGAGGATATAAATACAAATATAATATACCGGTATCTAGTTTGTCCGGGTATTCCGTTCCTGATACCCTTATGTCCTCGGCGGATTTTTCCTGTAATGTTTTAATTTTGCAATGTCCGAGATTTGCCCTAGTCTATTTTAAATAATTTTTTAGTGTTCAATGTAGTCTGATGTGCAATTTCTTCAATGGTTATTTGTTTTATCTCCGCTATTTTTTGTGCTACAAATCTCACGTAAGCGGGTTCGTTTCTTTTGCCGCGATACGGCGCGGGGGTCAAATACGGACTATCAGTTTCCACCAAAAGCCATTCCAGCGGAATTTCTTTGGCTACCTCGTATGTTTTTCTCGCATTTTTAAATGTGACCGGTCCTGCAAGGGAGATATATACCCCCATTTTCACATACTCTTTTGCCAATTCTACACTACCGGAATAACAATGCATGACACAACCGAGGTTTCCCACGTCGTGTTCTTTCAATGTATTGAAGACTTCCCCATGTGCATCCCTGGCATGTATTATTATAGGCAGATTGACCTCTCTTGCCAACTCTATCTGTTCCCTAAACCATTTCCGTTGGATATCCCTTGGAGAATGGTCATAATAAAAATCCAGGCCTATTTCCCCTATGGCAACCACCTTGTCTCTGTTAGTTAAAGCCCTGAGTACCTCTACAGTATCCTTGTCCATGTCCTTAACATCGTGGGGGTGTACACCCACAGCCGCATATATCATGTCGTATTTCTCCGATAAATTAACCGCCCTTATAGATGTATTCAGGTCCGCTCCCGGGTTGAGTATATATTGTATATTGTTTTGCTTTGCCCGCTTTATGACGTTATCCCTGTCTTTATCAAATCGCTCGTCATCCAAATGAGCATGACTGTCGAAAAGCATTTTATACCTCCTTTTCTTAACGATAGCTAAACGATTGTTTATGACCTAACCCAATTTGCACGACCAAAGGAAGTAACAAATTGATGGTAGGTCAAACGCAACCAAACATCAAATTTGTACGATCCAACACTCAGTTAACAATTAATTGGGATACTTCTGAATTAGTAAGGATACAAACAAATAAAAAATATCCTTCCTATTAAAACCTGAGTGTCGGAGAGTGAACAAATTTGTAATGTTTGTCTGCGGATTATCGTTAAACCATCGTTAAACCATTGTTAAACTATTGTTAGACTATTGTTAACTAATTTCCGTGCCGCTGGCGATATCTTTGTCTATTGTGCCCAGCACCAACTCTTTGCCGTTACATGCAGCAAGTATCATTCCGTGGGATTCAATACCACGAAGTTTTACAGGCTTCAGATTGGCTACCAATATCAAATTTTTGCCCACCAACTGTTCAGGTTTATAATATTCGGCTATCCCCGACACCACCTGCCTGGTTTCATTTCCTACTTGTAACTGCAAAACTAACAACCTGTCTGCATCAGGGTGTTTTTCCACCTTTAATACCTCAGCCACCCTAAGTTCCAATTTACTGAAATCATCTATAGTTATCTGTTCCTTAGGCTCAATAACGACTTGGGTTTCTTCCTCCCCTTCGCCCATTTTCTCCAATTCTTCTACCTCCTTGTCCACATCTAACCTTGGAAACAGAACGTCCCTTTTTCTTACCTTCTCGCCTGTCGGGATCTTGCCAAAAATGAATGTATCTTCCCATGCGGTGCCCTGCCCGCTGTCAATCCCTAATTGTGTCCAAATTTCAATAGTTGTTGCTTCCATAAAAGGTTTTATCAGTACGGATATAATTCTAATGCAATCTGCCAAATTGTAAAGCACCGTATCCAGTCTTTCCTTGTTGGCATCATCCTTTGCCAATATCCAAGGTGTGGTTTCATCTATATATTTATTTGTTCTGCGAACCACTTTCCATATTTCTTCCAATCCGTCGTGAAATTGCAGTTTATCGATTGCTGATTCCACTTTTTGTGATGCTCCAGCCGCAACCGATTTCAGATCATCGTCGAACTCTCCCGGCTCTTTAGGCTCCGGAATAATTCCACTGTTGTATTTTTCAATCATCGTAATGGTTCTGCTCACAAGGTTCCCCAGATCGTTGGCCAAATCGGAATTCAGTCTGTTGATAAAGTTCCTGTTTGTGTAATTACCATCCTGACCAAATGTAAACTCTCTCAAAAGAAAATATTTGATTGCATCCAGTCCATAGCGTTCTATCAGCGGCTCCGGATACACAATATTCCCCTTGGATTTTGACATTTTATCCGCATCAAATAATATCCAGCCATGGCCGTATACCATTTTAGGTAGCGGCAATTCCAATGCCATCAACATAATCGGCCAGATTATCGTATGGAATCTCACTATTTCCTTCCCCACCAGATGGACGTCTGCAGGCCAGTATTTGTTGAACAGTTTTTCGTCTTCAGAACCGTAACCCAATGCAGTAATATAGTTACTCACAGCGTCAAACCATACATATATTATATGTTTCGGGTCGAACGGCACCGGAATGCCCCAATCAAAACTTGTACGAGATACACAGAGATCCTCCAGCCCGGGTTTTAAGAAATTGTTTAACATTTCATTTCTTCTTGACGGCGGAGAGCAGATTTCCGGATGCTCCTCATAATATTTAATCAGCCTATCTTGGTATTTTGATAACCTGAAAAAATATGCTTCCTCCTTTGCCAGATATACAGGACGGTCACAGTCCGGGCATACATGCCCCTCCTTTATTTGGCTTTCCGTCCAAAAAGATTCGCAAGGTGTACAATACCATCCCTCATATTCGCCTTTGTAGATATCCCCCTTATCGTAAAGCTTTTGAAATATATTTTGAACCCTCTGCTTGTGTTCTTCGTCTGTCGTTCTTATAAAAATATCATAGGAAATGTCCATTGCCTTCCAAAGCTTTTTTATTCCCGATACCATTTCGTCTAAATATTCTTTTGGCGTCAGTCCCACTTTTTGTGCAGCTTCCTGTATCTTTTCGCCGTGCTCATCTGTTCCGGTCAAAAATTTGACATCATATCCCGTCAGTCTCTTAAATCTTGCCAATGCATCTGCGGCAACCGTTGTGTATGTGTGTCCTATGTGGAGTTTGCCGCTCGGATAGTATATTGGTGTTGTTAAATAAAATTTTCCTTTGTTCATTTTTTATTCCTCCTGTTGTTTGAATTGCATTTGGGATGCGGCAAGGGGACGCTTGATGCGGCAAGGGGACGCTTTGTTTGCCACATTCCCCCCCCACCTTCATGCGGCAAGGGGACGCTTTGTTTGCCACATGTGCGGCAAGGGAACGCTTTGTTTGCCACATGACCTTTCACCTTTCACTTCCCGCCTTTAATATGGGTAAGATCATTCTTTGTGGTCGCACAAACTGGAAATCGGAAATCAGTGCGCCGGTATGCCGGACCTCCTTAAAATTTTATACCCTTCTGACAAATTTCCGGCACTCCGACCTCCAGCTTCTGATTTCTAGCGGGGTTAGGTCATTCTCCGCAGTCTCTCATATTAGAGGTGAGAGGTTGGAAGCTAGAAGTTAGAAATAATCCGGTTGTATGTTACCCGAACTGTATAGTGGTGGTTATACTTGCAAGAATTCCGGTCACCCGCTTCCCGCTCCCCACTTCTAATATGCGTTTGACCTACCAACGATCCGACACTCAGACTTTCTAAGGATAATATCTGGTATTTGTTTATATCTTTGTTAAATTAGAGATGTCCTGCCTATTGTTAACTGAGTGTCGGATCGGGTTAGGTCATAAATAAATCCCCGTCCCCAAATATACAGGGACGAGGATATGCTCGCGTTACCACCCTAATTTATTATTATCTCACGATAATAAACTCGGTAAGTGACTTTTATCACCTTGCATTGTTAACGGATGCAATACCGCCATGGTTTAAAGGCCAATCCGATTTTGGCTGTTCGACCATGAGGTTCAGGGACCATATTCAGCCAGTTTTACTAGCACCGGCTTTCACCTTTCCCGGCTCTCTGTTGCTAATTCCACTGCCTACTCTTCCCATCATTACTTTTGGATAATGTCAAATTGTTGTAAAAGCATTACAGCTTTGCCGTCCGTGGCGGGGAACGTTTTGTTTGCCATCCCTTAAGAAATAAGCGTCGGTCTATGTATCTGCCTTGGAATTGCGGGTGACAGGGAAATGTGGCAAACAAAGCGTCCCCGTGCCACATGCCGCTTTTGTAATTAATATTATATAATAATACGATAAACTTTACTAGTTATATTGTCAACATCAGACTGAAATATATACCCTAACTGCCGGATTTAATTTTTCCTGATTTCCTGCATCCGGGGTGGCGGGAGAATGTGGCAAACAAAGCGTCCCCGTGCCACATTATAAAAACAGATATGTACAGACAACAACAGCTGCTATTATGGAAGCTAAATGGGATATCAACGCGGCCCCCAATGTATGCCTCCCTTTTTTAACTCCCACGGAACCGAAATATACCGCCATTGTATAAAAAATAGTTTCTGCGGACCCCATCATGGTAGAACTCAATCTGCCGATAAAACTGTCCGGACCGTATGAATTCAGGATATCCCTCAAAATAGCCAACGCGCCACTCCCTGAAATAGGTCTCATTATAACTAAAGGCAATACCTCAGGGGGTACACCGACAAAAGTCATCAACGGATTGGCAAGATTTATTAAATAATCGATAAAACCGGATTTTCTCATAAGCCCTACCGCAATAAATATAGCAACCAAATAGGGCATAATCCTGATTGAAGTTTTAAACCCTTCTGCTGCGCCCTCCACGAAACAATCATACATGTTTACTCCCTTGACCCAACCATGTAACAGTATAACGGTCATCATCAGAGGTATGGCTATAATCGAAATATAACTGAGTACCTTTATCATTTCCGTCCCTCCAGTATTTTACATGCAACAACACCGAAAATCGTAGATACAATCGTGGCCAATATCGATGTGATAATGATATCCGTCGGGTTGACGGAGCCCGCATCCGACCTCAGCTTTAGTATTGTAAGCGGGATTATTTGTATAGATGACATATTTATCACAAGGAACATGGCCATGGTATTGGTCACAACCATTTTGTCCGTATTTAGTTTCTGAAGTTCTTCCATGGCCTTAAGACCCAACGCCGTGGCCGAATTCCCGGCTCCAAACATATTGGCTACCATATTCATCATCATTGCACCTATAGCAGGATGATTAGGGGGTACCTCCGGAAATAAATACCTTGTTATAGGGGTCATAGATTTTGTAATACTGCTAATAAATCCCGATTTTTTAGCAATATTCATAAGTCCCAACCAAAACGACATAATACCTGTAAGTCCTATTGCAAACGTCACGGCCTCCCCTGTTTCGTGAATAATCACATCGTTGATTACTTCAGGTTTGCCTGTGACAACTGCTATTATAATTCCTATAAAGATCATCAATATCCAGATAATATTCATAAAAATTCTCCTTGATTCAGTATGATATATTATATGAACAGGGTTTTCCGTATATGTTTTTATCTGTTTGCAAACCATCCTCTATTTATGTTTGTCCCGATTTTTGACATAATGATTTTATTTGATATAATAGCTTTATTTGATATAATGATTTTAATCATTGAATAAAATATTTTTTCGTATAAATACTAACCAAAGGAAGGTATAGAAATGAGAAATTTAACTCTGATGACAGATCTTTATCAATTGACCATGCTGAACGGATATTTGAAAAACGGAATTGATAAAAATATTGTCGTCTTTGATATGTTCTTCAGAAAAAATCCCTGCCATAACGGCTATACCATAATAGTAGGGATAGAACAAGTGATTGACTATATTGAAAATATCAACTTTAATGAAGAGGATTTGCTATATTTAAAAAATTTAAATTTGTTTGATGATAAGTTTATAGACTACTTGAGGAACTTTAAATTTTCCGGAACCATTTATTGTGTCGAAGAAGGGTCCATCATGTTTCCACATGAGCCTGTCTTAAGAGTTAAAGCGCCATTAGCTGAAGCTCAGCTAATCGAAACTACCTTACTAAACCTGATAAATTTTCAATCCCTGATTGCTACCAAGGCCTCCCGCATTTGTACTGCTGCCAGAGGTGATGCGGTCTTTGAGTTCGGTTTGAGACGTGCGCAGGGCCCCGATGCGGGTATATATGGCGCCAAGGCTGCCATTATTGGTGGCTGTAAGGGAACCTCCAACGTATACGCGGGTAAAAAATTCGGTGTACCTGTTATAGGCACCCACGCCCACAGCTGGGTTCAAAAATTTGAAACCGAACTTGATGCATTTCGTGCCTATGCTGAAACATATCCTGATAATGCACTGCTTTTGGTGGACACCTATAATGTATTGACCAGTGGAGTGCCCAACGCTATCACCGTATTCAAAGAACTGAGGGAAAAAGGCCATAAACCCCATGGTATTCGTATTGACTCCGGTGACATAGCGTATTTGTCGAAAGAAGCCCGTAAAATGTTAGACGCCGAGGGATTTGAAGATGCCATTATAATAGCTTCCAGTGACTTGGATGAGGAAATAATTGATAATCTGAAATTGCAGGATGCCGCCGTCAATGCATGGGCGGTGGGTACTAACCTTATAACATCTAAAGATTGTCCCGCCCTGGGCGGGGTATACAAATTATCCGCAATTCAGAAAAACAATGAACTTATTCCGAAAATAAAAATTTCGGAGAATCCGGAAAAAATTACGAACCCCGGTTATAAAAAAGTAATACGCATCTACGATAAAGCAAGCAACAAAGCTGAAGCTGATCTGATTATGTTAAATGATGAAAAAATTGATACGAACAAACCACTTACTATTTTCCACCCGGTGCATACCTGGAAGAAGAAAACCTTGGTGGACTACAGCATTCGTGAAATGTTGGTACCCTTATACGAGGACGGTAATCTGGTGTACAAGAGGAGGAATATACAGGAAATATGTGAATATACACAAAAAGAGCTGGATTCCCTTTGGCCGGAATATAAACGCCTAAAACGCCCCCAACCCTACAAGGTCGATCTGTCCAAAAAACTTTGGGACTTGAAAAATAAAATGATGGGAGATTGTGACCTCAGCTGTACAAAAGATGAATGAAAAAGTAACATAATATAAATATCTCATTTTTATATTCAGAAATCTAAAAATTTTCCATATTTTATGTTGACTAATAATGGAATATTTGGTATTATTTAAAGAGGCTTTGTCGAACTTTGTAGTATTTTTGTATGCTATAAAATCGACTGACAATTAAGACACCGGATATTTCAGTTGTCTTATAAAAAAGGGGGATTTTTAATTGAAATCAACAGGTATTGTAAGAAAAGTGGATGAGCTTGGTCGTATAGTTTTGCCCATCGAACTCAGGCGTACGTTTGGAATCGCAGAAAAAGATGCTCTAGAAATATATGTTGACGGTGAAAACATTATTTTAAGAAAATATGAACCGGATTGTATTTTCTGCGGTAATGCAAAGGATATTGAAGTATTCAAGAACAGAAATGTCTGTTCCGAATGTATGGCTGAATTAAAAGAGAAGGTTTTGGTATAAATTACGTTAAAAAGGGCCCTATTAAAATGGGCTTTTTTATTTTTTGTCGAAAAATGGCTCATGCTTTCCTATAAACCGATGGATTCTTTATATACATCACGTTTAGGAATATTTCTGCGTTTTGCTACTTCCCTTATTGCAGATTTTTTATCTAACCCGTTTTTCATAAACAAGAGTATATGCTCCCTTATTGTGATCCGTTCTAATTCATTTTTTTCATCCGCAGCCAGTTCCTCTAAATCAGCCCCTTCGCATAACAACACAATTTCGCCTTTAGGGGGATTTAATTCAAAATGCTCTATAAGTCCTATCAAGTTGTCCCTGACAAATTCCTCATATACCTTGGTTAATTCTCTGGCTATTACTGCCCTACGATTACCCAGTATAAGGACCATATCTTCCAGTGTACGTACAATCCTATGGGGGGCTTCGTAAAAAATCAGGGTTCGGTCCTCTTTTTTTATTGCCCTCAATCGCTCTCTGCGTTCTTTTGTATCTTTATCCAAAAATCCCTCAAAGGCAAACCTGGTTGTATCCAGCCCCGATCCCACAAGCGCTAAAATACCGGCTGTGGCACCCGGTAAAATTTCAAGGGGTATTTCTCTTTCTATACATAGCCTCACCATATCCGATCCTGGATCCGATATGCCCGGCATACCGGCATCGGATACTAAAGCAATATTTTGACCTTCCAACAATTTGTTGATTAATATCATTCCTTTTGTCCTGAAATTATGCTCATGATAACTGGTCAAAGGCTTTTGAATCCCAAAATAATTCAGGAGTTTTAAAGTATGCCTGGTATCTTCAGCCGCGATCAAGTCGACATTTTTTAACGTATTCAGCACTCTTATAGTTATATCTTCAAGGTTTCCTATAGGTGTGGGACAGACATAAAGTTTTCCCTTATTCATAAAATTCATCCTTTTCCTCCATATATGTTTTGCCGTATGTGTGAAAAACCTCATCCGTGTATTCCCCTTCTTTATTGTATACATATAGAGGATCCAATATTTTAAGTTCCGGTCTGGCCGCTTTTACACATTCCAACAGCAAAAGATTCGGTTTTTTATCATAGGCAGGATGTATAAACCGCAGGTATTTAGGTTCAAGTTTATATTGTCTGCAATAAAACATTATATCAACCAAACGTATAGGTCTGTGGACCATAAAAAATCTGCCGTTATGTCTTAAAAGCCCGGATGCCGTGCTTATAACATCTTCCAGTGTGCATTTTATTTCATGCCTGGATATGGCCTTTTTATCATCCGGATTGATAAGTCCCTTCTGATGCATATATGGTGGGTTCGATACCACCACATCATATTCGTTGGCTTCCAAAAATTCCTTCGCATCTTTCAGGTCGATGTTCAGTATTTCGATTCTATCCTCGAGCCCGTTCAGCTTTACACTTCTTTCTGCCATGTCGGCTACTTCTTCTTGTATTTCCAACGCCGTAATATGGCTTGTTTTGCTTTTACCAGCCAAAAGTATAGGAATGATTGCCGTGCCTGTGCCCAAATCCACAACCTTCGAATTTTTCTTGACTTTAACGAAGTTGGCCAGTAGGACAGCATCTATGCCAAAGCAAAATCCATCGGGGTTTTGTATGATTTTCAGATTGTTTATTTGTAAATCGTCCACCCTTTCGTGTTCATATACTAAATTATTCATTTACCCCAGCACCTTTTTCGCTATGGTCACCGCCCCTTTTGCATCCTTGGCGTAATAATCCGCATTTATCATATCGGCGTAATCTTGATTTAAAACCGCCCCGCCGACCATGACCACATAATTTTTGTCGAGTTCTTTTAGGGCTTCTATTGTTTCGGCCATATTTTTTACGGTGGTAGTCATCAAAGCGCTCAGCCCTATAAGCTTGACATCATGTTCAACAGCCGCTTCTATGATTTTTTCCTTTGCCACATCCCTGCCCAGATCTATAACATCGTAATTATAATTCTCCAGCAGAACCTTCACTACATTTTTACCTATATCATGAATATCGCCTTTTACAGTGGCCAACACAATTTTGCCGTTTGAAATTTGGGAACTTCCATCCTTGCTCAATCTTTCTTTTATAATTTCAAACACATTTTTGACTGTTTCCGCAGACTGTATCAATTGCGGCAAGAAGGTTTCCCCTTTTTCATATTTTTCACCGACCAAATCCAAGGCAGGCACTATATATTCATCGACTACACTTAAAGGCTCCGTATGTTCCAACAATTTTACGGTAGCCGTTTTGGCTTTTTCCTTTATACCTTTTATTATTATTTCAAACAGGTCATCTTCCCGCTTATCCTTGCTATCTTTTACAACAACCTGCTCGGCGGATACATTTTCATTGTACTTTAAATATTCTGCTGCCCCCTTGTCCTCATTCCATAAAACCCCGGATGCCAATATAGTATCCATCATTTCCTTATCCATAGGATTTATTATGGGCAGATCCAAACCTGCAAACAAACTTGCAGCTAAAAATGTTCTGTTTATAAGATCCCTATTGGGTAGACCAAAGGATACATTTGATACTCCGAGCACGGTTTTTACATTCAGCTTTTCCTTTACCATAGAAAGGGCCTTTACAGTTTCCATTACCTCTTCTTGTTGTGCGGCAGCTGTCAATGTCAAACAATCTATATAGATATCCTCTTTACCTATGCCATATTGTTCGGCCTTTTTTACTATTTTTTCCGCTATTTTAAACCTGTCCTCCGCTTTCGAAGGTATGCCCTTTTCGTCCAGGGTAAGCCCTACAACGGAAGCACCGTATTTTTTGACTATGGGCAAAATGCTTTCCAGAATACTATCTTCCCCATTTACCGAGTTAACTATGGCTTTTCCGTTATAAATTCTTAAGCCTTGTTCTATAACCTCGGGGTCTGTGGAATCTATTTGGAGCGGCACATCCAATATAGATTGTATCTCCTTAATTACTCTGACTATGGTTTTTACTTCATCTATCTCAGGAAGCCCGACGTTGACGTCTAAAATATGGGCACCCGCATCGACTTGGTCTATGGCCTCTTTTAAAATATAGTCTATATCTCCTTTTACCAACGCTTCCTTAAATCGTTTTTTGCCTGTGGGATTGATCCTCTCACCTATCACCTTGACCCTGTCTATGATTACTGCCTTAGTGGGGGTGCATACGCCGCTTAAGGCTTTATTTTGCCTGGGTTGTATCTTTATATCTTTCACAGTATCCACCAGATGTTTTATATGTTCATCCGTAGTACCACAACAACCGCCCACTATTCTGACCCCGTTTTCCACGAACATTTTTTTATAGTATGAAAATTCTTCGGGCGATATGTTAAAGACGGTCTCACCGTCGACTATACTTGGTAAACCTGCATTTGCCTGAACCATGACGGGTATTGTAGCTATGCTGAGTATCTCTTCCACTATAGGGGCCAATTCCTTGGGACCCAAAGAGCAGTTAACACCGAGAGCATCCACTCCCAGACCTTCAAGCACCATGACCATGGATGTGACGTTACAACCTGTAAAGGTTCTTCCGTCTTCTTCAAAGCTCATGGTACAAAATACAGGCAACGTTGAATTTTCCTTGGCTGCCAATACTGCCGCCTTTGCTTCGTATAAATCTATCATGGTTTCTATCAGTATCAAATCCGCCCCGCTTTTCACGCCTTGTATGACCTGTCTTTTGAAAATATTATAGGCATCCTCAAAACTTAATGTGCCCATAGGTTCCAATAATTCTCCTATGGGACCTATACCTAAAGCCACATATACATCTCTGCCCTTAATTGCTTTTTTGGCGTTCTGCACCGCTGCGTCCACGATTTCCTCCACGGTAAATCCACTACTCTCGAGTTTGGTCTCATTGGCACCGAATGCATTGGTGGTGATAACATCTACACCGCAGTTTACATAACCCTCATGTATATCGATTACCATTTCGGGGGAATTGATGTTTGCAACATCGGGCAATTCCCCTAATTTTAGGCCCCTGCTTTGGAGTGCCGTACCCATAGCACCGTCAAATAGCAAGGTTCTGTTTTTAAGCTTTTCTATAAGCCCCACATCTACCACCCTCTCTCCTATACATACAGGTTGAATAATTCTTGCAACTCAGACAAGTATTATTTTCGGGAACTGATCGACTATCCCTACGATTTTGTTTGTTTTTAATATCCATAACCCCCACTATGGCCGTGACCGATTTTCTGGGGATCAAAATACTGTGGGAATTGGCGGTAAGGCCTATAGCCTTTTCCGCCCCCAGTACAGACAGGAAGTCTTTTTGTATGTCTATGGGTAAATCCCCATAGCCGGGACTGTATCTGGATGTCAATGTCCTATTTTGCTTGTTGGCTGTATTTTCCAGGTCCTCGCATATTTCATCACAAACTTCTTCTACTGCCGTGGTAGCACAAGCATCCAATATCAACGCCCTTGTAATGCTTTTTCTCTCATAATATCGTATTTTGGAATCCACATTATTTCCCAAGGTCACTGCCATCAAAACACAGCTTTCACTTCCCCCTAGATGATTTTTTATATCATTCCCTGTTAGTGTCAAGTTGGTTTCGCTCAAATGTACATTTCCATTTTCATTATAAATGTCGAAAAATCTGTATATATGTTTTTCCCTGATCAGGCCCCTCATCTCTTCCATGCATTCATTAATCAGGTTATCGGTAACCTCATCCAAATTTTGATTTCTATATCCTAAATATCTTAAAACTTCATCTTTATCTATAGGAAATCTATTCATATATCACACGACCCTTTTTAATAACAATGGTTTAACAATAGTGGAACAATTGTTACTTAACCATTATTCACAGAATTCAATATCGAAACAAGCCCCCTGGTTATATTCCTGGCAACATATGGACTGTTCATCGTATACAGATGCACACCTCTGACACCTGTGGATATCAGATCAACTATCTGTTCCAGGGCGTAAGCTATTCCTGCATCCCTCAAGGCTTCCTTATCATGTTCGTATCTGTCCATTATTCTTACAAATTTACGTGGAAGCGTGGCACCGCAAAGTGTAACAATTCTCTGAATCTGTTTCTTGTTGGTTACGGGCATTATACCCGCTTGTATAGGTAACTTTATGTTTTTCCCTTCCACCTTATTTAAAAAATCATAGAAATTATTGTTGTCGAAGAAAAGCTGAGTTATCAAATAATCCGCCCCTGCTTCCTCTTTCAGCTTTAGCACCTCTATATCATGATCCACACTCTTACTTTCAATATGCCCCTCAGGGTAGCAAGCTGCTGCGATTCCAAAACCGTTCATCTTTTTTATGTGCCTGATCAGCTCTTGCGAATTGTTGAAATCCCCGGGTGAAAATCCTCCTTCGGGTATGTCACCCCTGAGTGCCAATATGTTCTTTATACCTTTCCTTTTTAAGCTCTCCAAGATTTGGGTAGTTTCTTCTTTTGTAGAACTTATACTTGTTAAATGAGCCAAAGCTTCTATTCCATATTTGTTTTTAACCAATGATGATATTTCACAAGTTCTGTTGCTGTTTCCCGCACCTCCTGCACCATATGTAACACTGATGTAGTCCGGATTTAAATTTTGCAGACCCTCCAACGTGTTGTATATGGTTTCTATAGGCGACGTAGGTTTGGGCGGAAACACTTCAAAAGAAAAAACCACCTTTTTTTCATCGAATAGTTGTCTTATATACATCTCATTCTCTCCCTTTATACAAAAAAAGCCTTCCATCAAAAATTAATATTTTACGATGAAAGGTCATTATTACTTATCCGCATTTTTCCTTCTCATCTTTCTTCAGGTTTGACTACACCTGAAGCAGGAGTTGGCACCTTTTCAAACTGACATATTTGAAGGCTGCCGAGGTTTCGCAGGGCCCTTCCCTCCACCTCTCTTGATAAGAGTTCTTATTTGATTGATTTTATTATAGTAAACTATATTGAAAATGTCAATAACATTTAATTTTCCCTGTTTTTAAAAATGATGATGAGGAACGAGATACTATTACATCACGATTTTATTATATGATGGTACCCCCGTCTTTCTGTCGCACACCCCTGTCGCGTTAGAGTTCCACTTTTTTGTCATATATGGTTGTAGTAGCTAAAAACAACAGTATGGAAGTTATTATAATTAAAATTATGATGGACATAAAAATTGAATTGGGCAAAATCTGCGAGAACACAACGGTTCCCCCAACCATCATTTCTTTTTGTATATAAGGATTGGACATGCCCTCAGTTATCAATTCCATTATTTCAGCTATCGATTTGGTTGATACATAATTCGTGGCTATAAATACAATAAAAGTGATCAAACCTGAAAATTTTCTGAACAATTTCCCGACAACCGCACTAAAGAACGCTGTTATTATAACCATTGCAAAGGACAGAAACATAATAATGCCCACCTTGCTAATTTCCCATATTGCTTGCTGCATATCACCGATACCTCTCATGGCTATCCAGGCCTGCTGAATTCCCGATTGCATCAGTATAAAGGAAATGCTGAATGTTAATGCAACAGCTCCCAGTATAAAAAATTGAGTCAACAGGGCCAGAAATTTGGAAAGAAAGATAATGTTCCCTGTAGTAGGTAACGACATCATAAAGTAGACAGTGTTTTCTTTCCATTCCTCCCTGATAAAGTTGAAGGCCTTGAAGAAGGTAAACAGGGGCACAAAACCCAAAGCCAACATGCTTAACGCTATGGCCATGTCTAGTGGCCAAGCTGTTTTAGTCTTATAAAGTAAAAACAGATTTCCCACTATAATAAACCCTAAAATTAATAAGGTCTCAAATTTGGATGCTGCCAAGTCCTTTTTATAAAGAGTAAATAGTTTCTTACCATTTGAAATTTTCATTGTCTGTATACCTCCTTCATTAAACCGACTAGGGACAGTTTGTTTTCGTTCCTCAGTCTTTCCGCTTCTCCTTGTAGAACAACTTTTCCTTCTCCTATAAAAACTACGTCGTCAACCAGACCCTCAACTTCCTGAATTTCGTGGGTAGAAATAATAATTGTCTGTTCTCCAACCCTGTAATCCCTTATAATTGTTTCAATAATTTTATCCCTGGTTAATATATCAATACCTGACAAGGGTTCGTCTAACAACATAATTTCCGCATTTCTTGAAAAGCAGAGCAACAATTTTACCTTGGCCCGCATACCTCTGGATATTTTTTTGATAACCATTTCGGGCTCCAGTCCCAGGAATTTTATCAGATCGCTATATTTTGAATCATCCCAATCTCCATAAATGCCTTTCATGAAATCTGCTGCTTGTTTAATCGTCATCCATGAATATATATAATCTATTTCCGGCAGATAGGATATGTTTTCCCTGGTTTCCACAGACGGTTTCTCACCGAATATAAGTACCTCACCGCTGTCTGCCTTGTTTAAAGAGAGCATAATCCTTAAAGCGGTGGATTTCCCGGAACCGTTAGGCCCGAAAAGCCCGGTTATCCTTCCTTTAATATAATTTACCGACATATTATCCAAGGCCTTGACGCTGCCAAAATGTTTGTTTACATCTTTAAATTTAATCACTCTTTTCCCTCCTTCAATTTATTTTGCCATTTATTGACTAAATCCGTTATCTCCTCATTTTCATATCCCAAAGATTTTATGTCGTGAAAAAATCTCCCCATGATGTCTTCCGTCATTTCTTCCTTAATTTCCCTCAACATTTCAGGTTTGTTACAGATAAAAGTTCCCTGTCCCCTCAGGGTTTTTACCATTCCCATAGTTTCCATTTCATTGTAAGCCCTTTGCACGGTGTTGGGGTTTACCTTTAACTGTTGGGCGAGTTCTCTTTGGGAAGGTATTTTATCACCTATGTCGAGTTCTTTTTTGATCAACTGTTTTTTTATTTTATCTACAATTTGTAAATATATCGGTTTAGAGCTGTCAAATTCTATTTACATCACCCCCCATGCATGGTGTGCTAGCATGCTAGTGTACTATTATTATATGTCACCCTAATAGTTTTTGTCAACATGTTTTTATGTGAATTGTTTTTATGTAAATGTTTTTGTAATTAACATGAGGACGGTTCTATTGTTAATTCGACGCATCATTAGACAAAAACGAACCACAGGATTCGTACCTATGGTTCGCTATATATAAATATTTTAAATAAATACATTACGGCAATTTCAGAATATCTACCAACCTCCCTGCCTCAATTTTAATTTCCCCTCCGGGTGTTTCAATCAAACAATTACTGCGTGCCTGGGTTTTGATTGCGCCGCAAAACTGGTTTTCATAAGGGGTTACATATAGACAGCCGTTTTCCTCGTAAAAATCGGCCCATAAAAATTTCCTCAATCCACCTTTATGAAATATGGGTTTTAAAAGTTTACCTTGACTTCGTTCCAACTCCCTGTCTATACCGACAAGTTTTGAAATGACGGGAAAAATGATTACCAACATGGTGACGGCGGCACCTGCCGGATTACCCGACAAACCAATCAGCAGCTGTCCGGGTTTTACAGAAGCCACAACCGGAGCACCTGGACGAACAGCAACCTTATTAAACAACCTGGTAGTAGAAGCCACATCCATGGCATCTTTGATAATATCATAATCCCCGGAAGCAGTTCCACCGGTCGAAATCACAACAGGTAATTTCAGTTCATGGGCCTTTTCATATACCTTCACCACATCCTCAACCCGATCCTTGACAACCCCTAAATTTACAGGAATGCCTCCGGCCTGTCGAACAATTTCAGCAAGGGTATAGATATTAGAAACCCGCAGTTGCCCATGTTGCAATTTGCTGTGTATTTCAACCAGTTCATTTCCTGTTGAAAACACACCGACCTCGGGCTTCCTGTAAACGGGAACAAATTCAAACCCCAAGGTTGCCAAAATCGCCATATGAACAACCCTAAGAATTGTACCTTCCGACAATAAAAATTCACCGGCAGTTATATCTTCACCCTTCAGTGCGACATTTTCTCCCATTTCAACCGTTCTTTTAACGAGCAGTTCGGAATCACTTTCAACAGCTTCTTCCAGTCTTATCAGACTGTCGGCCCCCTTGGGCATGGGTGCTCCTGTGAAAATTTTCACGGCTGTTTTGGGACTTAATTTTTTCGTTGAACTGGAACCCGCGGCCACAGTATCTATTATTTCGAAACTTACGGGACTATCCGCCGTTGCGTTGAGTGTATCCGATGCCCTGAGGGCATATCCGTCAATAGGTGAACGATCAAAAGCGGGGACATTTTCCCCTGCAACAATATTCTCAGCCAATACCCTTCCGCCAACTTCCCACAGGGGTACCGTTTCTACCTCTTTTAAACATAATCCTAAACGTTCTATTTCATCAAATAAAATATCCTTGGCACTTTCCAGTGAAATCATTTTTAATTCCTCCCGGTATTTCGGATTCCCATATGTACTACAGAATCGGGTCCAAAATGTTCATTTTCCCCCAACTGTCTTTCTCGGTCGTCATATGATGCAATACCCCGGCAGCAGGGTCGTAGCTCTCAGACCGGATTAACCATCAAAATCATTATATTATCGGTAAACAGATAATTCAAGTGCGGTTATGGGCGGATTGCGCGGTTAGGGGCTGATATACAGGTTCTCTAGACTGTATAAAAGGTGGCAAAGGGATGATAAAAATATAGTGTTTTCATAGTAATGATAGAAGAATATATGATAGTAAAATGTAAAGGGGTGAACAAAGCTCACCCCCACAACATATTAATAATATATTATATGGCAAACAGAACGTCCCCCGCCATTTTTCTTGCCATTTATAAACTGTCTGAAAAATCTTCCCTAAATTTTTTAACCAGCTTTTCTTGCCAATCAGATGTGGCTTCCAATCTTCCGAAGAAAAACCTCAGTGTAGCGGGTTCTTCTACAAATTTTAATCCGCCGATTAAACGACGATTTTCATAGAGCCAGGTCAATCTATCAATTGCATATTTAACTTGTGATAATGTAAATACCCTCCTCGGCATAGCTAGCCTCAACAATTCCATATTAGAGAGAATTTCACTGCCGTCAGGATTTCTCTGTTCCGACATGGTACCTCTTTCCATACCACGGACACCGCTTGCAATATACAATGCCGCCGCAAGCGCACCTGCAGGGTATTCGCTTTGGGGAACATGATCCAAAAATTGCATAGCATCCACATGACAACCCAAACCACCGGCAGGCGTCACAACGGGAATGCCTCTTTTAACTAATTCCCCTACCATGAATTCCGTAAACAACGGTCCCTGGTTGATAATCTCTTCATCCATGGTCTCTTCCAGGCCGACTGCAAGGGCTTCCATCTCCCTGACAGACATACCTCCATATGTCAAAAAGCCCTCATATAAGGTTATATAATCCCTCATTTTCATATATAAATCCTTGCTATCGGTACATATTCCTCCACCCCTGGCAAATCCGAGTTTACGTGCGGAAAAATAAATAACATGGCACAAGTCGGCTATTTCGCGGGTTATTTCTCTGATACTCATGGATTTGCATTGTTCTTCCCTCTCCTTGATAAAATATAGGTTGTCGGACAACAAACTGGCGTCCAATATAAGCAATAAATCGTTGTCGTCGCATACCTTCCTCACATCCCTGAGGTTCTCAAGGGAAAAAGGCTGTCCGCCCACCAGGTTTGCACCCGCTTCCATACGGACAAATGCAATTTTTTCCCTGCCATGCTTTTTAATTATGTCTTCGAGTTTTTTAATATCTATATTTCCCTTAAAGGGATGGTTACTTGTGACCTTTATCCCTTCGTCTATAATAATCTCTTCTATTGAGCCTTCGTTTAAACAGATATGTGCCTTGGTAGTAGTAAAATGATAGTTCATAGGCACTATGGTATCGGGTCCTACAAACACCTGTGAGATTATATTTTCAGCAGCCCTTCCTTGATGGGTCGGTAAAAAAAACTGCGTGCCGAATATCTCCCTGATTTTGTTTTCGAGTCTGTAGAAAGTTTCGCTGCCGGCATAGCTGTCGTCTGCAACCAACATAGCGGATTGTTGCCTGTCACTCATAGCATTCACTCCGCTGTCTGTCAGCATGTCCATAAACACATCCCTGTTTCTGAGCAAGAATGTATTGTTGCCTGCTTCCTGCATATACTCAAGACGTTTTTCCACAGGTGGCAGTTCTAATTTCTGTACTATTCTTACCTTATGCATTTCTAATGGTATTTGTTCGCCGCTAAAAAATTTTACCTTTGACATTTTTCTTCATCCCCCAATTTTTTGTGTGATTTTTAATATATTTATAATTTAAAATTAAATAATCATAGTCCGAATCCATTGAACCTCCCCCTTTTGTGCTACAAATAAAGACCCCGTCCCTTGTATATACAAATATACAAAGGACGGGGGATTTTCCGTGTTACCACCTTAATTTATCAGCATCTCGCGATGCCAACCTTATCAAGTACCGACAAAATAGTGAGTACCTTACACTATAACGGGTGTAAATCACCGTCTTAGCCTACCGGGTGGCCAACCTTTCGGTAAGAAATTCATAAGATGTATTCAGAATAATGTTCCCTGCACCTCTCACCAACCGGTAACTCTCTTTAGGGTCTATTTTATTCCTACTGGTTCTTAGTCAACATTTTTCTTCAATGTTTTCATTTTTAAATCCATTAATAGTATAATTTCATTTCAGATTTATGTCAAGTCTTTTCTGCCCTTAAAATTTAAATATAATTCCTATTATAGCCGAACCCATTAGATAGGTTACAGGATGCTTTTTGTATTTGTTCATTAAAAATATGATAACACCGAATAATATAACTGCTTTTATATTTAACATCGGCAGAATCTTGATGTCAAATATTGATAGGGCCTTAGATATAACATCTACATTAAACAACGTTACCTTCGCTACTTCAAAACCTACTGCCGCAATAAGGCCCGTTACTGCCGGCCTAATGCCGCTGAAGACAGACCTTACAATCTGTGTTTCGCTAAATTTTATAAAATAATGTGCAACCAGAAGTATAATTATGACGGACGGGGTTACAACCCCCACAGTCGCCAGTATGCCTCCTAATACCCCCGCTGTTATGTTACCCACGAATGTGGCCGCATTTATGCCTATGGGCCCCGGTGTGGATTCCGAAATCGCTATCATGTCCAATATCTGTTTTTGGGTAATCCATCCATATTTTCCTGCCAGTTGTCTGATAAAGGGCAAGGTAGCGAGGCCCCCGCCTATGGCAAACAGGCCTATTTTAAAAAATTCAAAATATAATTTCAAATAGATCATTCTACGCCCTCCCCTTCAACTTTAATACTGTCCCATCTCCTTAAAATACCTACCAATGCCGATGCAACTATCATAATAATCGGTGAAAAATCGGTAAAGGCCGTAAATATGAACGCGGCTACAAATATTGCTATGCATACCCAATTTACTACAACCTGCTTGAACATTTTGAATACCGTATTTGAAATCAGCGCGATAACACCTACCCTTATGCCTCCAAAAGCATATTGCACAACCTTATAATGCTGAAATTGTTTAAAAAACATCGTTATTATGGTTATGGTGATCAAGGACGGTAGCACTACCCCTATTGTTGAAACGATCCCACCTGTAACACCCTT
This sequence comes from Clostridiales bacterium, assembly GCA_012519835.1. Taxonomy (GTDB): domain Bacteria; phylum Bacillota; class Clostridia; order Peptostreptococcales; family Natronincolaceae; genus JAAZJW01. Next base: position 7,486 of record JAAYPJ010000088.1, on the reverse strand, counting down.
TTTCTTATAACCTATAAAGGTTGCCGTATTTACGGCAATAACCCCCGGTGTGCATTGGCCGATAGCAAAACAGTCTATGATTTCCTCATTTGTAGACCATTTCTTTTTTTCTACAATCTCTTTTTGTATGATCGGGAGCATTGCATAGCCACCACCAAAGGTAAATGCGCCTATACGAAAAAACATGGTGAATAATTCCCAAAGTTCCGTTATTGTCCTCACCCCCTTGTATAATCAAACGGCCGGCTGTCGGCCCCCCGCTGATCAAGCAAACACACAGGTCCATCCTTGCCAATCGGGCAGACATATGGGTCCGCCACTACACGCTAAACGATACGAATATGGCAAACAAAACGTCCCCCTGCCACACAAAGCGTCCCCATGCCGCATCAAGCGTCCCCCTGCCGCATCCGTTTTAGGATAGCATATAATGCTCTTTTCTCCTGCCTGCGAACTGGCTGTTATAAAGATCCGCATAAAAACCTTCCCGGGCCAGAAGTTCGTCATGAGTCCCTTTTTCTATAATACTGCCCTCATTTATGACCAATATCAAATCCGCATCGCGAATTGTGGATAATCTGTGGGCTATCACAAAACTCGTTTTACCTTTCATAAGGGCCTGCATGGCTTTTTGTATATAAATTTCTGTCCTGGTATCTACACTGCTGGTAGCCTCATCCAGGATCAGTATGGCAGGATTGGCTAATATGGCACGGGCAATCGTCAGAAGTTGTTTTTGTCCCTGTGAAATATTTGAGGCTTCCTCACTGAGCATTGTATCATATCCGTCGGGAAGTCTCCTGATAAAATAATCGGCATGAGCGGCTTTTGATGCCCTGATGATTTCTTCTTCGGTAGCATCCTGTTTGCCGTAAGCTATGTTTTCCCTTATAGTTCCGTTAAATAACCATGTATCCTGCAGTACCATACCGAAGATATTCCTTAGGTGTCCCCTTGACAAATCCCTGATATCGACACCATCAACGGTGATTTTCCCCTCTTCTATCTCATAAAAGCGCATAAGCAGATTTACGATGGTGGTTTTACCCGCGCCGGTCGGCCCCACAATGGCAATGGTTTGGCCTTGTCTTATATCTATGTTCATATCTTCTATCAGAGGTTCTTCCTTTTTATATGAAAACTTTACATCTTGGAATGCAACTTCTCCTCTCGGCATATCGATGACCTTGCTATCTTCCTTATCCGGTATCTCCTCCGTTTCATCCAAAATTTCAAATACACGCTCCGCCGATGCTATGGTGGCTTGCAAAATATTAGCTATATTGGCGGTTTGGACGATTGGCTGTGTAAATTGTTTTGAATATTGTATGAATGCTTGAACATCCCCTATCACCACTGCATTCCTGATTGCTAAAATACCGCCAACAACGGAAATGAAAATAAAACCGATATTGTTGATAAAATTCATGAGGGGCATAATCACACCTGAAATAAAGAAGGCCCTCAAACCTGCCTCATAGAGGTTTTCATTGATCCCCTCAAAACGCTCTATGGATTTCTCTTCCCTGGAAAATGCCTTTATTATTTTATGGCCTGTGTATATCTCCTCTATATGTCCGTTCAATTCCCCCAGGGTTCTCTGTTGCCTTGCAAAATATTTCTGGGAATGTTTGGCCACCACCCTCGTTACCAGTCCGTACAACGGTAAAGTTATAACTAAAATAAGGGTCATAACAGGGCTGATTATGAGCATCATGATTACTATACCTATAAGCGTAATCAACGACGTAATGAGTTGCGTAGCACTCTGTTGCAGGGTATTGCTTATATTATCAATATCATTTGTAACACGGCTCAATATATCACCATGGGTATGGGAATCAAAAAATTTCAGTGGCAGCCTGAAAAGTTTATCATTTACATCCCTGCGCATATTATACATCGTCTTTTGGGTAACAGTCGCCATAATAAGTTGTTGTATATAGGAAAAAATCGCGCTTATAACATATAAAATACCTAAAATAATTAATATTTTGAGTATATAATCGAAATCTATACTAGCCCCGGCCACACCTTGTATTTTTTGTTTTACCCCTTCATAAAGCTTGGTGATTGCCCTGCCCATAACCCTTGGGCCGAGGGTGGCAAATACCGTACTCAATATCGAGGCTATGACCACTATGACCAAATGCAGGTTAAAGGGTTTTAAATAGGCCAACAGTCTTCTGGATGTCCCCTTAAAATCTTTCGGCTTCTCAAGGGCCATACCCATAACGGGCCCTCTTCCGCGGCCTCTGCCCATATGAACTGCTTGTTTGTCTCCTTTATTATCTTTCATTACGCAATTTCCTCCTCTGAGAGCTGGGAAAATACAATTTCCCTATAAACATTACAGGTTTTTAATAATTCTTTATGATTCCCTATTCCTAAAATTGTACCTTCATGCAAAACTATTATTTGGTCCGCATCCATAACGGTACTCACCCTTTGCGAAACTACTATCAGTGTAGATTCGGTAACTTCGTCCCTTAAAGCATTGCGTAACTTTGCATCGGTTTTAAAATCAAGTGCGGAAAAACTGTCGTCGAATAAATATATCTTCGGTTTTCTTACCAGTGCCCTTGCAATAGAGAGCCTCTGTTTTTGCCCGCCGGATACGTTGGTTCCCCCTTGTGCAATAGCGGCACTAAATCCTTCCTTCATATTTGATATGAATTCCTCGGCCTGGGCTATTTCGGTTGCATGTCTGACCTCCCCGTCTGTTGCATCTTCTTTTCCATATTTAATGTTATCCGCAACCGTCCCCGTGAAAAGAACCGATTTTTGGGGAACAAATCCTATGCTCTCTCTCAGGGTTTTTTGTGTTATTTCCCTGATATCAACACCATCTATCAGGATGCTGCCACTGTCCACATCATAAAATCTGGGGATTAGATTTATCAATGTCGATTTTCCCGAACCGGTTCCTCCTATAATAGCGGTTACCTCTCCCGGTCTTGCGGTAAAGGAAATATTTTTCAATGCCGGTTCTTCCGCGCCCGGATAACTGAAGGTCACATCTTTGAATTGTACGATTCCATTTTTTATATTTATAATGCGGGGATTTTCCGGATCCTTTATCTCCGGTTCCATATCAAGCACCTCATTGATTCTTGTGGCAGATGCGGATGCACGGGATATCATTATAAAAATCATAGAGAGCATAGCCAAATAAAACATACTCTGTATTACGTATTGAATAAATGCCATCAGATCCCCTACCTGCATGGTACCCCTGTCTATATTTATAGAACCATACCATATTACGGCTATTATAGTAAAATTGAGTGCCAAGGTTATAGCCGGCATCACTATCGCCATTATCTTACTGACCTTAATTGTTATGTCCGTAATATCCTTATTTGCTACCTTAAAACGATCTTTTTCATAATCCACCCTATTGAATGCCCTGATTACCCTAACACCCATAAGGTTTTCTCTTAAAATTTGATTTAACCTGTCAATTTTAGTTTGTATCGCTTTAAATAACGGTACTCCTTTTTTTGTTACGATAATTATTGCTATTATAATCACAGGTAATATAAATACAATAATCAGTGATAATCTGGCGTTTTTATGGACAGCCATAATAACGCTGCCTATAGTTATCATAGGTGCTCTTGCCATTATTCTGAGGGACATCATCACTACCTGTTGTATCTGTGTAATATCATTTGTGGTTCTGGTGATCAACGAAGGTGTGCCTATCTTATCGAATTCGCTGAGGGAAAAGTCCTCCACCTTTTTAAAAACCTCACTTCGAAGATCCCTGGCAAACGCCATAGAGACCCTTGATGATTGATAAATTGATATAATTGCAAACAATATAACAAATGATGCAGCCAACATCATCAATCCACCTGTTTTGAGTATATAGTTTGTGTCCCCTTCAACTACCCCTATATCAATAATATTACCCATCAATGTGGGCAAAAGCAGTTCTAAAATAACCTGTATGAATATCAAACCCGAAGCTGTTATGATAGCAGAACGATAGGGTTTTATAAATTTCAAGAGTTTGCGCATATATTCATCTCCTAATCTACAAAAATAATATAAAATTTATATCATCACTTTTTATTGAAATCCTGTATTAATAAGTATTATAACAATTTTATGATGACCTAGCATGATGGTTTTCAAAATGAAAAAATAATAGTTCTTTACTAGGACTGTAAATAAGGTATGCGGATTTTACACATTCTCTACCCCAATTGTTATATTGGACAGCATACCTAATGCTATCCAATAAACATAAGCCACAGATACTACACTTATGTTGAAAAACGCCTGAACCAAATATCCGATAACACTACACAGTAAAGGAATAATCATAATATTTTTACCAACGTTTTTTATGGCCTTTATAACTATATTTAATACAAAATACAGATAAGCCATAAGCGCCGGCACTCCTGTAGTTACAGCAATATGAAGGTATTCATTGTGTGCCTTGTCAAATATTATTACTCTGTTATACCTTTCAACAACATCACAGTAAAAACGCTCTGTAAAAACTATGCCTAATGTTTCCAAACCATATCCAAACAACGGTCTTTGTGAAATAAGTTTTAAAACCCTCTCCCAAATAAAAACCCTGCCCGCCCCAGCTTTTTGATAATCAGGTGCCTGATTTACAATCTTTTTGAAATCAAGTCCTATTGTAAAAAATCTTCCTATAACCTTCCCCGAACTTATATTATTCATCACTATTGTTATAATAACGAAAATAACCAACAATATAGCAATGTGTTTTTTACCTAACCCATATATAACAGAATAGACGGTTAATACCGCTATGCTGAACAAGGCCCCCAGCCAAGCGCTTCTGGTCATAGTGCATAATAATGATAAATATATTAAACCGGAGGTCAGCAGATAAATGTTTTTCCGTGCATAAAAATATGCAAAAACACTGATCGGCAAAATGAGAACTAAATATGAGCCCAAAAAATCCGGGTTTCCCATCGTTGCAAATGCACGTTTGCTCCAGTTGATCCGCTCTAAATCTCTTGGTACAGGATCAAATCCAAAATACTGGAACACCCCATAAACAGCTATAATTGTAGCTGAAAAAAGCAGAAATTTTACAGGCTTTTCCGAAAATATATAATTTCTGTTTGCCACGATATATAAATATATATAAACAATTATTGCAAATAGGCCTTCTTCTCTTCTGAAGTTTCCGTACAGGGATATAATATGGTTGACAGAGAATACAGTTGATATAATAACTATAAAAAGATAACATATTACAGGTTTTTCTACTGAATTAAAATCCGGTTTGTTGCCTTCCCTGTTTAAAAACCATATAACAAGCATTATTGCCGAAATTATATATACAAAATATATTTTAGGGAAATAAAAATAATCAGATGAATACGGGATTATTATCAGGGGGGTGATAATAAGCACTATGAGAAGCAGCCTGTTTAATATCTCCTTTTTATTCTCGAGACTCTTTTTTTGTTGCACCATACCGATACTCTTCATTTAATCAGTTAATACCAGTCTTTCCAATTGCAATGGCTCTATATATTTTCCGTCCTTGTATGCTCTCATATTTCCGCCTGAAATTTCATCTATCAAGGCTATTTGCTCTTCTCCCTGGCCCTCTCCCCCGATTTTACCGAATTCCAACTTGATATCGTAAAGTTCTATATCCTTTTTGGCTAATTCCTCTTTTATTATATTACAAACTTTCCCGGTTAAATCCTTTATAATTTTATATTCTTCCCTTGTTAATATTCCTAACATATGGAGGGCGTCTTCCGATATAGGCGGATCATTGCGTTCGTCGTCCTTGAGGGTAAATTCCACAAAGGCATCCAATTCCTGTCCTTCTTTCGCATACATCCCATAACGGCGTAAAAAACTTCCCACCGCCCTATATCTGCAAATAACCTCAAGCCCCTTGCCAAACATAACAGCAGGTTTTACCGTCATAGTTGCCTCTTCGATATTTGCATCGATATAATGGGTAGGTATGCTATTGTTTTTCAGTATTTCAAAAAAATATTTTGTTAACCTGAGCCCGGACCTACCCATTCCCTCTATAGTTAAGCCCACCTTATTTGCACTCGGGTTGAATTTACCATCTTCTCCTGTTACATCATCTTTAAATTTGAGCAGATAATTACCGTTTTCTAAATCATATACATCTTTTGTTTTACCTTTATATACAAGTTTCATGCTTTCTAAACTCCTTTTTAATTTGAAAAATTCAACAAATCCCTCACAGGTCAAACGCAGCCGGCTGTCCGTCTCGGGATGACAAAATTGCAGCACCTTCATATCAATGACAAAGTTACTTTCGTGGTTTCCTTTTTATCCTTATTATGTCCTTTTTCTTTACCGTTACCATATCCGCCAAATTTTCGTTGTCTTTAATTTCTTCCCTTAACATACTTACCAATTTCTTTCTGGCTATAAATGTGGCTAAAAGCACAAATGCCAAGAAATACACCATCCACTATCACTCCTTGTTTATATACAAGCAGGCGAGCAAAGCTCGCCCTCACTATATTATAATATAATCGCCGTGAATAACCAAACATTTTCAATCCTAGGTTTTATGAAAATATCCTTCATGGTTACAGTTCACACTCCAACCCATGCACAGCCAACCGAATGTGCAAAATTTCAATTAATGCATGAATTTTATAAGATTTATCCCAATTCATGCCATATTCACAACACATCAGCTTATAATTCGCACAATAGTATTCATTGTGTTGTATATTTGCTATATACATAGGAATTACTTGAAATTTTGCACAGTCGACTATTGGCAGGAGGCGTTTTGGTAGCAGGGTGTGAACAGTAACCTTTCGTGAGATAACAAATTATATCCAAATAAACAATAGGACTTTAAGGTATTTGAATAAAAACAGCCCCCTCGGTACATGATAAATAAAACAAAGATAAGCCTAGGGACGTGGATATATGGGTCTGGGAGATATGTTAAAGAACCTTTTTGCTTATAAAGAACCAAAAAAATATGATCGTTTTGAATTGCTTGAAGATGGGGTTGAAGACAACAGTCAAGTTAAACCCGATAAAAAAGATACCGCCGCACAAGATGTTCCGGAAACTAAACAAAAAAGCAATAATAAAGATAAAGTGAGCAAAAAGCTCCAAACAAACCTCGAAAAAATCAAGAATAAGCTTAATTACCCCACAAGCCGGGATGTAATAATACGGGAATTCAAGATCCTGCAACAAAGTGACGCCTTTATTGTGTATATTGACGGCATGGTTGATAACAATATCGTCAATGACTATATCTTGCGCCAATTACTGAGAAAACATAACACTGATACAGGCACTAAAATCAATGTGCCGGATTATATAACAGATAACCTTCTTGCAGCCAATCAAGTGACAACAGAATCCGATTATACAGAAATTATCGAACAGGTTCTGAATGGCATGACTGCTCTTTTTATTGATAAAAGTGATCAATGCATCCTAATCAAAAGCCGGG
>JAAYPJ010000087.1 GCA_012519835.1 Clostridiales bacterium | reverse complement strand
CATCAGGCCAAGCACCTATAGACGGGGCTAAAAGAGCAAAAGAATTGTTGGAGAATGTAAATGCCAATATTATCGGTGTTGTTTTAAACAAAATTCCGACAAACCGAAAAGGCTATTCGCAATACTATTACTACCAATATTATGAAGAGCCTGCTCCAAAACAGAGTAAAAAGAGGTCGAGGGCGAATGGTTGATTTGCACAATCATATTTTGCCGGGCATTGATGACGGCGCCAAAGATATGGAAGAGACCCTTAAGATGGGCAAAATAGCGGAGGCGGAGGGTTTCAGTAAAATAATCGCTACACCCCATTATATAGAAGGAGAATTTACGTTAGAAAAAGAACAATTTTTAGGTATTATAAATGCGGTCAACGAGCATTTTGCGGAACAATCGGTACATATAGAGGTCCTGCCGGGCCTGGAAATTTATATTTCACCGGATTTACCCTCTAAACTCGAAAAAGGGGAAGTCTTTACATTAAATAACACCCCCTATGTTTTGGTGGAGTTGCCTATGGGCAGTGTTCCGATATACACGGAGGATATTCTCTATGAAATGAGGTTACTGGGGTACAAACCCGTGATAGCGCATCCCGAACGTTATATAAAAGTAACAAAGGATCCTGACTACCTGAGAGGTCTGATCGAACAGGGTAATTATGTTCAGATAAACAGTCTGAGTATAATCGGGGTGTTGGGAAAAAAAACAAAACAGACGGCAGAAATCTTATTGAAACATAAAATGGTTCATTTTATAGGTACGGATGCCCACACTTCAAGAATCAGATCACCCAGAATAAAGGAGGCCTTGGAACAGATGCGCAAATGGGTGGGCGACGAATATGTTGAGGAGATAATTAACAACGGCCGTGCTCTCATCAGGGGGGAAGAAATTACTATACCGCAGCCCTTGACTTATAAACCCGGCAAGGGATTCTTACGGAAAATGAAAAACCTTTTTAGTTGAATGAAAAAAAGCATATAGTATTCGTAACACGCAAACTATTGTAGACGGACAATATAAAATTTGTCTGTTTATTTTTTTTGTTGTTTTGGATCCTAATCACCATATTCCGGAATATAGCGAATAAAGTGTCGAATGATTTTTTAAAAAAAAAGAAGGAATTTGTGACCAAAAGTAGAAGTTATCATAGTAAGAGGATTATATGTCTAACGACGGGGTAATAATCCAATAACGTTTAACAATAATTTAATGGTGTTGACAATGGCTCAATAGGGGTTTAGGGAAAGGGGGATACAGATGGCCGCAAAGGCAGAAATAGAGCCGGGGAACAGAGAAAGAAAAAAGGTACAGGGGATAAACATATCAATGGCCTATAGAAAATCGATTTTGCTTCTGGTGGACATGATATTGATAAATACGGCTGCTTTAGCTGCACTGCTACTCAGATTTGACCTTTCAATTCCAAAAGAATATATGCAAATCTACTTACAAAACGGAATCTTTACAACAGCCGTTATGATTATTACTTTTTATATTTTTGATCTTTATCAGAGCGTATGGAGTTATGCGAGCCTGGATGAGTTGAGTTATGTGGTCGGCTCATCAATAACAGGAATTACCGTACTGTTTCT
>JAAYPJ010000011.1 GCA_012519835.1 Clostridiales bacterium | reverse complement strand
TCGGATTGGGTTAGGTCATAAAGGTTTTTTATTTGAAGGGAGCTGTTGGAACCATCAAAATTTCAAACCGCGATGAGAGTGTAATATACAGATATTTTAAATATACGATGTGACGCATAATTAGACTCATGCGTAATAATGGGATGCCATCTTGCATAACCAAATGTGCAAAATTTCAATTAATGCATGAATTTTATAAGATTTATCCCAGTTTATGCCACATATACAACACATTAGCTTATAATTCACGCAATAATACCCATTATGTTGTATATTTGCTATATATATAGGAATTACTTGAAATTTTGCACAGTTAGCGGTACTTTTCTTGGTAAACACACAGACATACAAAAATGGTGTGAGGCTCCCGAAAAGGTGGCCTTTTAAAAAACCCTCTGCTACATACATTGTATTGACATGGTGTATATAAAGATATACAATGTGTTTGAAAGGAGTGATTAATATGGCTCAAATAAATATTCGAATTGATGATAATTTAAAGGAAAAAGCAGAGATATTATTTGAGGAGTTGGGTTTAAATATGTCAACGGCCTTTAATATTTTTATTCGCCAGAGTATTCGACAAGGTGGCATACCTTTTGAAATTACAACACGGGTGGATCCGTTTTTTAGTGAATCAAATATAGGAATCCTTAAGGAATCTATTAAGGAAGCTGATGAAGGCAAATTTATTTCCAAATCGCTGGAAGAACTAAGGGAACTGGAATAATAAAAATAAATTTTACGGAGATTGCATGGAATGATTATATCTATTGGCAAGGTCAAGATAAAAAAACAATAAAACGTATAAATCAACTCATTCAGGATATTGATCGCAATCACAATGAGGGAATTGGGAACCCTGAGGCACTTAAGGGAAATCTATCCGGATGGTGGTCTAGGAGAATTGATAATAAAAATCGTCTTGTATATCGAATACAGGATAACGTAATTGAAATAGCTCAATGTAAGGGACATTATGATGACAAATAAATGTAATTTATAAGGCCTCCGAAAATTCAATAAATCTTTCCTTAATCCCCGAACGAACGATTTTTTATATTTCCTTCTTACTTTATAAAAATAACAAGCATAAAGTTTCAAGGGTTTAAATATAAAATAGTGGAAGGAATTAAAGTATGTGTTAGGTCATATTATTGGTATCCAAGCATATATTTATAATATTAAAGACATGGATGGACTATTCAATATTGACTGTACAAGGAGGGGAAAAACATGGAAAGATATGATGTTTATAGAGATATTGCTAAACGTACACAGGGGGACATCTACATAGGCGTAGTAGGGCCTGTCAGAACGGGGAAGTCAACTTTTATAAAACAAGTCATGGAATTGTTGGTGTTACCAAATATAGAAAATACCTACAAAAAGGAAAGGGCCAAGGACGAACTTCCACAGAGCGGAACAGGCAAAACCATTGCTACCACAGAACCGAAATTTGTGCCGAATGAGGCTGTTGAACTTGTTTTAAGGGAAAATGCAATATTTAAGCTTCGAATGATAGATTGTGTGGGGTATTTAGTAAAGGGCGCTATCGGACATGAAGAAGACGGAAAGCCGAGAATGGTAAACACACCTTGGTTTGAAAATCAAATTCCCTTTGAAGAAGCTGCTGAAATTGGAACCAGAAAAGTAATTCAGGAACATTCAACTATCGGGCTGGTAATAACTACAGATGGCAGTATCACAGAAATACCAAGGGAAAACTATGTGGAAGCTGAGGAAAGAGTTATAAACGAGCTAAAGGAGATTGACAAACCTTTTATAGTGGTTTTGAACACCAAAAATCCTGACGATCCGGCCACATATGAACTGAAAATTCAACTGGAAGAAAAATATGATGTACCTGTTATCATAAAAAATTGTGCCAAACTCAACATGAATGATATCCATGAAATATTAGAAAGTGTATTGTTCGAATTTCCAATTACAGAAATCAATATCAACTTACCGGGATGGCTGGAGAGCATAGAATCCGATCACTGGTTGAAAGCCTCAATACTGGATGCGATAAGACTTGCTGTGGCGGAAATCAGGCGGTTAAGGGATATACAGGTATTGGTAAACAACTTAGGTGTAGTGGAGAACATTAAAAAAGCAAGCCTGGATGAAATAAGAATGGGCGAAGGGTCGGCTTTGATAGATCTCATGACGCCGGAAGACCTGTTCTATAAAGTCGTACAAGAAAAGACCGGTTATGAAATAGAAGGAGATTATCAGTTGATAGGGCTTATTATGGAACTTGCAAAGGCTAAAAAGGCATATGACAGAATAGAAAAGGCGTTGGATGATGTGAGAACCATAGGCTATGGTCTGGTGCCCCCTTCACTGGATGAGCTGACGTTAGAGGAACCCGAGATGTTCCGACATGGCAACAGGTTTGGTGTAAAACTTAGAGCAAACGCGCCATCCCTGCATTTTATAAAAGCCGACATAGAAACAGAGGTCTCTCCTGTAGTAGGTACGGAAAAACAAAGTGAGGAATTAATAAAATATCTTTTGGAAGAGTTTGAACAGAGCCCGGAAAAAATTTGGGAAACGGATATGTTCGGCAAGTCCTTACACGATTTAGTGAAGGAACAACTACAGAATAAATTGCAGATGATGCCGGATGATACCAGGGTAAAACTTCAAAAGACAATTCAGAAAATTGTCAACGAAGGCAGCGGTTTAATAGCTATTATATTATAAATTAGGGAAGGGTGCAGGCACGCCCTTCTTTTTCACTCTGTTTCTTGGGCCAGGCTGTTGTCCACTGTTACCTTTATTTTTTGTTCCTCACCTTTTTATCACATAGTGTAGTAACTATTCCACCCTGTTTTTTCAGAAAGCATGTCATAATCGCAAGAAACTAACATTAAATTCCAGGACAAATTAACAATAAACTAATGTTTTTTAAATATCAAATCAGGGTATTCTTTGCAGTTTAAATGTGGTATAATACTATCAGGACGAGTGGGTCTATATACAAATTTATCAATACGGGGTGTAGTTCAGTTGGTAGAACGCGCGTCTGGGGGGCGCGAGGCCGCAGGTTCAAGTCCTGTCACTCCGACCAATTATAAATTTTTGTTTGAGACAAGCTTAAAATTTCTATTATTTTTTACGTGCACCAAGGATCTTATTATTGAAACTAGTTTACGGGATATATCATATTAAACTATGATATGTCCTTATTTTTGTTTTTGGCATCTGGGCAAAATAGGCAAAATTATTAGATAAACGTCAATGGCATATGTTATATTAATGTTAAGGAAAATTTAAAACAGTTTGCAGGGATATTTCTATTTTTGTTGAGAAAAGATGAAAAGGTGTTTAAGGGGGACGACGATCATGCCATTTAAAATAATAAGAAACGATATAACTAAGATGAAAACAGATGCTATAGTAAACGCCGCAAACATAAATTTGCAAAAGGGCGGAGGGGTTTGTGGTGCTATATTCAATGCGGCGGGGTCTGAAGAACTTCAAAAAGAATGCAACAGTATCGGGAAAATAAATGTGGGGGAGGCTGTAATAACAAGCGGATATAAACTTGACGCTAAATATGTTATACATACTGTAGGACCTATATGGAGGGGCGGAAATCATAATGAAGAAAACCTGCTTTACAGCGCATATAAATCTTCTTTAAATCTTGCATTAAAAAACAACATAAAATCCATATCATTTCCTTTGATATCCTCAGGAATATACGGGTATCCGAAACACGAAGCCCTCAAGATAGCAATTTCCGCAATAGGTGAATTTTTATTAAAGCATGAAATGGATATTTATCTGGTTGTATATGGAAAGGATACGGTTCTGCTCAGTGAAAGGATATTCTCCAAGATCGAGGAATATATAGATGATAATTATGTAGAAGAAATAGACAGAAAATTGGAATCCTACGAGTTACAGAATTTTTTATATGAATCCCGGTTTTTTGAAACTGAACCCTCGAAGAAAAAAAGAAAACTTGAGGATGTTTTGAAACAAACAGAGGAAACATTTTCAGAGATGCTCCTCAGGCTTATTGATGAAAAGGGCATGACGGATATAGAGGCCTACAAAAATGCAAACGTTGACAGAAAACTATTTTCGAAGATACGGAGTAAAAAGGATTACAGACCAAGCAAAGCAACAGCCATAGCGTTTGCTGTTTCTTTAAAATTGAATTTGGATGAAACCAGGGACCTGCTCAGAAGAGCAGGGTACGCACTTTCTCCCAGCAGCAAATTCGATCTTATTATCAAATACTATATCGAAGAAGGGAATTACGATATATATGAAATAAATGAGGCATTATTCAGTTTTGACCAGATGTTACTTGGAGTATAATTGTCGCTTCGGAAGCGACCTGGGACATCCTTTTTCTTGGTAAACTTGTATTACCAAAGAAAAGCAATCTGGTAATATGTCAAGACATAAATTTAAAACAAAGCAAATAAAATGCCCTAAAAAGGGCGACCTAAAGAAGACCCATGCTCCTTTAGCAAAAAATGGGACTTGATGAGTTTAAAATGAGG
>JAAYPJ010000086.1 GCA_012519835.1 Clostridiales bacterium | reverse complement strand
TAAATGAAATACTCAGCATAAGGAATGTTACTGAAAGGGCCATAAGGTATTTTTTATGGGGAATGAGGGCTCAATTGTTTTGGGACGGAAACAAAAGGACATCTACATTATGTGCAAATAAAATTTTGATCAGTGAAGGAAAGGGGATTTTAAGCGTACCGGAAAAACATATAAGGGAATTTAATACAAGACTGGGTGATTTTTATAATACCGGTGATTATGGTAAAATCGACGGGTTTGTATATGATAATTGTATACATGGTCTTGTGTTTTAAGATGGCATGGGGACGTATTGGGCATATCCCATCTTATCTCCATCCTGATCAATGGGTGTTAGTGGAGGCCTTGGAGGCTGAGTCACAGAACGGTAAAAGAGAAATTTTGCATATGGCAATCATTAATCAGTACAATAATTCTACAGATGCATGGAAAGGTTATAAAGACTTACACCTATTGAATTCATCGAGGGAATTATATATATTTCACACTTCTAATGAAAAAATAGAGGTAGTTGAAAAGAAATTCACGGGAATCAGAAGGAGATATGCTTAATGGATATTCAAATTATAGACGGTTTGCCCATCATAAACGTTAAAGTAAAATATAAAGGAAGAGAAAAGATACTAGAAGATGTTTTATTAGACACAGGTTCAGCAAATACAATTTTTAATGTTGACTCAGTAGAAGATATCGGATTAGTTATTGATTATATGTCAGGAAAGGCAATACGAATGTATGGAATTGGCGGAGAAGGTGAGTTATAAAGCCCCAGCCAGAAAACCGGATGGGCTTGCCCTCCGGATGAATGGCCTATAAAGGCATAAACATTATTAAATCAGTAATATATACTACATTGCAGTTGGCATATATATTATATTATGATATACTTAATATGATAACATAATATATTAAGTAGGAGTGAAATATCTTGAGTAAAGATAAAAACATACAAATAAATATCAGTATACCCGGCCACTGGCGAACGGAGCTGGAAAACTTGGCACGTATATATTCCGTGGAAGAAGAAACTACATTAACCTATATTGATTTAATACGTAGGGCTATCAAAGAAAAATATGAGCTTAACGATAATGGCGGTGCAGCCTAATGGATAATAATTACCAATCATTAAACCACTGCAAATATTTGATACAGTACCATATTATTTGGTGCCCGAAATTTAGATTTGCTGTTTTATCAGATGATATAGAAACATCATTAAAAGATATTTTAATAAAGATTAGCCAAAGATATAATTTTCAAATTATCGAGATGGAAGTGATGCCGGATCATATCCATCTATTTATATCAGTTAAACCTACAATAGCACCGGTAGATATTATAAGGACATTAAAAAGTATAAGTGCTATAAAACTGTTTAAAAAATATCCTAAATTAAAACAGTTTTATAGCAAATGCGGCTCGCTTTGGAGTAAAGGCTATTTTGTATCATCGGTGGGACAGGCAAGTAGTGAAACAATAAAAAAATATATAGAGGCACAAAAAAAAAGGATGATTAACATATAAAAAAAGAAGAAGGGGGATAAGGTTGCTGTGGCAGTCCATAATTTAAAAACCGAAGACAAAAAAGTACTAAAAAGTATTCGTAAAAAACTGCCGGCTTGTGTAGCAGAAATAGAATTGGCTGTAACCGGAGAACAAGAATTTAAGATACAGCGTATAGGCAACCAACTACGAATTATACGCAATACGGTTTTGGGCCAATTAAAAAAGAATTACGATCAAATGGTGCGCACAAAAGCATATAAAAGCGCATTAAAAGAATATCAACAAATATGCGAAGCTTTAACCAAAACAACGGACGCCAAAGATACCGACAAATTAATCCAACAAAAAAAGATAACAGCTGATAAACTAATAAAACTACAACAAAAACATAATGTAACCTTTGAATATGCGCGCAACTACGGTAAACAAATGCGCACCAAATTCTCGTTACCCGATGCGGTATTAGTGCTTACAACCTGTGAAATGGTATGGCGCAGCATAGAAACTCTACTGTATAAAGGTGCGGATAAAGTTTATTTCTATAATAAGGATGATTTAATAACCTTTCAAGGTAAACAAGCTAATAGATGTATTATATTAAAAGCAGTAGCAGAAAACAATTTTTATGTTAAGTTCGGCAACCTGGAACTGCCGTTAATCGTTAAACAAAACGATCTTTATATTAAAGAAACACTGGCTAATATAAGCCATTACATAAAAAACAATATTTCCATAGACAACAACAATATAAAATTATACAACCAAGGTTTAGACCCGGTTTCTACCTATCGAATACGCAATAATCGGATAGTACGCAGACTAATCCGAGGCAGGATACGCTATTATCTGCAAATAACCATAGAAGGTAACCCGGTACCAAAACGTAATAAAGATGGCAGTATTCGCCACAAATACGGTACAACAGGACGGATAGGTGTAGATATAGGTACCCAATCAATAGCTGTAGTCACCGATAACCAAGTGATATTAAAAAATATGGCAGAACGCTCAACAAACACCTTTAAACATGAACATACAATACATCTTCTGCAGAAACGATTAGACCGTTCGAGACGGGCTACTAACCCGGATAATTATAACGAGGACGGTACAATAAAAAAAGGACCTAAAACATGGGTATATTCTAATCACTATAAAAAAGCTCGCGCAAAGATAAAAGACCTGCATCGTAAAGCCGCAACAAATCGTAAACTCAGCCATAACGAGGATATAAATAAACTGCGCAGCATGGGCAGCGAACTTATTATTGAACCGATGAACATAAAAGCATTACAAAAGAAAACCAAAACCGTAACAAAGAACAAAAAGACCGGTAAATATAATAGGCGTAAAAGATTCGGCAAAAGTATCCTAAGGCGCAGCCCCGGCTATTTTATAGAACAGGCAAAGTACCGATTTAATTGTTCGGGCGGCAGAGTACAAGAAGTTAATAACCAAACATTTAAAGCGAGTCAATACGACCATCAATTAAACGATACAAAGAAAAAACAATTATCACAAAGATGGCACGTATTCGATGATACAACCAAAATACAACGAGATCTATATTCAGCTTTTTTATTGTACTGTACGGACGAGACATTTCAAGAACCCGATCATGGCATATGTACTAACTTTTTTGAATCATTTCTAAAAATGCATGACAGATGTATTAACGAAATAATAGCTTCAGGTAAAAAAGTGATGAACAGCGGTATCAAGATAGCATAACAATAAAAAAACCAATAAAAGAAAGGGACATTGACTTCAGTTCCTTACCCTTCACAAGATAGGTAGAAGATATGCGTTAATGTGGCCGGTGGGCTGCTTGCATATCAATTGGGTTTTCTTTCCGCTGTAGTGAGTGCCCGGTTCCAAAGTCTTCGGATGTACGAGCCGGGAGAAACTATAACAACAGCTTTTTTCTTATTAAGCTGTAGGAAGAACCCACGCGGGCTTGCCCCGTGGAGAAGTCAGATTTGCTATTCTTTTACCTGTATCCGATGATTTGAGGAAAGATAGGGAAATCTTTTTAAAATTGATGGCCATGGATGATGAAGGTTTGTATTTGAGGAAAAATAAAAATTTTACTCAAAAAGAGCTTTATGAACTGTGTGATGAAGAACTTAAAGAAATGTATATGGAATTAAACGATAAAGGGAATCCGGTATATGCAAGAGGAACAGAGGATTATGAGAAAGAATTGCTTCAAGAAAATGCCTTCCGCAAATTAACTCACGATGAAAAACTGAGGATGTGCAACAGACCGGAACATATAAAAAATTTATCCGAATCTGCTTGGGAAAAAATAAATAAGCATTTGAATACCGATGCAAACAGTTTTCAATCCTTAGTAGAACAATTAGGAATGAAAAGATTTGGCAAAAGACCTAAGATAGGAGATGT
>JAAYPJ010000085.1 GCA_012519835.1 Clostridiales bacterium | reverse complement strand
TGGGCGGTTGGGCGGGGGTGGATGGCAGGTGGGTAGTGGGCGAACAAAAAAGAAGAACCGATCTCAACAATCGATTCTCCTGGTTTGGTATTTAATGGTGGGTCAAGGTACCTGTCCCCGTGACCCTCAAAAAGAAGAACCGATCTTAACAACCGATTCTTCTCGATTCTTCTGGTTTGGTATTTAATGGTGGGTCAAGGTACCTGTCCCCGTGACCCTCAATGGGACAGATCTTCCGTCCCCGTGTCCCTCTGAACAGCAGCCACTGTCCCGCCTAACCGTGATACCCTGAAATTTTATACCCCGAAATTTTATGTTTACTTTAGAGAGTATTGTGGTATAATAAAAACAAGGTAATCGAAACCGCGTAGGTGCGGTTACCACTTAGGTTGATTTATAATATATAATCATCCTGCCGGCATTGCAGGGTGATTATTTTTTTCTCTTAATGTTATCCTTTGTTAGCATAACAATCAAGGAGATTAGCGATATCAAAAGCATATTTGATGATATAACTAAAGTAAGTACCTCAAATGCTTTCATATCACACCACCTCCCTTCATGTAAAGTGAGGTGGTAACCACACCTGCTTTTCGATTACCTTGTCCTAATTGTATCATATTGTTAATTTAAATATCAACATTTATTTCCAGTTTTCCAGTCTAACAAATAAATTTTTACTGATTTCTAGCAGAGAACCCGGGGATAGTGGGGGAGGGGGGCTGGATAACAACAAAAGGATTGGCGAGAACGGTGGGAACGGCGGCAAACGCAAACGGGTGAGGAAAGGACGGCAGATAAGCGAAAAAAGAAGAACCGACCTCAATTGGCCGATTCTCCTTATCTGGTACTTATTTACATAATGGGACAGAACTCCCGTCCCCGTGTCCCTCGAGTTTAAGCGCAACAACATCTGCAGCTTGGATGAGGCCAACACTTTTTTATCAAAATACATACACAAGTTTAACAAACAGTTTGCCGTTGAACCCGAGAATGCCGAATGTGCTTTTAGGCCTGTTCCAGCAGGTCTATGCATAGACCACATTCTTTGTATTGTGCAGCAACGCACATTTGATAATGGGGGCGTATTTTCCTTCTACAGCAAGCATTTCAAGGTCGTTCAATCTAAAGGGCTACCACCACTACCCAAACGTGCTCGAGTGGATGTGCTTTTTAGCCCCAATTTCGATGTTAAAGTCTCTTACAAGGGAGCAATATATGATACAGTTCCATATGTTAAGCCCCAAAAGGTGCAGGAAAAACCTGCATCGAAAGAGAGAAAAATCTGGTCACCGCCGGATAGCCATTATTACAAATATGGCCACAGGCTAACGAAGAAAATTGTATTCACCGAAAGTGATCAAGAAATACTCGAAATGCTTGAGAACATATTCCTCTCAAAAATGGCTTGATACATTTTACCCAACCCGGCTAATTGTCACCTTGCTGGCTGTGCCGGCGGCGTCAAGGGCGAGCTTTAGCGAGTTCATCTTGACCCTTGACGCCGCCGGCACCAGCCAGCTATAATATCAAAAGCCGGGTTAGGGGTGACATTTTTAAGCGATAATTAACTAGCTTTTAGGGTGACATTTTCTAAAGTTATTGACATAACTTTTTACCCATTTGTGTGCTTGATTATTTTGGAGATGGGTTCAGCAGTTTCTTTCATCAATAAATGCACATGGTTACCCATCAAACAGTAACTATACAGCTCAAGTAGACAGTCATCCTTATACCTTGCCAATGTATCAAGGAACCTAATCATGTCCTCATTATCCTCAAATATGGTCTGCCTGTTAATACCGCGGAGCATAATATGATATATCCCCGTGTTACTTCTTTCTCTAGCTGTCCTTGCCAAAACATCACCTCTATCGTCCCGTTAATACAACAACGTAAAAAAGCAGAAAGAACCCATTTTTGGTCTAACCGCTTTACTGATGGTTATATTCTAGCATTGCTTGTCTAAATTGGCAATAATTAAACTGAATCACCGGGTATCTATTCCAGTGACCCCCCTTTAAAACGCAGGGGACAAATATCTTCGGTTCCGAGGGCTGGGGGATACGAAATGGAAAGCTAGGATATCAAATGTGAGGCAGTAAGCAGGTGGTTCTTGGGGACAGGTCTTTTGGTCTGTACTGGCCCCAAACAATTATTTATCGCCCATGGAAAGGACCAAAGGCCCTGTCCCCACGGACCACTGGACGGGAAATAGTAGTTGGCCGGTGGGCGGTTGGGCGGGGGTGGATGGCAGGTGGGTAGTGGGCGAAC
>JAAYPJ010000084.1 GCA_012519835.1 Clostridiales bacterium | reverse complement strand
TATAGCTGGAATGACGGCTTCAACCGGATAGGTGGTGTAATATCACTCGAAACACCCAAAAATTGCAAGCAGATGTATGGATGAATTTGTAAGGGGAAACGTGCCAACGAATACTTGACACATACCACATGAAATTAATGAAATGAAAAGGAACCCACCCAATGATATAATGAAATAAAGGTTTTAAATCATACAAAATACAGGAGAGAAACTATGGTTAGAAAAAACGATTTAATTGAATTTAATATAGATAAAGTGGCATTCCCCGATAAAGGGGAAGGGGAATATGAGGGGCATAAAATTAAATTCAAAGGGGGCATCGAGGGGCAAAAAGTGGAGGCAAAAGTGGGCAGAAAAAGAAAGGATTATATCGAAGCTAAAATAATCAATGTACTGGAAAAGTCCCCTTTGGAAACCGAGACAGGTTGCCCTCATTTCAGGGCATGCGGCGGATGTGCTCATCAGACACTGGCCTATGAGGATGAATTAAAATTAAAAGAAAAACAGGTATTAGATTTGTTTGCTAAAGATGGTCTAGATATTAATTATTTAGGCATAGAAAGAAGCCCTATAGTGCAAGGCTACAGAAATAAGATGGAATATACATTTGGAGATGAAGAAAAGGAAGGGCCTTTAGCCTTGGGACTTCACAGTAAGGGAAAATTTTACGAAATAGTAAATGTAAGGCATTGCAACATAGTGGATGCTGATTTTACAAATATATTGACCATAATTCTAAAATATTTTCAACAATTAAATATGCCGCATTATAAAAAGAAAACCCATGAGGGGTTTTTGAGGCATTTAGTAATAAGAAAGGCATTGTCCACGGGAGAAATACTTATAAATATAATTACATCAAGCCAAAGGCAATTAGATAGTGATGATTTCGTATCAAACATTATGAAAAAATCCGGTATGTTTAAGGGGAAAATAGTCGGCATACTTCATACTATAAATGATAGTTTGTCTGATGTTGTAAAGGCCGACAGGCTGGAAATACTTTATGGAAGGGACTATATTGTTGAGGAAATCCTAGGCCTGAAATTTAATATATCCCCGTTTTCCTTTTTCCAGACCAATACACTGGGGGCAGAAAGACTTTATTCTATAGTCAGGGAATTTGCAGGGGATGTTGACGATAAAATCATATTTGATTTATATTCGGGTATAGGCGCTATAGCACAAATAATGGCACCTATGGCGAAAAAGGTGATAGGTATTGAAATTGTTGAGGAGGCAGTCAGCAAGGCTCGTGAAAACGCTGAGTTAAATAATTTGAATAACGTGGAATTTATGTGTGGTGATGTATTAAAGATGGTAGATGAGTTAGAGGATAAACCGGATTTAATAATCATAGATCCTCCCAGGGAAGGGATACAGCCAAAGGCCATAAGAAAAATAATAGACTTTAATCCTGAAAAATTTATATATGTATCCTGTAACCCTGTAACCTTGGTAAGGGATTTGAAGGTGTTTGTTGAAAGAGGATATAAAATTGATAAGGTACAATGTATGGATCAATTCCCTAGAACAGTGCATGTTGAGTGCGTAGTATTGATGTCTAGAAAGTGATGTCCGGAAAGCCTTGAGAATACTGAGTTTTATAAAATGAAAGTAAATCTGTCTACTCGACTTAAGCCCTCGATATGTGTACGTGGAAACATATCGAGGGTGTTTTTTTGTGGTAAAAATGAGTCTGAAATTA
>JAAYPJ010000083.1 GCA_012519835.1 Clostridiales bacterium | reverse complement strand
CGTTCTTGGCACATTATTTTGTTTCCCAAAATATTATATCATAGAAACTATGCAACCACTAATGAAGGTTTTGGCATGAAGGTGGAACAAACCTTTACCTTCGGCCGTCTAAAGATATATAATAAAGGCACTGGGGACTACCCCCTTGTGTGTCCCTGTATGTCGAGGTCGGGCCTCCTGAAACAGGTACCAAAGGATGAATACAATAGAAAAGGAGTTGATTTCAAGTGAAAAAGATGGCCTTATTGCTCTGTGTGTTTATGCTGGCAGGATGTGTGCCGGTAGGCGACAGCTCAGGTACAATTAACAATAATGGGGCTAAAATAAACAACGAGGAAGCGTCGTTAATAAACACAGCATTAAATTTACTAAAATTGGAGGACATAAAATCAGAAAATACCCTGATATCCCCGTTTTCTATAATTACGGCCTTGGCCATGACCGGAAGCGGTGCCTCCGGGAATTCGGAAACAAACTTCAATAATTTTTTCGGAGTCAACAGGGATATTTTAAATAATGAATTGAAAAACCTGATAGGAGGCATGAAATCGGATAAGGAAGGTGAAACATTAAACATAGCCAATTCCATCTGGTACAATAAAAATTCCGGGTTGAAAGTGAAAAAAACCTTTCTGGATACAATCAGAAGAATATATCAAGCGGATATTATGGGAATGAATTTTCTCGAGAGAGAATCCGCCAGTGCCCAAATAAATAATTGGGTATCGGATAGGACAGACAAAATGATAGAAAAAATCATACAACCCAACCATTTGGGTCCGGATACCGAAATGCTTTTAATAAACAGTATTCTGTTTGATTACAAGTGGGCAAGGCAATATGAGAAATATCAGGTGAGCAAGGGTAAATTCAATGGGCAGGATAAAACAAAAGAGGTGCAATATTTAAACAGCAAGGAAAATAGTTTTATCGAAACAGATGATGCTCTGGGAGCAATGAAGTCATACCAAGGTGGAAGGTATCATTTTGTAGGTTTGATGCCAAAGGACGAAAATATAAGCTTATATGATTTTGTTCAGTCCTTAACACAGGGGAAATTAGAAGATATAATCGATAGCGAACAGAAAGTTAAAACAAATGTCAAGATACCTAAATTTGAATATGATTATTCAACAAGTCTTAAAAATTCCCTGATGCAACTGGGTTTAAAAGATGAATTCGACGGGGGAAAAGCTGATTTTGGTAACATGTATGATCTGAAGGGTAAAAATGCAAATATTTATATAAGTGATGTATTGCACAAAACCCGTATAGAATTAAATGAAGCCGGAACAAAGGCTGCGGCGGTGACAGCTGTTATAATGGATACTACATCAATAGATATAGGTGAACCCAAGGAAGTGCATTTCGACAGACCGTTTTTATATATGATTTATGATGGGGAAAATAAACTCCCTGTATTTTTGGGTACAATAATCAACCTATAGCAAAGGGCCCTCTGTACGAAAGCACAGGGGGTCTGGTTTTTTAACACAGTAATGTGGCAAACAAAGCGTCCCCTTGCCGCAAAGCGTTCCCTTGTCAAATGTGGCAAACAAAGCGTCCCCTTGCCACACTTGCCGCATTGCCGCACTTGCCGCATCAGACCCCCTGTTTTATATAGGGGGTTTTATATTTTGGTGATATTTGGTATAATGTTGGTGAAATTGCGGATGTTTGGAGGATGGGACTTAATTCAGGATAAAGGTGGGGACTCTATAAATCTTAGGGACGGGGGGAAACAATATGGACTTAAAGACCTTGAATGAGTGTATTTGCATGGCAAAACAAAACGAGGAAAGGTTCCTTGCGCTTATAAAGGTAACATCTGACGTGATTTACAGCGTGAGTCCTGATTGGAAAACCATGAAGGCACTTTATGGCCATGGGTTTCTTGCAGATACGAAGGAACCTGATTCTAATTGGTTCGATAAATATATATATCCTGAAGATAGGAAGCTTATGTTTAATTTAATACAAACCAGCATCATGAAAAAGGAAACATTCGAGTTTGAACATCGTGTGGTTCAAGCTGATGGAAATATAGGTTGGGTATTCTCCCGAGCAGTGCCTATTCTCGATGAAAATGGGGATATCAAGGAATGGTTCGGTGCGGCAAGCGATATAACCGAACGCAAAACAGCTGAGATTGAAAAAGAACGTTTGAGAAAATCAATCAGTAATCAATTAGCCCGCATGCAAGCTCTGATGGATTCATTGCCTGTCAGCGTTTGGATTTGTGATGCGGACGGGAAACTGGAGATGACAAATAAAGCCGTTGTCCGAATTTATGGCAACAACATTCCGTTGATAGAAAAGACTGAGGAATATGAAAGATATATGACATTATGGTCGGACACCGGTGAAAAAATTCCTGTGGAAAGGTTCCCGCTTGTAAGGGCAACCAGTGGGGAGACAGTAAGGAATATGATTGTGGATTATAAACATGTTGGCGGGATGATGGGGACTGAAATTATTTCAGCTGTCCCCATATACGATGAAAATGAGAACATAACCGGTGCCGTGGCTGCAGCCATGGATATTACTGAACTGAGGGAAACCCGGGAAGCGCTGCGTGAAAGTGAGGCGAAATTCCGGACGGTGTTAGAAAACTCTATGGACGGGATTAGTCTGTTTAACATCAAAACGGGGAAATATGATTATATTAACCCTGCATACGCTAAGGCTGCAGGTTTTACATTGGAGGATATGGGAAAACTCTGTATAGGGAAATGGAATGAACTTATACACCCCGAGGATCTGCCTGGGGCTCTGCAGGCACTAGGGGCATCTAAAAAGAATGGGGCGGCTGAAGTGGAATATCGCCGGAGGATAAAAGGCGGAGAATATCATTGGTTCAATACGCGTCTTAAATCAGTATTGAACGCGGATGGTGAACCTACCCATATAGTGATTATCAGTAGGGATATAACCAAACGTAAGCAAGCGGAGCAAGAACTTGAAAAAACGAAAAAGCATGCCCTTGATCTCGTAAAAAAACTTGAAGAAGCTGACAAAAACAAGGATAAATTCATTAGCGTACTTTCTCATGAACTGAGAAATCCACTGGCCGCAATTCTTGCCGGAGTTCAGAT
>JAAYPJ010000082.1 GCA_012519835.1 Clostridiales bacterium | reverse complement strand
TCCATGGTTTCTGCATCCTTTCCTATACAATCACTTTGATCCATGGCTTCTTCCTCAACCGGTTTTTCCTCATCAACCACTTTACAAACTGCTTCCCCATCTAAATCCCCTTCTATTTCCAGCCTTTCGGGCTCATCTACATCCTCACTTGTCTTTGGGTAATAATCAACACGAATTGGTTTTTCTAAGTAAAACCTCATAAAATTCATCCCCCTTTATAAACATTTAAATAACTAAAGCCATTATTATATTATATGTTAAGCGGATTACTTTGTTATCAAATCATTTTAACTATATGTTGATATCCCATGGGTTGCGCTAAATTACGTCGTGTTTTTATGATATGTTTGGTTTATATTCCATAGATTGCCACGCCCAATTTTTGGAATCATATTGAATGTTTGACTCTGTTACTATATCATAGTAACAAACTTGAAAAAGGGAGGAAATGTAATGAAATTCAAAAATTGTGGGAAATTGATACTTTTTACAGTGCTGGTGGCCTTGTTAGCTTTTATTCCCATGCAACCTAGCGCCGTTACAAAGTACAATTTTACCCGCGACACGCAAAACGTTAATTATTTAAATACTGTGGCAATAAGGTTTAATAACAACTGTTATACAATTGTAAAAAATCAAAACCAACCCAACAATATTTATCATGCAGTTGTAGTAGGAAAACAAAACCAAACAACAAATAATTGTTATGTGATATCAAGGGGCAATTATATAAGACTGACACCCCAGCTACAGTCTGTACCTCGGTTGATACCTAAACCACAGCCGGTACCACAACCGGTGCCACGGCCCCAGCCATCACCCCAACCGCAACCGACACCTCAGCCACAGCCGACACCTAAACCTCAACCGGTACCGCGGCCTGTGCCCGACTCTGATATTGGGCCTGACATAGGTGATACTTCGGGCAGAGGGCATTCGCTGACCACGGAAGAAATTCAAATGGTTAATTATGTAAACAAGGCAAGACAGGATGCGGGATTACAACCGCTGCAGATAGATCTTGATTTGGCTTATATCGCCAGGCTTAAGTCCCGAGATATGTATGATAACAGCTATTTTTCACACGATTCACCCACATATGGGTCCCCATTTGATATGATGACCAAGTTTGGGATTAAGTATAAAGGTGCGGCGGAAAATATAGCAAAAAACAGCAGTGTTGCTGCCGCCCACAATGCATTCATGAAATCCCAGGGGCATAAAGATAATATCTTGAATCCTATATATACCCATATCGGTATCGGTATCCATGGCGGGTATTACACCCAGATGTTTATTAAAAAATAATACATATGTTTTTGATAAAAGCTACCATGATGGTAGCTTTTATCGTTTCCTTATAAAACTGATCATGCTTCGCCATCTTTGGGCGGTTTATACTTGAGCTGTTCCGGGAAAAATTCCGGAAAATCTGCACATTCAAATTCATCGCATATTTCATCAGGTTGGAAGTCCTCACATTCAAGCGGAACAGGACAAAATCCATACTCCGGGATAAGCAGTTGCACTTTGCCAACTACTTTTGTGATCATAAACACCCCAATAGTAAATATTAGGACTCCGTCATCAAATACCGGTTCAGTCAACGACTTAGACAGGGTCTCTACTACAATTTTAAATGTAAATTCGTCCCTTGCTGCCGGTATATATAAAACTATATCCTTCTGAATTGGTGGCAGTTCCCCGGAAATAATTTCAATAGCCCCCGTTGCCGTATTCTTAATCCTTACTGTAAAAGTAACCTTAACTTTAAATCTCACCCTCCTAAAGCATGGTCTATTTTGTATATCTGTAATTACCAGTGTGCCCCTGATAATTTCACCCGGGTTAAATGTTATATCTAAAAATTCAAATTTGGGTATACAGCTGTGTGGAATTCTGACTTTTACATCTTCGACACATTCTCTTTGCTGGCACTGAAAATACACCTTGTCAACAATAATGCACGCGGTTTTAAAATCCTGGTGATGCGAACCACCCTTTGAATCAAGATTTGACGACATAGGTTTCCCCCCCTTGCTCCTTTTTTATTTTAAATCCATTAATAATTTTGCCTGTAGTATCATAATATGGAATAGGTTTATATTTGTGATTGTTTCCAAAATTCTTTTCAAAGGACGTGGACCGCATGCAATTAACAACCCCCCGGCAATATTTAGTCAGATTAAACGAAAATTTAATATACTATTTTTTCCTGTATGATGACAGATCATTACATTATAATACCTATAATGGCCATAATGTCTTGCTCAATAGTAACAAATTGCTTTCCGACATTATAAGTTTCTCGGTAGCTGTGGATAAACATGAAAGAATCCATTTAATCTGCATTACCCTGGAAGAAGAATTACGACATTATACAGGCGGAGATAATAACTGGAATTATAGGGTTGTTTCTAAACTTGATATAAAATCAAATATATATAAATATCTAACACTACATATAAATAGCGAATACATACATCTTCTCTACGTAAAAACAAGCTTGCTGACCCAGACCCTGTCCACCATTGAACATATGTATTGGAATGGAAAAAATGTAAACAGAATTGTGGTGAGTAATTATATCCATGGTAAATATAGCAGCCCTCTTCAGGTCTCCTTTGATGGCTCACAGAATTTTCATATAATATACAGGGCGTTTTATAAAAACAACCACCAACTATACTACAACAAATTCGATATATTGACAAAAATATGGACAATAAGTGAGTTGGTGACTGATTTACGCGAGGAACATTCCCATCCATATATATTTATAGACAAAAAACAAAACTTGCATTTACTTTGGTGTACAATAGAGCAAAATAACTTTATTTTAAAATATAAAAAGAAACGTAACATAATTGATACAAAATCGAGATGGTCCGATACACAGACATTATCTAACAAAATTTCGAATTATCTCTTTCCTGTATTGATCCAGGAATCAAATACCCTAAAAATTTATTGTAGGCAAAACGATAAAATTACAGAGCTTATATCAAACGATTTCGGGGATTCCTGGACGGATTTAGCGGATGACAGGTCCTATGTTATTGAAGAGCCCAAAATTATCCGATACCTTGATAACCCGCAAATAAATAGTAACTATGTGGCAAAGTATGTTTATGGAAACATTAAGGATACAATACAAATTATCGGTGTGGACTTATTTGATAGCAGGGGGAGAAATGATCCCACCCCAACACAATCAATTTTAAATCAAACACGAAATTCTGAGGCCAGTGTTGACAAAATAGAACGTCAATTCGGAAAGCCCCTTGCGGATATATCAACACAAGAAGTTAATTATACAACATGTGAAATCGAACAAAACAACAATATAATAATTGACCTCGATAAATTAAACAACACTGCGGATAATACCAAAGGGCCCGGCGGTTTAATGAATGAACTGCTTTCGGATTATAATACCTTGGAAAAACAGCTTTTTGGGATAAAAGAAAAGAAACAGAAACTTATAGAGTCCATCGGCGATTACGAAATAGACTTGGACTTATTAGAAGAAAAAATAATGAATTATAAAAAACAAATATTGGCCTTCCAGGAAAAGCCTGGCAATGTTGCTTCAAACGACAGTGTACTTCAACGTCTTATCAGGTTTTTTAAATAGATCGACATATTATATTTTACTTCCCAAACTTATTTGAATAATATTTCAAAAATAAAAAAACAGTCCATTCCTCAAGCCGGTTTGAGTAACAGACTGTTTTTTAAAATTAAATTATATGTTATTTAATATAATAAGGCTTGTTTCTGTCCCTGTTGAAATCTTTTACATTGACTGATAGCCTCACAATTAAAACAAGGCCTGGACAGTTTATCTGCTTTATATAAAATCCTACTTAAATCTGTAGAATGTTGTTTTTTTCTATGACTTTTTATGGCTTCTATAATATCGGCTTTTTCGTTACCGGAAAAACCGCATCTGTCCAAAATATCTTCCGCCAATTCCCCACTTGCCATTGCATGATCCTGTCCCGTTTCATATTCTACCCACCTGCCAATATCGTGCAATAAAGCCGCGGCATAAATCCTTTCCTTATCGATCAGTAGTCCCTCCTCCAGATTAAGAATCCAGGATATCCTACAGACATCTAACAAATGATCCATGCCATGACGACAAAAAATTCTGTTTTCCTCCAATTTTTCAGTTTTGGCGATATGGCTGAGAAAATCGAAATCTCCTAATATACAATTAACCCTCTCCATTCCAATCATCCTTTTTATAAACCTGTTCCCCTTCCAATTCATCGATGATTTCTTTAATCTTTTTACCCTCAATCATCAAATCAGGAGCAATTTCATATAACGGCACCATAACAAAAGCCCTTTCACACATTCTGGGATGGGGTATTATAAGGTCCTCTGTCTGAAGTTGAATCTGTCCATACAACAATATGTCAACATCTATTATACGCGGACCGAAACGTATAGTTTTTATTCTCTTCATTTTGCTTTCAATGCCTTGTGTAAATTTTAAAAGCTCCTCAGGGCCCAGGTCCGTCTCCCCTTCCAGCACAATGTTTAAAAACCAATCTTGGGCCTTATACCCTACAGGCTCTGTTTTATAATAGGACGATTGTTTTAAAACCTCAATTTTTTCCTTAAGCAACTCTACGGCCTTGTCCAAATTCGCTTTGGTATCTCCTATATTACTGCCAAGGCTGAGGTATATTTTATTCATTAAAATAATCCCTTTCTCTTTCAATCTGCACGGCAAAATAATCGAAGATTCCTGCTACAGGGGTCTCCGGTTTTTTTATTTTTACATTAACTTTCAGGACTGTGCCAAATAAACGCAATATATCTTCACATATTCTTTCAGCCAGGGCTTCTAATAGATTATACCGTTCGTCTTCAACAATCCTTTTTATTGTTTCATATACCTCTTTGTAATTAACTGTACAATCAAGATTATCAGTTTTCCCCGCCTTTTTTAAATCAGTATATAATATCACATCGACGATAAACCTTTGGCCTAATTCCTTCTCTTCCTCCAAAACCCCATGATACCCGTAAAACATCATGCCATTCATAAGGATTTTATCCAATTGGAATCCCCCTAACTATAACATCAGTCACCTTAACCACCTTTAAATTTTCTTCTATATCATGAACCCTGATAATGTCTGCACCCTGCATTATGCCTATTGCTGTGGTGGCTAAAGTGCCCTCCAATCTCTCCTTCGGGGGTGTGCCCAATATTTTGCCTAACGTAGATTTTCTGGAAGTACCCAACAAGATAGGATACCCCAATTCTTTGAACTCATCTAAACGCCTTATTACAACAATATTTTGTTCAGCTGTCTTCCCGAAACCGATGCCCGGATCCAGCACAATTTTATCCCTACTGATACCGGCATCTAATGCGATTTGAATAGATTTTTTAAAAAACCTCTTCATCTCCTCGATTATGTCATCTTTATAATATGTGTCTTCCTTGTTGTGCATTATAATTATAGGGACATCATACCTGGCTACAACTTCCGCCATTCTGCTATCTTCCTGTAGGCCCCATATATCGTTGATAATATGAACACCACGTTTGAGGCCTTCTTCGGCTACCTCCGACCTTATGGTGTCCAATGAAATAATTGCGTCAGTCTCCTTGACAATCCTTTCTATAACAGGAATTACCCTTTCCAACTCTTCTTCCGTGGAAATCCTGGTATGACCGGGTCTCGATGATTCTCCTCCAATATCTATGATATCGGCCCCCTGCTCTATCATCTTTTTAGCATGGGCAACCGCTACTTCAGTTGAAAAAAAATCTCCTCCGTCGGAGAAAGAATCCGGAGTAATATTTACAATTCCCATAATATATGTTCTCTGTCCGAAATTGATATTATATTGAGAAAAACCTGTTCCCCTACCCATTATTGTATACCCCCTAATCCTCACTGTTTATGATAGACATAACCTCAGACCTTGATTTGGGATCTGTAGCGAATACACCCCTGACCGCCGAAGTAATTGTCTTTGATCCCGGCTTTTTGATTCCCCTCATAGTCATACACATATGTTCTGCTTCCAGAACAACAATAACACCATAGGGTTCCAATTGTTTTTGAATAGTATCTGCTACAATAGTTGTGAGCCTCTCCTGCAATTGTGGCCTTTTGGAAACGATGTCCACTACCCTGGCTAATTTACTTAAACCTGTTAGTTTCCCATTTCTGGGCAAGTATCCGACATGCGCCTTTCCAAAAAAAGGTACCAAGTGATGTTCACAAACTGAGTAAAATGGAATGTCTTTTATCAAAACCAATTCTTCATATTTTTCTTGCTGAAAATGTATTTCTAAACAACCTCCCGGATCTACATTGAGCCCGCAGAATATTTCCTCATACATATTTGCAATTCTTCTAGGTGTGTCTATGAGTCCCTCTCTATCGGGATCCTCACCCACAGCAAAAAGTATTTCTTTAACCGCTTTTTCAATTCTTTCCTTATCCAAAGCCCGTCCCTCTCTTTCTAAGCCAAATAAATTTGAATTATAAATTGCATACTAAATAGTAACAATATTATACCATATCAGAACCATTTAGCAATTATAGCGCCCAATAATATCTTCATAATACGACATTTTATTTTATGGTATTTTGGTGTATGCCATGGGGACGTTTTATGCCATGGGGACGTTTTGTTTGCCACACCCATACCACACACATGTCGCATTTTCGTGTGGCAAACAAAACGTCCCCATGCCGCATTACATGCCGCATTAGTTATTCAACAGGGACAGCAATATGGCTTTTTGTGCATGCTTTCTATTTTCGGCTTGCTGTAAAATTATTTCAATATTTTTTTCAATCATATCCCTACCGATTTCATATCCGGCGTGAATCGGCATATCATGCATTATTTTTGCTTTACTGTCGGACAATAATTTACCATTTAATTGAAATGGCATCATTTTTTCAATTCTTTCATTTTTGAAATCTATAAATTCAGGGTTGTTGAAAAACTCCATGTCCACCCAGCTGTCTGTATATATAATGTCCATATCGTTTACCAGTTCCAAAAGCCTATCTCCCGTGTATTCAGTATAGTCCAGCAGATACAAATTGCCTGTCTTTTCAGCACAATCAATTATTTCTTGATCAAAGGATGCTCCGTTGATTATCGGGGCAAGTACAAATAATTTCCCTCCAAGTTTTGGCAAAGACTCTATCAGTGAATTTAAAACATTATTTAAGACACCCACATACAACATTTTGATACCGAACGTATCAAAAATCTCCTTTACTGTCAACAGGTCAGCCATTACCTGACATGGATGATATTTGTTGCAGCATCCATTGATAACAGGTACAGGCGAGTAGTGTGCCATCTCGTTAATATCCTTGTTGAATTTTAATCTGGCCATAATTATATCTACATTGGACCCTATATATCTGATTTCATCCCTAATTTCACCCACCTTGAAATTGCTATCTTCCCATTTTTGAAGGAAATATTTACCCCCCAGCTCTTCCATCCCGATACTGAAGGACAACGCCGTGCGAGTTGAGGTCTTCTGAAACAGTTCGTAAAGAAATTTTCCTTCCAGTGCGTTTGAAAATTTTCCGGGATTATTTTTTATAACCGTTGCTTTTTTAATAATTTCATTAATTTCATCCGCTTTCAAATTCTTAAAGTTGATAAAATGCTTCATATAATTTCCCCCCACATAATATGTTTATTTTATTCTCGGGCCTGTAGATATAACTTTTTATATTCGATCATATAATGCAATATTATACACGGTATTGAATAAATATTCAATACCGTGTTTGTTCTGTACTTAATATATATGTTGTTTTAATTTATTTTATAATAATATCCTTGTATCGAACCCGCACCCCGGGCATATGTTGCTGCCCATATGGCTGTTTGCAAAAAAATTGTTTCGTTCTATTAAGAGTCTCCCGCATTTGGGACAATAGGTTGAAGTGTCAACATCACCCATGTTCCCAAGGTACACATAATTTAAATGTTTTTTTGCAATATCCCTACTTTCCAGCATTACTTCCAGCCTCGTAGGAGGATTATCCATCTTATAACTTGGAAAATACCTGGATAGATGTAACGGAATATTTTTATCCAAATTACCTAAATATGATGCAATTTGCTCTACCTCTTCTTTAGAATCGTTTAGACCATTCACTAACAAGGTAGTTATTTCAATATGACATTTCCCCACAGCGTTTTTAATGGTTGTTAATACAGGCCCCAATTGCCCTCCACATACCTTCTTGTAATAACCCTGCTCAAAAGATTTTAAATCTATATTCATGGCGTCTATGTATGGTAAGAGTTCCAATAACGGTTCAGTTTCAATATATCCGTTGGTAACAAGAACCACACCCGCATGCGGATCCGTTTCTTTTAACTGTTTTGAGGTTTCGTATATGTATTCATACCAAATAGAGGGTTCGTTATATGTAAAGGCTATACCTATATTATTTTCTAAGTCTAAACATCTGTTTACCAGCTCCTCGGGGGGTAAATATTTACTATTCGCCTTATATTGGGCTATTGAGTAATTTTGGCAAAAATCACAAGAAAAATTGCAACCGAAACTTCCCACAGATAATATATTTTTTCCGGGTTTAAAATGATAGAGGGGTTTTTTCTCTATAGGATCAATTGCCATCGCCGTTATTTCCCCATAATTTATTGTCTTTAAAACGCCGTCTTTGTTTGTTCTAACAGAACATAGCCCAAACCGTTCTTCGGCTATAATACAATTATGAGGACACAATAAACATTTTACTCTATCCCCGTGCTTTTCAAAAAACAATGCATCATGTAACAAAACATCACCCCCATTTCGGTGTTACCTATTGTCAACTATGCCTTATAACCTCGAATTTTTCAATAGTATATTCCTCATCGGTAGATATGCCTCCCTTTTGGAGAGCAATATTGATTTGTTCCTCTATAGTGTCTACGCCTTCCAAATCAGGGAGCAGTAGCCCCAGCTTAGGTCCACTTTTAACTATTATACCGTATTTTTTAGGATCGAGTTCCTCCATTGAAGCCTTTTGTGGCTCCGTAAGCACATCTACAGAAAAGTCTATGTTATCCAGTTCTTCTAGTTGTACAGGTAAGAATCTTGAATCATATATCCCGGCACTTACAGCGTTTTTAATGATTTCTTCACATACGTTTTCAGTAGTCGGCAGAAATGTGCCTACACATCCTCTTAAAGCACCTAATTCCTTTAATGTTACAAATACGCCCCTTTTTGTATTTTTCATTTCATCTGTCACATACGGGGGCACATCCATGTAATCACCGTTGATCAGAAAATTAGTCAGGCTTTCACATGCAAGTCTTACGTGTGGATCCGCATTCTTTACCCTTGTTTTAATTTTATTTTGTATGTCTTTCAATAACAAATTATAAGCACTTTTGTCGCTCTTCTCTAAAATAAACTCCATCACTGAATACCCTACACCAAAGGTCCCTTCATAGGATAGAAGATTACCCTTGATGCTACATCCTTCCATTGCACCCAACATGATATAGAACGATCTGAGCCCACACTCTCCGGCTTCTTCTATAATAACGGGATCTATGTTAAATACCCCCAAAACATCTCCGGTTTCAAGAAGTGATATAATTTCCTTATCAAATATCTCTCCATAAGGGCTATACCCATACGGCCCATCCTCAGAAAGCTTATGTGATAAATCACCGCTGGCAATAAGCACTGCATTTACATTGCTATCCTCCACAGCTTTTTTTATATTCATCCCAAATTCATAAAGTTTGATTTTGGGTAACATTCCATAGGTTATATGAATTATTTTATAATCTGAAAATTTTTTGTTTATAAAATATAAGGGTATCAGAGCACCATGATCCAGCTCATATTTGACATTATATTTTTCGGCGTTATCTTCTGTTATTTTTGCAGCTAAAATATTGTCTTCCCTTGAATAATTGACTATCTCTTCCACCAAGGATATATCTATCTGCAGATCTGACTGTACTTCAGGAGCATTAAATCTGCCCATATCTCCGTATATACTCTCCCCGGCGGATACAGCAATTGCATTACTAAACAAAGGCCCATGCGGTGTAATTATTATTATTGTGTCAGGTTTAATAGCCGCTATCTGCTCAGCTATTTCATTATAGGCATCATATGTCTGTTTAATTTTTCTCTCTTCGCCTCTTCCCACTTCAGGAACCACGATTGGCGGATGAGGCATTATATAAAAGTTAGATATCTTCCCCATATTAACCACCCTCATATGTTTTTTTGTTATATATTAATTAATAATCCAGGATTAACTATATCATAATACATTTACCTAAAAAATGATATAGTTATCCCGGATTGGAGGGAAAATCAAATAGACGACATATCGCTTGTGTTGTCTCTTGTTACTGTTTTCTGCCCAAGCTCTACTACAACAAGGTGGTTCACCTTATCATCTGTCAAATTCACATATCCCTTTGTTACTACACCGTCCACCAGTATTTTACTTACCCCCCTATTCACTTTTCCTAAATTTTTTACTTCTATATTGTATACAGTGTTCCCGTAAATATATCTGATTTCATATCTCTCCCAATCCCTAGGTATACATGGATTTATAAACAACTTATCCTTCTTTATCCTAAATCCCAGTATGTTTTCCAGCCCCACTCTATACATCCATCCTGCAGAGCCGGTGTACCAGGTCCAACCACCCCTTCCCAGATGTTGGGGATTTGTGTATACATCGGCAGCCGCTACATAGGGCTCTGCCTTGTATTTTGCACATTCTATCAAGGATCTCGAATGATTTATCGGGTTTATCAATCTGAACAGATTATAAGCCTTGTTCCCCTCACCCAACATGGCAAAGGCCATGATAAGCCAGGCGGCCGCATGGGTGTACTGTCCTCCATTCTCACGTACCCCGGGAACATAGGACTTTATATATCCCGGATCCAGATCCGTGTCATCAAAGGGCGGTGTAAGTAGAGCGACTATGCCTTCTTCTTCATTCACCAAATAATCTTCCGCCGATTTCAAGGCAATTTTTGACCTTTTTACATCCCCCAGTGTAGAAATTACAGACCATGACTGGGCTAAGGAATCTATAATACATTCCCTGCTTTCCTTCGAACCTATAGGTGTGCCGTCATCAAAAAAGGCTCTTTTGTACCATTCTCCGTCCCACGCATTATTCTCTATGGATTCCTTTAATCCCGACATGATTCCCTTATACCTTTCTGCTCTTTCAAAGTCCCTCATCTTTTCACAAACAGGTATAAATTCCTTTAATACTTTACCTAAAAACCAGCCCATCCATACCGACTCACCTTTGCCTTCGTGTCCTATCTTGTTCATTCCGTCGTTCCAATCCCCGGAACCCATAAGGGGTAGCCCTCTTTCCCCGAAATTTAACGATATTTCAATAGCCCTTATGCAGTGTTCATATACGGTACCTGTTTCGTCCGATTGGGATGGAACCTCATATCTTTCATGCTCTGTTTCCCCCAGAACCGGACTTTCTATGAAAGGGACCTCCTCATATAAGATTCCGTTATCTCCCGTTACCGAAATATATTCGGCTACCCCCAGAGGTAACCATAATCGGTCGTCCGAATACCTGCTCCTGACACCCTTATGGACTTCGCTCCCATGGATAGGATGCCACCAATGCTGAATGTCTCCTTCTATATATTGGTGCCTACAATTTCTTATTATCTGTTCCCTTGCTTCCTCAGGCACGTGATAAAGAGCATTTGTCACATCTTGCATCTGATCCCTTGCCCCGAAAGCTCCCCCTACCTGGTAAAATCCGGCCCTTCCCCACATTCTGCATGCAATATTCTGGTACATCAGCCAGGAATTCATCAAATAGTTCATTGTATTATCAGGGGTTTTTACCTGAACTTTGCCCAGTGTCTTATTCCAAAATTCCTTTACTTCTTTAAGAGCCTTTTTCGAAAAACCAATATCCCTGAATTTATTTATCAACGAATAACCTTCTTCAAGATCCTTTGCTTCCCCAAACAAAAACACTATTTCTTTTTCCTTATTGGCAGGTATATCAACCTTTATCTCTATGGCGGAGCAGGGATTATATCCTAATCCTACAGTATCGGATAATTTTTCCCTTTTTACACCGTCCGGTTTTTCATAATTGGGGATGTGACCTATAAACTCTATCCTATCTCCGGTATAGGATTTTATTTTTTCCGAGGTTCCTATAAATATAGTACTATTTTTAAATTCAGTGTTGGTTGAATTTTTAACCGTAAATATATCTTCGTTCATATCCGTTTCTAACAAATTTTCGGTTTTCTCATCAGTAACACCCAGAACAGGTCTGGTGTAATAAAATAACGTCAGTCTCCTTTCTCCCCGGGTCTTATTTTCTAATTTTATTAAGTTAATTTTAATCCTGTCTTCCAGAGGAGTAAACAGAGTTAAGCTCTGTTTCAACCCATAACCCTGTTGACTAAATTTACTATAGCCCAATCCATGAGTGGTTATGTAATCATTTTCCCCCCTGATAGGCCTGGGTGTTATGTTCCAAACTTCTCCTGTATCATCATCCCTTATATAAACTATTTCACCCGGAACATCAGCTATAGGGTCATTGTACCAAGGAGTCAGTTTGTTTTCTCTGCTATTGTCTGCCCATGTAAAGCCTGTGCCCCATTCAGTAACAATAAATCCGAATTCCTTGTTTGAAATAACATTTATCCAAGGCAAAGGAGTATTTAAATCTTCTGTAAGTCTAATAATATATTCTTTGCCATCCTTTGAAAACCCTCCATATCCATTGAAGTAGTCCATATGTAAGGATATATCATGCAATGAATCATGTGACAAATCATGCCCTGAACACTCCGTATTTCCTGTTTTGCTAAATTCCTTATACGGGATATAGTCTTCCCTGTCTTTTTTATCAATAAAACCTTCTTCGGCATTTACAATAAACCTGGCCCATTTATACAGAAGCAATCTGTCCTCATCTTCCAGGACATTCCTGTTCTTAATAAATATTCCGCCATGGTAATCTATTGCATTCCCCCTCTTTTCACTTACTACCTCTTTTATATTTTCATGCAAAGGTTGATAATATATAGACTCATCCTCATTCAGTATAACCATGTCCACAATCAATCCTTTGTAAGACCAATACTCATGGGCATTTATAAGTTCTATTAAATTTTTTATTCCTTCCACAGATTTTATAGTAACCAGAACTATAGGGTTGTCCCCGGAAATTCCGTGGGCCCAGAGCCCTTCTTGCCCTCTTTCGTTTTTTTTCAATATGCCGGCATACTTGTTTTTGTTATTTTCCTTGGCATAAAACAGATGGGGTAGCAGGTTTTCATAGAGCTTGATGTTAGAACGGTTCAGGTTTAAATACCCAATCTCGGTCTTGGATTTGGTATTAGACAATTCTTCTGCTATCCTTATACTGTTTATATCACTGTATTTATTCAATATATCTATCGCATCATTTTTATCACGGGTTACGGCTGTTATATAGTATATTTCCACTTGTTCTTTTGGTTGTATTTTTACCTTTTTACCTATGCTCATTATAGGGTCCAGAACTACCCCTACAGTATTGGTGAGCCCCCTGGAAAACAATGCTTTAGGCCCCTCTAGCCCGTTACCCCTGCCTATAAAATTTGCCCTGTTGGTTTCATACTGAAACTTATCGGTGTTATCCCCAAAGGACCTGACTCCATGCAGAATCCAACTATCTCTCTTACCCTCACCCCTTTTTCTCCTGTAAGCTAATAAGCCTTCTTGTTCCTCCATCGCTTCTATCCTTATAAACAGGTTGTTAAATGCGGGATGGGCAAGATCTGATTCTAAACTTTCCCCTACTACCTCAAAGTAACTTACGGTTTTGAGCAGCACCTCTTCATCCCCGTTATTTATCAATCTCACCCTCCTGATTTCTCCCAATTCTTCAGGTAATAAAAACACATCCATTTCGGTTTCTATACTCCCGTCTTTTCTATAGAAGCTGGCCTTATAGGTAGAAAATTCTACCCTGTACAATTCCGGCTCCTTATAAACAGGTGCATGGGTTGTGGACCATAACTCATGATTTCCTAAATCTTTTATATATATAAATTGTCCATAAGGTTTTGCCAGGTAATCTTTTCGCCACCTGTTGATAAACAGATCCCCATCTTTAGAAAAACCCTCTCCTCTGTTTGTTATCATTAAAGTATATGTACCGGATGTCAAAAGATGGCACTTGATATCCTCCATATCTTCCTTCGTGTATACCCTTCTGTCCCATATCTCCTCCCTCCTTCTTATTGTGTCTATCTCTGTCAGATTCTCCCTTTCTTTTGATATTACCGGTCTTACAGGCACCCTCTCTTGTAAAAGGAATTCACCGCATTTCATTTGCGGGTCCCTATGAAATCTGTCTATCAATATATCTCTATTGACAAAGTTGTTTATAGAGGCAAATATCATGCCTTGATGGTGGCTCATATAGGACTTGACAATGCCCTTGTCCAAATGAGCCGGAAGTCTGTTCAGGGTATAATCCACAGCTTCATAAAATCCATAAGGACCTCTTAATCCTTCTTCTTCAAGCCTTTTTATATTTTCAAGTACCTCCTCGTGGTCAAACTTCAAGGCCAAAAATGTGGAATAGGGTGATATCACCAGTTCATCCCTTAACCCTCTTTTAAATCCCAACGCCGGTACGCCAAATGCTTTATATTGATAATGGAATTGACGGTCAAACGCAAAAAAGCCGGACTCGGAAATACCCCAAGGCACATCCTTGGAACTTCCATAATTTTTTTGCATTCTTATAGATGTTTTATAGGTTTCGTCCAATAAGGTGTTCCTGTAATTCTTTAATATCAAGGAAGGCATAAGGTATTCAAACATTGTGCCTGACCAGGATGCGAGAGAAATATATCCCTCGTCCATAACCAACGGCCTTCCTAGATTTCTCCAATGTTTTAAAGGTACTTCCCTTCTGGAAATGGCTATATAGCTCGCTGTTCTGGCCTCAGAGGCCAAAAGATCATAATAACTATTTAACACCCTGTCTTCTCCTACATTGTATCCGATGTGAAACAATCCTTTATCCTCATCATATAACGGTGCAAATTTAGTATTATCTATCAGATTTTCAATTCTGACTATTAAACTCCGTGCGTCCCCATCCTCCGCCGAAAGTTCGTCAAGATATTCCTTCAATCCCTCTTTGAGTACTATCAGATAAGATACAAAATTACCGCTGTCCACCGTAGAAACAAATATGGGCCTTAAAGATTCCAGTGTTTCCGTATCATACCAGTTATATAAGTGACCTTCCCACTTCTCCATCTTCTCTAAGGTTCCTATAGTTAACTCAACTAAGTCCACCATTTCCGGAGTAGTTATAAATCCCAAATCTCTGCTGGAAAGTATTGACATAAGATAAAATCCTATGTTGGTAGGAGAGGTCCTGTTAATCACTCCGTTATAAGGATACTCTTGAAAGTTATCCGGTGGCAAATAATTATTCTTGCTGTTTGTAAACGTTTTATAATACTCCCAAATTTGTTTTCCGACGTCTACAAGAAATTTTATATCTTCCTGTTTAACTTCCATGGTTTGCCGGTCTTCTTTACTGATAAAATAGGCAACCACAGGGCCCCCTATCCACAACAATCCGATTATCCCGGACAGAACTAAATTATCAGGTCTGAATATATAAGTGAGGGCCACCAGTAATAAAGGCGAGATGATGTTTTCTTTCATCCTTCTGAAATAACTCAAAATATCGTTTTCGAGTTTTTTTTCCATATCAAAAGCCGTGGTCCATTCCAACAGATTTTTTTTTGAAATAAATACTCTATACAGTGTTCTGAATATGGCATCCAGCATCACCATGGCCTTATGGGGTAAAAACATAAAATAAAGGATTCCCTGATAAATATAAGTCTT